>DATCIR010000123.1:0-8140 GCA_036507695.1 Gammaproteobacteria bacterium
TTCACAAAGATGGCTGTTGCTCAGTAGATGGCGGAGAGGGAGGGATTTGAACCCTCGATACGCTTTTGACGTATACACACTTTCCAGGCGTGCTCCTTCGACCGCTCGGACACCTCTCCAAAATTTAGTTACTTGCACAACCGTCTAATTCGTCCACTGTCGCCGTTCGGACGACGCACAGGGATGTGCTAGTGCCGCGTAGCCCATGGATGGGCGAGAGCGGCCACCTCTCCTACTTTAACCTGTTTAGTAACCTTTACAGTTGGTGGACACATCGCCTGAAAAGTGTCACACACTTGCCGCTCCCGGCATCCATGCCTCCCGCGGCACTCGTGCATCCTGCACATCGTCCAGGCGTGCTCCTTCGACCGCTCGGACACCTCTCCAAAATTTAGTTACCTGCACATCCTTCTAATATCTCCACTGACGCCGCACGGACGACGCACATGGATGTGCGAGTGCCGCGAAGCCCATGGACGATGTACACGGATGTACAAGTGTCGCAAAAGGACAGGATGTCCGAAGCGACTGGGCTAGAGCGGCCACCTCTCCAGGATTTGTTTTTAACGAAACGGTATCAATCATCCCTGTTGCGCGCTGCCCAACCTGGTACGACTGCCTTTTAAATCCGGCACGGCAAAAATCGTTCAGTAACCAGGGAATAGCAAACCGGCTACGCCCATGATGAAAGACGCGCAAGGTTAAACCAGTTTTTGCCCAGGTGCAATCGATAAGCGGGTTTGCTAAGATATCCCACTTGCACAAAAAACGGCTCTAATCCTTAATAAAAATATAGATATCAAAGGGTTGCGGTTTATCCTATGAGTTTATGGTCGGTCAAATCCACGGAAATCCTTGAGCAGCTGAATCAGCACCGTATTTACCAGGATCCGGTCAACCGCGTGAACTGGTTGCGCCTGAATCTGGATGATTACTGGTTACCGGAAGAAGCCTTGTCCTTGTATGGCGTGTCCGAGTTCATGGTGTTGCCCGCCGCGCAGCGCAAGGCGCTTTCCCATTTCGAATACTTGCATCTACTGGAAGCTCAGGTCTGGCTGGAAGGTTTGTTCATGGAACGTTTGTCCCAGTCGGCGTCCTACGCCAGAAAAAACATTGCCTTGCTGAAATACCACTTGAATGAACTGCGCGAAGAAGCAGGGCACAGCCTGGTGTTCGCGGAAATTATTCAACGCAGCGGCCTGCCACGGGTGGCGACCCGGTTCCAGGATTTGGGTTGGATGAACTGGTTTACCCGGCATTCCTCGGTTGATTCCGTGACTTTCTGGTTGACCATTATGCTCGGCCAGGAAATTCCGGATCGCCTCAACCGGGTTATACGTCAACACAAGAACACGGTTTGCCCCGCGATTTTTGATGTCGCCACGTTTCATACGGTGGACGAAGTGCGGCACATTTCTTTTTCACGGCGCATGGTGGATGCCGGCGTTCAGGAATTGTCTCCCGGCAAGGCGTTTGTTGTGAGTTTCATTTTGCAACGCATGCTGAATCAATTTGTGGCCGCGTATTTTTATCCGGAGCCCGGCTTGTATGATTTTGCGGGTCTGGTGCCGGGACGCAGCTGGGCCAGCCTGGCGCGTAAGAACCCCCATCGCAAACAATTCATCCGTCAACACCTGGCCGGCGTGTTACATAACTTGCATCAGGCGGGTGTACCCTTAATCTGGCGTTCGAAATAAATTTTTTAATTGCTTTGGAAACCAATGTGCAACGGCTACAATGCGCTTATGTCGGGTAATAGCATAGGAAAATTATTTACGGTAACGAGCTTTGGGGAAAGCCACGGCATCGCATTGGGTTGTGTCGTGGATGGTTGCCCTCCGGGACTGCCGTTATCCGAAGCCGATTTACAGCACGACCTGGACCGGCGCAAACCCGGTCAATCGCGTCACACCACGCAACGCCAGGAAGCGGACGAAGTGAAAATTCTTTCGGGAATTTTTGAAGGCGTTACCACCGGCACACCCATCGGCATGATTATTTACAACACCGACCAGAAATCCAAGGATTACTCCAACATCAAGGATCTATTCCGGCCCGGCCATGCGGATTACACCTACCAGCAAAAATACGGCATGCGCGACTACCGCGGTGGCGGGCGTTCGTCGGCGCGCGAAACTGCCATGCGGGTGGCGGCGGGTGGTATCGCCAAGAAATACCTGAAGCAGGAGTTTGGCGTTGAGATTCGGGGTTATTTAAGTCAACTGGGTCCGATCAAGGCGCAAACGGTTGACTGGAATGAAATCGATAACAATGCCTTCTTTTGCCCTGATGCAAGTAAAGTCGCGGAGCTGGAAGCATACATGGACGCGCTGCGCAAGGACGGCGATTCCATTGGCGCGCGTATTAATGTGGTGGCCACGAATATCCCGCCGGGTTGGGGAGAACCGGTTTTTGACCGGCTGGACGCGGATATCGCCCACGCCATGATGGGCATTAACGCGGTGAAAGGCGTGGAAATCGGCGCGGGGTTCGCGAGCGTGGAACAGAAAGGCACCCGGCACCGGGATGAAATCACGCCGCAGGGTTTTTTAAGTAACAATGCCGGAGGCATCCTGGGCGGCATCTCATCGGGGCAGAACATCCGTGTGAGTATCGCCTTGAAGCCCACGTCGAGTTTGCGCATTCCCGGGCGCACCGTGAATATACAGGGTAACGCGGACGAAGTGATTACCAAGGGCCGGCATGATCCCTGTGTGGGCATTCGCGCCACTCCGATCGCGGAAGCGATGCTGGGCATTGTGCTGATGGATCACCTGCTGCGGCATCGGGCGCAAAACGCCGGTGTGCGGTCGCAAACGCCAGTCATTCCCGCCGGGCGGGAATAACCGCGGGTACTGGTCTGGATGTTGCAGCATCAATGCAAATCGAACCGTTGAAAAATTTATAGATGCTATTGCCATGGTAACTCGAACAAGAAGAGCGCGATCCGGGTCTGGATTTCAGAGTAAGGATCCATTTGGTTTAATCTGGTTGGCGCTGATTGGTTTAGGCGTGATAATCAGCAAATGGTGGTATTTCAGTCCCGCCGACGTGGGTGGTAACAATTGTGTGGCGTGTGTTGTTGCGCTGATAGGGATCCTATGGGTTGTGAGCCTTTTGTTGCCATCGTTGTTTTGGATAGTTTGGACGAAGAAAAATCAAAAGGGCATCGTATTCGTTTTTTTGCTGAGTTTAATTTGCCTGATCCTGGCGGTGATTGATTATTACGCCGCCCAGCTGGTTGTCAATAAATTATTATATCGTGGCGCACTACGTTGGGAGGAATCGCAGGCGCCGTATTTGGTTGACACTTTTATTCCGCATACCATTGGCCTATTACTGATAAGTGCAATGTTATATAGCGTGATACGAGTGTTTTTCTGCCGTGATCTGGTGGAAAAACCACTGGTATATGCCTTTGGCGCCATTGTTGTGGTGGCGGTGATTCCGCTTTTTTATGTTGGCTTGAAGTTGGTGTAGGCGCTGTCATTGCTAATGATTCGCCAGCGACAACGTCTTGCGGATTTCCAGTGTTTAAAGTGATCTCAATCCTAGTTATTCAATAAAACTTTTCCCTCATGCCTTACTGGCGCTTGTCCAGCTTCTACTTTTTCTATTTCGCGTCCGTGGGTGCGCTGGTTCCGTACTGGGGCTGGTATCTCAAATCCACCGGGTTTTCCGCCCACGATATTGGTATTTTCATGGCGATCATCATGGGCACCAAGATCATATCGCCGAACATTTGGGGCTGGATCGCGGACCATCTGGGTCAGCGTATGTTGATTGTGCGGGCCGGCAGCTTGCTGGCGGCATTAACGTTCGCGGGCGTGCTGGTCAGTCATAACTATTGGTGGCTGTTACTGGTCATGGTGCTATTCAGTTTTTTCTGGAACGCGGCGCTGCCGCAATTTGAAGCAAACACATTTAATTACCTGGGTAACTATACGCATCGCTATAGCAGCATCCGCTTGTGGGGGTCGATCGGCTTCATTATAGCCGTTGCGAGTATCGGATCCGTGCTGGATTTGCAGGGCGCCGGCATCCTGCCGGTTGTTCTGCTGGTATTGTTTGCCGGCATCGGGTTGACCAGTCTGCTGGTGCCGGAGCAGGCGGCAAAGCATTTCCCGTCTGAACATGTTGCATTGGGCAAGCTGCTGAAAAACCCTCAGGTCTTTGCGTTGCTCGTTGTGTGTTTTTTGATGCAAGTCAGTCACGGGCCTTACTACACGTTTTATACGATTTATCTTGTGGAGCATGGTTATTCGAGTTGGCTGACCGGACAATTGTGGTCCTTGGGTGTGATCGCCGAAGTGGTGCTGTTTTTATTGATGCCGGTACTGGTCCAGCGCATAGGATTGCGAAAGCTGCTGTTACTGAGTTTGGTACTGGCGGCATTTCGTTGGCTGATGATTGGTTTCTATGTTGATTCATTATGGTTGCTGATTGTCGCGCAGCTATTACACGCGGCGACGTTCGGTGTTTATCATGCCAGCGCCATTGAGCTGATCCATCGCTACTTTACCGGCCGTCACCAGGGTAAAGGCCAGGCGCTCTATAGCAGTTTAAGTTTTGGCGCCGGTGGCGCCGTTGGAAGCTTATACAGCGGCATGATTTGGGATTCAACGGGCGCGACCGTGGCATTCATGATTGCCGGTGCCACCGCTTTGATTGCATTTATAATCAGCTGGATCTGGATATTCCCTGAGGTGCGCGCCAAGCCTATCTGAGCGCTGTATCTGAATGCTTAGGTTGCCGCGCTGATCCCGCTACCCTTTATTGGTAAGCTGCAGTGCCTTGCCAGGATTGTCAATGAACAGGTTACGCGTTCCCTGTAATTTCTGGATCAAGTCGTTGCGGCGCTGTTCGTCCTTGCTGGGGGGGTCTTCGGTGTGCCATGCGATTAACGTGTTAATGTTCTGTTTGTCAATCGGCAAGCCATATTCCCAGTGCATATAAAATAGAGCCCTGGCGATGTTGCCGCGCGCCACCGTTCTGGATTCAACTATTTTATTCCGCACATCGACCTCAAAATCGCATTCAAAAAAATCCCGAAATTCACCAGGTATTTCCCCGTACGCGTAGTTCGCGCGCGCCCGCGTGATCATTTTCACTTCGGGATAATAATTGTGAAGATCGGCTTCCATGCGATTAAAGCGCCGGCTTTCCGTGCGGCAACGCCCGAGACTGTCGCAGCCCAGATAATCGACCACCCATTGAATGGGGTAAACGAGTTCTATCAACAGATCATCCTTTTTATTGGTGAAACGCTCACCGCAATACAATGTGAAATGAGCGCCGCCTTCAGGATATAAATTTTTCCAGAATATTTTTTCCGCTACTTCGGCATTGGCGATTAGAGTCTGGTCAGCGACGCAGGGTGTAAATACACAAACCGTTAAAAGTAACCAGTGGCCTTTTCTCATGGTTTTATCTTGTTATTAGCAATTTATTATTAAGATTTAATTTAGGATCAGGCAATGTAACGCGGTAAATATTGCCATGCACAACGTAACCTATAATTTAGTGTAACTACTCACCCGTGGGCGGCGCCGGTGTCTCCTGCCGGGGGACGCCACAAGTACGTCCCTGTAGGCTCGACTGGCGGCCATCCCTGGCCGCAGACGCCCCCGGCAGGAGACACCCGCACCGCTTTAACCTAGGCTGAACACGGGGTGAGTAGTTACAATTTAGTATAAATCGGCCTGTATTTAAACTCATTGAACAGTAAAAGGATATCGCAGCAACAATTAATAAATCCGCGTCCCCTCGTCAAAGTCGCAACGTCGAAATTTATCCTGCTGCTGGTGGCGGATATTGGAATTCCGGCTGCGAAAACAGCGTGCGACTATGGTCACAGTTTTTTGGCTTGGCTTTTTCGATCAGGCTAAAGGCGCGGGTTCCGTGGACGATACATCAACGGTAATGCTTTTCATTAATCGGCAAACGATGAGGGCTGTATTATGAGTGAAAGTCGTCTTGGAAAACCTATCGGGTTCTATCTTGGCAAACCCATTTACGATTTTGTGGTTCAATCGGGTAAGAAGTATGTTTTTGACCGGCTCGCGGAGTGCGACCGCGAAGGTTGTCCGCTTGATCAATTGAAAAAAAACGAACTGTTGTTTGCCCCGGGATTGATCTATAGGCAGTCCTGACTCTGAAGTTCGACCGCGCTGTATGGCTGTTATTGCCGTGGATTAACGGCGTAACGGCGCTAACTATTTGCGCGTGAACCGCCAAAATCCACTGGCGGTTTGCGGTGCTCGAATCACCTCTGCCAGAGAGCTTACCCGGTAAGGCGCCGCCTGGGTACCAATCGGATATGCCCTGTCATTTTAGATATACCACATATAATGAATTACTGAAATACAGCCCGTTGCAAATAACCACACCAGATATAGCAGTCTAATGTAGTTTATTGCGAACGTAGTGCTTGTTAAAGAAATTAAAGTATAAAATAATGGCGCCAAGGCGAATAAGTGAGAACTGAATCAAAACAATAATCCCCTTCTCTATTCCGGAATACGAGGGTTCATAAGCAGTCATAAAACCAAGCTGTGTTGTTTTTTCTGGATTGTGAAACAACAATTGATTAACGTAAGGGGACTGTTTTATGCGCATAGTCTGGATATCAATTTTTCTGTTCGTGGTTGTGGTGATGATTTTTGTCGGATCGCATGATCCGGACGAAACAGCACGACAGGCTTCGCTTGTCCCCGAAGCGTCAACTCCTGCAGGCCCTTTTGTTGAAAATAACAATGAAGCTCAAAACAGGCCGGTTGAATTAGCGGCGTTGCCGGCTGGGCAGCCGCAGACTGGCGCAGCGCCCACCGCGCAAGCCACTGCAAATAACGATTTATCGCCAGTAGCGCAAACTCAGGCGGCCAGTGTGTCAACCACTGAAACGGCTGTTGAAAGAACTGATACCGTAAAACCGGCTGACAACGCGGATGCGCCGGATACCGCTATGCCAGATACTGTAAGGGCGGCGCAAAAGAAATCTTTAGGATTACTGGCTCGGTCTATAGAGCAACAAAACAATGAAAACAAGGTGGCGGTCATCGTTCACCCCGACAACAATCAGCGGCTTACAAAGGTTGAAATACGCGCCATCTATCAAGACCGTATTACGCAGTGGCGGGATGGATCCAGCATTATGCTTTACAATTTACCTCTGGGTGACGAGCATCGGGAAAAGTTCTCGCAAGACATTCTGGATATGCCCGCTGTGGCAGCCGATGCGGCAGAGTTGAATCGCAAAGGGAATCAATCGGCGGTTAATTCCGGGCAGATTAAAGCCAAAAACGTTGTCGTGGCGTATGTTGAGCGCGATCCTAACGCGATTGCCTATGTGCCGCTGTCCATGATTAGGGAAAAGTCCAATGTAAAAGTGGTAATGACAATTCCATAATGGCATTGGAAAGAGTTATGGAATCCGGCTTGCTTCAAGCAAATCCATCATCACTGTCGCGGCATTGGAAAGCGTCCTTTTACGATGCCACACGATGCCGAGATTTCGCTGCAATTGCATGCGGGGCACCTTTAACACCATCAGGTCGCTGCCGAGCATGCTGCGAGGTAACAGGCTCCAACCCAGTCCCACGCTGACCATCATTTTTATAGTCTCCAGATAGTTGGTTGAAAGCGTCGTTTTAATTTCACAGTTGACGCCGCGAAACGCTGTTTCAAGAATTTGCCGTGTATAAGTGTTTTTGCTTGGCAGGATTGCATTGTGTTGCGCAAGCTCGTTTGGGCTTATTCCATTTTTAGATCTCGGTTTGGATGCGAGTGTTTTGGCGAGCGCATGGGTTTTTCCCACCAGAAATTCCAACGGATCGCGCCAAACCACGCGCGTGTTGAGTTCTGGATTGGACGTGACGGGTATGGTGATGATGCCAAGTTCCAACTTTCCAGTGAGTACGCCGTGGTAGGCAGCTTCGGAATCCATAAAGTGAATATCCAGGGTCAAATCCGGGTATTGTTGATTGAGCTGTTTGAGGATGGGTGGCAGGTGGTGCAGGCCGATATGATGACTGGTGCCGATACGCAGGAGCCCGGAAACTTCCCCGCTTAGATTGCTGATCTCGCGTTGGGTGTCTTCCAGTTGCTGCAGAATAGTTTGCGCGCGTAGATGGAAGATTTC
>DATCIR010000124.1:0-2685 GCA_036507695.1 Gammaproteobacteria bacterium
CCCCGGCAGAAGACCCCAGCACCGCTTTAACCTATGCTGCACGGGGTGAGTAGTTACACTTATTAAAGTATAAGACTAAGTAAAATTAACAGAACAATGCAAGAATGGTGCGCGAAACACCTGACTCTGCATCTTAGCAAAAGATACCTTTAGGGGTAACAACGGGGAGTAGGTAGTCACGGTAAATTTGTTCTCGCCGTAAGTGATTGATCATGCGCTTAACGAACATTTCGGCCAATCATTCAAAATCAAAACGTTACACGAAGAACAAATTTACCGTGAGTAGGTAGTAGGTCGGCGACCAGGTTATTCTGTGGTGAAAATTTCGGTTCCTGATTCGTCCATCATTTCGAGCGCACGACCACCACCGCGGGCTACGCAAGTCAGAGGATCTTCCGCGACAATGACCGGCAAGCCAGTTTCTTCCATCAACAAGCGGTCAAAATCCCGTAACAGCGCTCCACCCCCGGTTAATACCATACCCCGCTCGGCAATGTCCGCGCCCAATTCGGGAGGGGTTTTTTCTAGGGCGGTTTTTACGGCGCCCACGATACCGGCCAGCGGTTCCTGCAGGGCCTCCAGTATTTCATTGCTATTGAGAGTGAAACTGCGCGGAATACCTTCCGCGAGGTTGCGGCCGCGCACTTCGATTTCCCGAACTTCATCGCCGGGGTAGGCGCTGCCGATTTCATGCTTGATTCTTTCCGCAGTGGCTTCACCAATCAGGGTACCGTAGTTACGCCGTACATAGTTGGCAATGGCCTCGTCAAACCGGTCGCCGGCGATGCGCACCGACGCCGAATAAACGATACCGGCCAGGGAAATAACCGCCACTTCCGAGGTGCCCCCGCCAATATCCAGCACCATGGAACCATTGGCTTCGTGCACCGGCAAGCCGGCGCCGATGGCCGCCGCCATGGGTTCTTCAATGAGATATACTTCGCGCGCGCCGGCGCCCGCCGCGGATTCCTTGATCGCGCGCCGTTCCACCTGGGTGGAACCGCATGGCACGCAAATCAACACCCGGGGGCTGGGATGCAGGAACTTGAACTTATCCTTGTGCACTTTATGAATGAAGTGCTGGAGCATTTTTTCCGTCAAGGTAAAATCCGCAATAACGCCGTCTTTCAACGGGCGAATTGCTTGAATATTGCCCGGCGTGCGGCCCAGCATGGCCTTGGCTTCCAGGCCGACGGCGGCAATGTTCTTGGGATTTCCGGTTCCGCGTTCCATACGGATGGCGACCACGGACGGTTCATCCAGAACGATGCCTTGTCCTTTAACATATATAAGTGTGTTGGCTGTTCCTAAATCAATCGCCAAATCGTTTGAAAAAGCGCCACGAAGTTTAGAAAAGTATCCCAAGGTATTGAACTCACAAGTGAATGTTAAGAATGCGCTAATTTATCAGTGCCTGCGCTTTTGGGCAAGGCGCCAATTGTGTTAACGTCACACGTTTCAAACATATCGGCAAAAAATTAGCGGTATTTAGCTAGAAAACTGGAAAATTAGTATGCCCCTCACAAAACACGATGTAGAAAATATAGCTCACCTGGCTCGACTCGCAATTGACGAGGCGGATATACCCAATTATGCGAATAATTTATCCAATATCCTCGAACTCGTTGAGCAAATGAATGCAATTGACACCACCGGCGTAGCACCCATGGCTCATCCTTTAGATGCTGTACAACGCTTGCGCAAAGATGAGGTCACTGAGCAGAATCAACGGGAACATTTTCAACGAGTGGCTCCATTGACGGAAGCAGGCTTATATCTGGTGCCCAAGGTGATTGAGTGATTATCTTGAGGCAATTGTCATGAGCCAATTATCATGAACCAATTATCATGAAGTAACCGCAATGCTGCACAGTGTACGACAAATTTAATCCACAAGCATACAGGCGCGGCGTGCAGATAGACAGGTTAATGTAAAAATAATTCAGTACGGAGTTTTGATGCACAATAAAACGATCGCGGAACTTGTTAAATCGCTGGCGGCAGGTGAGTTTAGCAGCGAGGAATTGACGCAACACTATCTTGGCCGAATTAATCAGTTGGGTGGCCAACTCAATTGTTTTATTACCGTGACTGCCGAACAGGCGCTGCAACAGGCGCGCGCCGCCGATCAGCGTCGCGCACAAGGACATTCGCATCCTTTAGCCGGTGTGCCATTGGCGCACAAAGATATTTTTTGCACCGACGGCGTTAAAACCAGTTGCGGTTCAAAAATACTGGACAATTTTCTTGCGCCTTACGATGCAACGGTTGTTGTCAAATGCAAACAGGCGGGCATGGTGCTGTTAGGCAAGACCAATATGGATGAATTTGCCATGGGTTCTTCCAACGAAACCAGTTTTTATGGCCCGGTTAAAAATCCCTGGAATGTTGCAGCCGTGCCTGGTGGTTCCTCCGGGGGTTCGGCATCCGCGGTTGCCGCGCATCTGGCGCCCATCGCGACCGGCACGGATACCGGCGGTTCCATTCGTCAACCGGCCGCGTTGTGCGGTATCACCGGGTTAAAACCCACCTATGGACGGGTCTCGCGTTACGGTATGATTGCATTCGCCTCGAGCCTGGATCAGGCGGGACCAATGGCGCGCAGCGCGGAAGATGCCGCGCTGTTACTGAATGTTATGGCGGGCTTTGACGCGAAAGATTCGACAGCGGTGGATCAGCCTGTGC
>DATCIR010000125.1:0-10280 GCA_036507695.1 Gammaproteobacteria bacterium
GGGACGCCACAAGTACGTCCCTGTAGGTTGTTGTGGGCCATCCCTGGCCCACACCCTGCGGGCGCACTGCGTGCGACCGGATTCGCTCCCGGCGAATCCGTCGACGGCGGCCATCCCTGGCCGCAGACGCCCCCGGCAGGAAACACCAGTACCGCTTTAACTATGCTGCACACGGGGTGAGCAGTTACGATGTTCGAATGCATGTTTATATATGTATCGGCGTAGCGGCTAATTTATTCGGGCGTTAGTATGAATCTTTAGCTGGTACGCGAATTTTACTCAATCGACTTTATCTAAAAATCCGTCTTGCGTCCGCCTGGACCCTGGCCAATACCAACAAGTGTTCGAGCGCCGGCTGAGCCCGGGAATTTTTGATCCGGGCTTAGTGTCCAACGAGTCACGGGATAATTCTGGTTAACTTTGATTAAAAAACAAGGAAATAATTAATGTATTCTATGTCTTTCAGAATATTTTTCGCCTTATTTCTAATTACTGTCGTGCAGGGGTGCAACGCAATCCCGTTAACGCCGTCCCAGTCCGCACAACAGTTTTGGAGCGCGGTTCTGGCGGACGATTTGGAGACGGCCGGCCGGTTTGCCACGCCACAAAGCGTCCCTGAACTTCAGTTACTGCAAAAAGACCTGCGCGGCGCCACTATTCGCTTTGGCGAAGTTCAAATTTCAAGCGGCCAGGCCAGCATCGAAACCTCCCTGGAAATCGCACAAGCCGATCGGTTGGAGACTACCAAATTTACAACTCATTTGAAGCGTGAAGAGACGGACTGGCGCGTGGATCTGGCGCAGACCAAACAGTCGCTGGACAGTGCCCGGGAGAGGCGCGGTATGCAAAAGTTAGCCGACGAACTGCAAAAACTGGGGCGGGACGTGACGGATCAACTGGGGCACGCCATGAAAGAATTGAAAAAGATGCAACCGGAACTCCAGCGGGAACTCAAGTCACTGGGTGAATCGGTGCAGAAAGACATGCAGGGCGCCATAGAAAAATATGGTCCTGAAATAGAGCAAAAACTAAAAGAACTGACTGAATCACTCGACGGGGCGTTAAAAGAACTGGGAAAAGCGGTCCCGCAGCAAAAAGCGCCCGCCAAGGAAGAACAACCCCAGGGCCGGATGATATAAAGCCGTGGGGATTTAATTAATAAAGTCGCTGTCCCGGCACGGAAAATATTCAGCCATAAAAAAGCCAACCCCGAACCGGGTTGGCTTTTACGTTTATTTGGTTTATAGATGTCAGTATGTAGAGCTATTTTTTTGGTTTACGATTTACGGCTGTCGCTGAACGCGCCGATCATCGCCAGTGCGAACAAGCCAACGAACAGGATAATATGCAGGTTTTCCATCGCTCCCCTCCGGTAATGTGATGTGATCATGTCGGTGTTTTGTTATTGAACGGCTGAGACTAACGAAGAAAAGTGCCTAGGTCAAATTTCCATAAAAACCATAAGCGCAGTGAGTAAATAGCCTAGCGTTTTTCTCGTTATTTACAGTGGGGGACATCGAATTGAGACGCGACTGGGTTAGAACCATGTTTTCACTTACACTATCCGGCTCACCTTCGCGCGACTGAATGGAATCGTAATTTCATGATAAATTTGCTGTTAAGTATTTTGTGTCTGGTAAAAACTGAGATAAGGCGCCGCTAACCATGCAATGCAGGGCCGGGTGCGGCGCTTGTTGTATCGCGCCATCCATTACTTCCGCGATCCCCGGCATGCCGCAAGGCAAACCCGCTGGCGTGCGTTGCATCCACCTGGACGAACGCCATTACTGCAGGATATTCGATAGCCCCGAGCGTCCCAGGGTATGCGCGAAATTTCAGGCCAACGAAGATGCATGCGGACAAAGTTTTGCAGAGGCCATGGGCCGGTTGCGGTTGCTGGAGTGGCTAACCGCAGGTGAAGAATAAGAGCGCCGCCACGGGATTTTAAAAGAACCGTGCGTATCCGCTAATCCATCATACGGTCGTTGAGATACCAAGCGGTAAAGATCACTACACTTGCCTCAACGCAAACAACACCAACAATAAAAATCGCTCCGTTTTTTCTTCACAAATGATTATGGTTAGCTGTTGGTTATTGGCTTGCCGGGGGTGAAAAAAATTCCATCAATGATGGGGTGACTGCTTGTTCGCGCCCGATATTCGCCAAACAAAAATCCCATTTTTTGCCGCTGATCATTCTTTTGCGCAAAGTCCGTACTGATCAATATGTGAATTAGTCACAAAAATAACTGTGATTACTGCCTCGGTTTGTTTATAGATCAGCTAAAATTGTAACGCTGGTTTTGTGTTCTGTGTTAGGGTGATGTTTTTTTCAAAGGAATAGGTCATTTTTTGTCTATTGAGTTAGTAAATACGTTGAGGGAGGAAATTATGATCAAAATAAAGTACCGGAATATTATTCAATGTATCGTTACGGCCGCCGTAATGGCTATCGGCTCGGTTAATCCAGCGTCGGCAACTGAATACACCGTCTACCTGGAGCAGGGATGGCTAGAGAATGAGCGGCAGGCGTTTTATACAACACCCCAGGGTTCCTACCTGATTCCACTGAGTTGGTATTTGGCGTTGGAAACAGCGCGCGGCGCACAATTGTTTTCAAGCCAGGAACACGTTGCGAAATTTAACTACCTGTTCGACGACGTGGAGACTATAAAAGAAAATAACTACGCCGCACTCCCCGTGGGCTTTGCCGTGGAGAGTGTTGAGGGCGGTGAGGATTGGTTGGGCATGACCTGCGCCGCTTGTCATACCAATGACTTGATCGCAAAAGGCGCACGGATTCGCATCGAAGGCGCTCCCACGTTGGCGGATTTCAACGGTTTTATAAAAAGTTTACACGAAGCGGTAAGAGCCACGCTCGAAAGTGAGCAAAAATTTGCCCGGTTTGCCAAACGGGTGTTGGGGGGTGAAGGAGACAAGTCTGACGCTTTGCGGCAATCGTTAACCGGCTATGAACCGCAACTCGCCGGATTTGTAACTCGAAACATAGACTCCACCGGTATTGAATACGGTTATGCGCGGCTTGATGCATTCGGCGCCATCATGAATGAGGTGTTTGGCGATGATTTGCACTTTCCCGGGAATATCCGGCCGCCCAACGCGCCGGTAAATTATCCGCATTTATGGGGTACTCCCAGCCACGATTGGGTGCAATGGAATGGGTCCGCGAATAATCCACTGGGACGAAATGTGGGTGAGGTATTGGGTGTCTTTGGTTCCGTTAACCTGGTGGACCCGGCACAGTTTGGAAAAACATCGGCGCGTGGCAGGGAGCTTATTGATCTGGAACAGTTGGTGGCAAAGTTGAGCCCGCCAAAGTGGCCAGAACAGTATCTAGGTAAGATTAATCAGAAAAAGGTAAACAAAGGCAGAGCGCTTTATACCGAGTTTCGGGGCTATGAACCGAGTTGCGCGTATTGTCATCCTTTGCGCGACGCGAACGGAAATTATCCCCTGACGCCCGCGGAAGAAAATCTGTTTGGCGTGCAATTTGTGGAGACGAAAATGATACCGCTGGCGGAAATCGGGACCGATCCGGCCATGGCGTTGAATTTCGCCACGCGCGTGGTTTCGACCGCGCATCTGGCTCCGCTCCTGCCCGCGCCGTTTACCGGCGCCGCGGAATTACCTGCGCCCGTGCTGTTAAGTATATTGGTTGGCATCGCAACCCAAAATGTGCTGAGCGCAATTCACCCCCCCTTGTCGGGCGCGGAACTGGCCGCCGCTATCGGCTATCGCCGAAAAGCGCCAGGATTACCGCCGTACGCGCCGAAAAATCTGCTGGCGTACCGGGCTATTCCGCTGGAGGGCACCTGGGCGACGGCGCCCTATCTGCATAACGGCGCCGTGCAAAACCTTTATGAATTGTTATTGCCCGCCCAGGAGCGAAAAGCGGAATTCTATGTCGGTTCACAAAAATTTGATCCGGATAAAGTTGGATTTAAAAGTGTGGGTAGAGGAAAAACATCGTTGCTTGACACGACCCTGCCTGGAAATTCCAACCGGGGTCATGAATACGGCGTTACTTTGAGTGACGATGAAAGGATGGACTTGATTGAGTTCCTGAAAACATTATAAGTCAGCGCGGGCGGCAATCAGGGCCCACCTGTTGGATAAGCTAAGCCGGGACCCGGAAATTGATTCTGAATCCCGGCTTATCGCATAGTGATGGAGCAAACCGGGCAGCCGCTCTTCGAATGCGCGCCCTTCATTCAGAAGACGAAATGCTCAATACCGGTAGCCTCCATCCCAGGCAGGCTTGGATGATTTTTTATCCTGATCGCTGTCCGCCGGGGCTTGCTGACCGGCGGCCGGGGTTTCAGCCGTCGCGTTTCCTTTGTTATCGCTGCTGGCACAGCCGGCTTGATACAAAACCAGCATCAAAATGGCAACACTCGTGATTTTTATTAGCATCGGTATTTCCTCCTTGTTTAAGCCGCTTCATTAGTAGCGGTGTTTGATATTGGCCGCCGGGATGATTTGGAATCTTTCCCGAGGACCATTGGTTAATGCTTTGTAAGTCACGGCGCAGCGAATTTGCTACCACGCATATCCAAAGCCTCCCTGGATTTAAGGTGCTAATTATACACGCACCAAAATAGCCGGCGCGCACTCACTACTGAACAAAGTTTTACCGGTTGAATATTTTTCGTTTGTTTAAGAGTCTGCCATAACGTTTTGATGAAGTGCTGCTGAAGGTAAGTGCTCCTCTGAACGCAGATGAGTACAATAATGAATAGCGAAGAGAACAACCAGAATGGAAATGGCCAGTTACTCCCTGAAATGCGACCGAAGTTGCGGTCCAATTATGCCCTGCACTACGGGGTGAATGTCAATACGTGCGTATAAGGCTTGTGTTTGACTGAGTCAATAAGCTAACTTACCGGTTTTAATAAAAATTACCACCGAAATTAAACGGTCGGCGCTATATTTTTTCACTTAAAAACATAATTGCAACATATTCACTCACGAGCAAATAAAATCGGCGGGATGAACTGCTTATAGGAACAGTGAGCGGGATTGTTTGCTGGCCTGGGGCGAGAGTTTTGTAAGTCTGATGCGAACAGCGAGCACTACTTTAGGTGCTTGTTTTAGGTGTTTGTTTTAACTATTTTAGTTGGTTGCAGCCAGTGCCTCTCCCGCGGAAAAGATGGGGACTTAATTAAGCCCCCATCATTTTGTAACCGCGAATCCAGGCGCAAAACTATTTCATGATTTCCTTCAGTTTTTGTTTGTCGGAATCGCTGGGCTTATGATTCAGGCTATGCACGATCTCCGCGAGGGTGCGAACCGGGCCCGGGGCGCCGTTGTCGCTCATGATCTTGCTGAGCTTCTGTTTATCGTCGGTGGTGGCGGTGTGTTCGAGGTTTACCATGGCGGTTGCGATGGTTTTCTCCGCATCCGTGGTTGCCGCGTCTTTGGTTAATTTCTTCAGTGTTTCCTTCTCAGCATCGGAAGGATAATGATTTAAATTGACCAGAATGCCGGCCATGGTTTTTGTTGCGCTGCTGGCCGCTGCTAAAGCCATTTGCAGAGAAAACAGCGTCAGGCAGAAAATAAGTCCAGTAATAATTTGTTTTGTTTTCATTAGAATCTCCCATATCAATCCAGAATAAGTGAACGCACAAACGCACAAGTAGTACACAATAGTAGTAAAAGTATTATTGATGTGTGGTGACTGCTTGAACTCAGATAACTGTAGATGGGGTTAATTGTCTGGTCAATTGGAAATAACAAAAATATTTAAATGTAAACTGGAAGCGAATATCTGTTCACAAAATATTCACAATGCACTCCGTTAAATCATCTATGACAGATAAAGCAATGATATTAGCCATGGCTGGGCGCCCAACGCGCTCTATTACATGTCATGGTGCGAAAGGTTTTGCAAACGCTTTCCACTCAAAACCCAGTGACGAAAATTACCGTATTTCTAACCCGCGATAACCGCGCCTCAGATTATTTGCATGAGCTGACAACTGGCTGCTGTAAAAGTAAAGCTACTGCGAATGTATAAACGGGTCGGCGCAAATATCCTGAAATGAAGCGCCCGCAAGAAACGCATTGCGTTTTGTGGTATTTACCATGTCCGGATTACCGCACAGATAAACACACCATCCTGCAAACTTGCCGATATCATTCATTGCGAGTTCGCTGGCGCGTCCTTCGTAAAACGGCGATGTCACCGGTTCGCGGGAAACGCAGGGAAAATAGCGGACATTGCCGTGTGTTTGCGCAAGTTGCACTAAGGTCTCGTGCAGGTATAGATCATGCCGGGTTTTTACACCGTGATAAATCCGGATTTCCCCTTGGTGTCCTTTGTGTAATGCATCGCGCATGATTCCGGTCAGTGGTGCGAGGCCGGTGCCGGTGCCAATAAGCGCCATAGGACGTTGCTGGTAACGATCAAGGTAGATGCAATTTCCAACGGCTTCGCTGATGGTAATGCTGGAACCGGTGGCGACTTCATGGTGCAGCCATTGACTGATCTGGCCACCGGGTAATAGTTTGATATGAAACTCGAGAAAGTCATCCACGCCGGGTACGCTGGCCAGGGAATAACAACGGCCCAGCGATTGGTTTTTAAATAGCGTGGTATATTGGCCTGCAAGATACTGATAATTGTCCGGAATGGCGAGGCGCAAACGCAGCACGTTCGCACTTAAGAGTGTTTTGCCGATAACATAGGTTTCCTTGCGAAACAGCCGCGTGTCAGGCAGTACAATCTCCATATCCTCTTGCGGGACACAGGCGCAGGGTAGAAAGAAGTTTTGTGAAACGAGTGCTTCCTTGAGCCCTTGCTGTGAAACTTCGGTGGGTTTGCCTTTAACCGCACGCATCATACACGTCTGGCATAGCCCGCTGCGGCAGGAATGCGGCGGGACTATACCATGACGGAGTAAACAATCGAGCACCGATTCATTTAGTTCAGTTTGATAGATTTCTTGATCGTAACGAATCACTGCTTATCGTCACTCAATTGTATGGTTTATGGTATATGTTGGTTTTTTATTTACGATGTTAAAGTTCATCCTGGACTTAGCGTCCCAGTACATCGTTCCTTACACTTTCGGCAATTGCCGCTGCTTGCGCGATTAAATCACCGGGTACGTTGAGTTCTTGCAGTGTCGCACCCAGGTTTTCCATTACCGCGTCGAAATGACTGTCGTTAAGTCCGCGTTTCACAAGGTGAGCGTGACCATCGCGCATGTCTTTGCCGGAATATTTGTTAGGGCCGCCAAACGCGTAAGTCAGGAATGCCTTTTGTTTTGCCGCCTGCCTGTCCATATCCACGCCTTCAAAAAACTGACTGATACGTTTGTCCGCCAGCACTTTACGATAGAAAATATCAACTGCGGCGTTAACGGCGGCATCGCCGCCAATTTTTTCATATAAACTTTTACTCATGATGGTTCCCCTCTCTCGTGTTGGTAATGTCATAACGTTATAGTAGAAGACCCAAGGCCTGGCATATTGATACCGATCAATGAAACCAGTCATCAAGCAGGATTCATCATATTGGGATTAGTATTAACAGAAGCTTAATAGCGGCGCGGATGAGTAGTAAACGAATACGAAATAGCGGAATCTTTGTAGAAGGCAGGCCGGCGAATATCGATTTAAGATGTATTTGTAATAAATGTTACCTGATTAATCCGCTTGGTCTTTGGATCGTTCCACGGCGCGGGCGGGATCGGTAATCCATTCACTCCAGGATCCGGCGTAAAGTTTTGCGCCTGAGAGACCCAGATAATCCAGAGCCAACAGGCTGTGACACGCGGTAACACCAGAGCCACACATAAAAACCAGGTTTTCAACAGGTGACTCCCGCAGTAAATTACTGTAATGGGTTTGCAATTGCGCTTTAGGCAGAAACAAACCTTTATTGTCGATGTTAGTTTTCCAGGGGATATTTTTTGCGCCGGGTATGTGGCCGGCGATTGTATCGATGGGTTCTTCCAGTCCGAGATAGCGCCGTGGATCGCGGACATCAACCAGATAAACGTCGGATACTTTCAAGCGTTGCTCCAATGAGCCGGTATCCACGAGCATGCTCAGGTCCGGTTTGCCGGCAAATGCAACCGGAGCGAATTGCGGAACCTGCGCTGTGGTCGGCATGCTTCGTTGTTTCCATACCGTGAAACCGCCATCCAAGACCGCCACCGATTTATGACCTAACCAGCGCAACAGCCACCAGAGCCGCGCCGCGAAACTGCCGGCGGCATCATCGTAAGCGACAACTTGCGTGCTGTTATCAATTCCCCAGGCGCCGAGTTTTCGTTTGAATTGTTCAACATCGGGCAGGGGATGGCGTCCGGTGGAACTGCTGACCGGTGCCGATAAATCATGTTTAAGATGCGCATACACGGCATTGGGAATATGTTCTATTTGATATTGTGCCAAACCATCATCGGGCGCTATCAGGTTAAACCGGCAATCCACGATGCGCCATGCCGGGTTGGATAGATGCCGTTGCAGTAAGTCAGCGGAAATAATGGAGCCGTGATTCATAAACTTATATTAGAACAAATTTCACAACCTATCCTATGTGTGAATAGCCTTGTCACCGAAGAGTCGTCGCGCCAGCCAAATCAAATCCCCAGTGTGTTCCATGATAGAGTGAATTCGTCTGCTCGTAGGATTTGCCGTAAAAAAATAGACTAGATTTCGCAGCCTGAATACATGAAAGCTGGTTCTATTCATTTCTGATAAACGATGTCCATTCAGCTTTTTAATCAGCGATACTGAAATAACAGAAATGTTTTAAACATATTTTGATATAAATAAAATCCGCGCTAACAGCTTGTTAGTGCGTTAGATTAAAGCAAAGTGTGAATATTGCTACCTACGTAAAATATATCTAGGTTCACTTAAGAACTGATGGTATAGTCAAATCGTGCCTCAATTTTGTATGCGGTTAAGGGCACGAGAAGTTTTATCAACCCGGATGTTGTTTCCGGTTATCTTATGCATTCATGACGAGGGGGCGGATCATGAATACCATTCCCGTGAAAGTCGCCGACACACAGCAATCTCCACAAGTGTTTGCGCATAACCAGCAAAAGTATGGCTATACGGTATTGATCATCCGGTCAACGGCACATAATGACTGGAATAATGCCATCACCATGAAAGACTTGTACGATAAAGGCTTTTATCAGTAGAAAAAAAATCAGCAGGAAATTAAGTTAGTACGCCGATGTTTCACAACCCCATCAATGACGAAAAGTCAATGGCGGAAAATCAGTGGCGGAAAATCAGTAGTGGAAAATCCGCTGCTTACAGGGCGTTAGTCACAGGTTGCCGGGTAAAAACGTGTTCTAAAATACCGCGTGTTGTTGTGGTGTGGTGTGATGTGACATGTTGTGACGCGGTTCACGCTAGCGCCGGCGGGTTTGTTGGACAATTAATGGATTTACAGGTAGTCGTGCTGCATCAATTGCGGTTATCGTAATCCATGTGTGTCATGCAAGGGTAGTAATGAGAATATCATGTAGAAAAGGTGCAACTTCTAGAAAAGGTGTAACTTCGTTTGTACGCTGCGCCTATATCCTATTTGGAATAGTGATCGGCGTCATGCTCGCGGCTTGTGACGTCAGCAAAGATGATGCTCCCTTGCCTGTTGACGATCCCGGCATCCCCGGTGATGGCGGTAACAATAATAATACCAACCTTGTTGTTCTGAGCGGAAGTATTTCCATTGCGCCGGGATCCGCCGTTGACAGTGATGTAAACGATCCCAACGCGCCTTATCAAAGCAATGACACTATCGCCCAGGCGCAAACCATCGGTAATCCCACAACACTGGGTGGTTACGTCAATCTTCCTGGCTTTGGCGGAGCAGGCCGTTCCTTTGAGCCGGGAGACAGTAATGACTTTTACATAGCGCAGTTGTTCGCAAACCAGTCCGTTACCATCACCGTAGCGGATTTTAACCCCGCTGCTAACCGTGTTGCACTGTTCCTGCTGAACGAAAACGGCGAGGTAGTGTTGCATACCGATTCGAATAGCCAAACGGATTCCATCGGTGTGAATGCCGACGGCATCTATTACCTGCAAGTCTCCGCGCTGGCCGGCGCATCCAGCTATGTATTAACACTGGGATTGTCCGGGCAGCAGCAATCCGTTGCAGATGCCGCCCTGACGGTTGATCAGGCTTTTGTGCCGGGCGAGGTGATTGTAGAATACAAGCCAGATAGCGGCGCATCCAACCGGCAAATCACCGCTTACGCCAGTCCGGCAGCGGTTGCTCAATCAAT
>DATCIR010000126.1:0-3789 GCA_036507695.1 Gammaproteobacteria bacterium
GACGGCGGTCATCCCTGGCCGCAGACGCCCCCGGCAGGAGACACCCGCACCGCTTTAACCTATGCTGCACATGGGGTGAGTAGTTACAAAGAATTTAAAGCAAGCGGTTAAGGGAAGATTTTTAAATAACCTGGATAGAAATCAACTACGTAGTGATTGAATGATTTGACTGATGGAGTAACAACGATGAACGTAATTTTATTAGAAAGGATCGCCGGCCTCGGTAAACTGGGTGACACCGTGAGGGTAAAATCCGGTTACGGACGTAATTATCTAATCCCTCAGGGCAAGGCTGTAACCGCGACCGGCGATAACGTCGCGAAATTTGAAGCGCGCCGCGCCGAGTTGGAAAAATCCGCCGCGGAAAAACTCGATACGGCACAAGCCCGTAAGGACGCGATCAGCAAACTGAGCATCACGATCGTGCAAAAAGCCGGCGATGAAGGTAAATTATTTGGTTCAGTCGGCACCAGCGACATAGCCCATGCCATTGCGGATGCGGGTGTGCCGGTCGAGAAACGGGAAATCCGTTTACCCTTGGGTCCGCTGCGTCAAATCGGCGAGCACAAAGTTGAAGTGGAGCTGCACAGTGATGTCGTGGTAGATGTCACGATCAACATCGTGCCCGAATAAACCTTTCCCGCTCTTCGGATGTCAATACAACACCAGGCCGCAATCGCAATCCGTTAGTGCGCAATGCTGCACGGCGCGGGGTGAGTTTAATTCCCCCGCCCGGTTGCCTGAATTGCGGCCTTGTGTTGTGAATCATCCGGTTGTCCCCGCTGTTGCGTTTACTTTGCGACCAGAATGGTAACGTTCCGCGGCGTCAGCATTCGATGATCCGCCGTTCTCCCAATTGAAATACGTGGTATTACAGCTTCCTAGCTTTCGTAATTAAATTTTCGGTTAGGTTGTGCCTCTATCATCGCTTTCCAATTGGTTGACAAATGTTTTTGAAAATTTTTGTTTCAATCACAACACAAGCCAGATGAGGTTTGCTATGCTTTCCGATACTGTAATTAAATGGTAACCATAATTAAACGGTAACCATAATTAAATGGTAACAATGTTACCGCTACCGTCCGCCTAATGACTCGGTAAGCGGTATTAAAGCTTTGTGTAATTCCCGAATCAGTCTCAAATACTTCAAATATGCCGCATAAATTATTAGAAAAATTAAAACGCCGTAAGCCCTGAACCAATGACCGAACCAGCCATCTCGTCCAAGACTGTGGACTTCGCCGCGGAATCCCTCAAGGTTTCGCCCCAATCCATGGAAGCCGAACAAGCCGTCCTGGGCGGGCTCATGCTGGATAACGAAGCCTGGGACAAGATAGCCGACATCATTATCGAAGACGATTTCTATCGCCGCGATCACCGCTTGATATTCCGGGCCATCGCGGCGTTGGCCGGCAAGAGCAGTCCCTGCGATGTGGTTACCTTGTCGGAATGGCTTGAATCCAATAATCACCTCGATGCCGCCGGCGGACTGGCTTATCTGGGCGCATTGGCAAAAAACACGCCCAGCGCCGCCAACATACTGGCCTATGCCAAAATTGTCCGCGAACGTTCTGTATTGCGCCAATTGATTCAGGTCAGCCACAAAATCAGCAGCAGCTGTTACGAGACCGAAGGCCGCAGCAGTGAAGAACTGCTGGATAACGCCGAAAAGCTGGTCTTCAAGATTGCCGAGCAGGGGACGCGCGGCCGCCGGGAGTTCACTTCCATTAAAGATCTGCTGGTGAAAGCGGTCGACCGTATTGACACTTTGTTTCAACAGGATAATCCCATCACGGGCGTGCCCACCGGATTCACCGATTTCGATGGCTTGACATCGGGCCTGCAGGCTTCCGATCTGGTGATTGTTGCCGGCCGTCCTTCCATGGGTAAAACCACCTTTGCCATGAACATCGCCGAACACGCGGCCGTGAAAATGCGGGTACCCGTCGCGGTATTCAGCATGGAAATGCAAGGCGAACAGCTTGCCATGCGCATGTTGTCATCGTTGGGCCGCATTGACCAGCACCGGGTGCGCACCGGCAAACTGGATGACGATGATTGGCCACGATTAACCCACGCCGTTGGGCAGTTAGCGGAAGCGCCCATGTTCATCGACGACACGCCCGCGTTGACACCGACGGAGCTGCGCTCGCGGGCGCGCCGTCTGATGCGCGAGCATGGCTTGGGCCTGGTGGTGATTGACTATTTGCAATTGATGCAGGTCCGCGGCGGCGCCGAAAACCGCACCAATGAAATTTCCGAAATCTCGCGCTCGTTGAAAGCGCTGGCGAAAGAACTCAATGTGCCCGTTATCGCGCTCTCGCAGTTGAACCGAAGCCTGGAGCAGCGGCCCAACAAGCGGCCGGTGATGTCCGATTTGCGTGAATCCGGCGCTATCGAGCAGGATGCGGACCTCATCGCATTTATCTACCGTGATGAAGTCTACAATGAAGACAGTCCGGATAAAGGCATTGCTGAAATCATCATCGGCAAACAGCGTAACGGACCTATCGGCACCACGCGCCTGACGTTCATCGGGCAATATACGCGTTTCGAGAATTACATCGCCAGCAACATGTATGTCGATGAAGGATATGCATGAGTCGCGCTACTCAGGCGTCGATTAACCTCAAAGCCTTGCGCCACAATCTGGGGCGCGTCAAACAGTTTGCTCCCACATCCAAAACCATTGCCGTCATCAAGGCCGATGCCTATGGCCATGGTATTGTGCGCGCCGCCAAGGCGCTGGACGACGCCGATAAATTTGGTGTTGCCAGTCTGGATGAAGCGCTGGAATTGCGCAGTAAAGGCATCCGCAAACCCATCGTATTGCTGGAAGGCGTGTTCGAAGCGTCCGAATTCAGCAAAGCCGGGTTGCAAAATGCCGAAATCGTAATGCACCATATTTCCCAGCTGGAAATGCTGGAAGATTACGCGCGCAGCGCGTCCAACGCCGCATCGCGCCTGTCGGTGTGGTTGAAAATCGATACCGGCATGCACCGTCTTGGCTTCCCGCCCGACATGGTGCCCGCCGCCTGGCAACGCTTGCAGGCCATTGCGCTGGTCAAGGAAGTCAATCTCATGACCCATTTGGCCAATGCGGATGATCCCAAGGACATGGTTACCAAGATGCAATGCCAATTGTTTGAAAAAGTCACGCGGGGCTTGCCGGTGACGAAATCCGTTGCCAACTCCGGCGGCATCGTGGGTTGGCCGGAGACCCATGCCGATTTTGTCCGGCCCGGCATTATGCTCTATGGCGTCACACCGTTTAATAGCGGCACCGGGCTGGATTATGATTTACAGCCGGTCATGACATTGTCCAGCGAACTCATTGCCGTTAATTATCAAAAGAAAAATTCAGCGGTGGGTTATGGCGGTGAATGGGTATGCCCGGAAGATATGCTAGTGGGTGTTGTTGCCATTGGCTACGGTGATGGTTATCCGCGCCGTGCCAAAAGCGGCACACCGGTGCTGGTTAACGGCAAACGAAGCCGGCTCATTGGCCGCGTTTCCATGGACATGATTTGCGTGGACTTGCGCGAACAGCCCAATGCCAAGGTCCGCGACCCGGTGATCGTATGGGGCGACGGCCTGCCGATCGAAGAAGTGGCGCGCAGCGCGGATACCATCGGTTATGAATTGTTATGCCATGTCACCCAGCGGGTGAAGTTTGTTGAAAAAAATTGAGTTTCTAAAAGGTAACTACTCACCCCGTGTGCAACATAGGTTAAAGCGGTGCTGGTGTCTCCTGCCGGGGGACGCCACAAGTACGTCCCTGTAGGCTCG
>DATCIR010000127.1:0-22315 GCA_036507695.1 Gammaproteobacteria bacterium
TTCTCACCAGGATCGCGGGAGCAGACGCAGGATTCGTGTTCGTAGGCGCCGCTCTGGAGCGAAAGTCATAGCCGTAGCTATGGCTTGAGTGAAGAGCAAGCCTACGGACGCGAAGACCAGTCTGAACCGCGATAGGCCAGAAAGCTGAACAGTTTGTCTTCGATTTATGATGCATCGCCGTTTGTTTTTCCATCTTTTCTTGATCGTTAGCGGCCGCCTGGTGAGAAATGCGGGCTAGCCTTCGGCGGAGCGTTTCCGGGACGGGCGCGGCGGAGGCTGGTTTTGTTTGAGCGCCGCCAATGCCTTGCGTTTGCTGTCATCCATCAGGTCGTTTGAATCACCGGTAATACTGTTTTCCGTGGTGAGGATTTTGGTCAGGCGCGCATTTTCTTCCTTTAATGCTTTGACACTGCGGGTCAGTTGCACATGGACGATTTGCAGTTCTCGCAGCGCCTTGGGCAGTTTCGTAAAATTTTCCACATCGTTTTTGTTCTCTACAATGGCCTGTTTCATATCACTGAGCATGCCGAAATGCCTGCCGACGATACGTTTCAGCCGTTTGATTTCGGTTTGCAAAGGCGTTAGCGTGATGTAGGCAATAGTGGGCGAGTTTTTATCGATGCGGATTTTCTGGCTTAATGTGGGGACATCGTCCATATCGTCCGTGACTCGCGGCGCAATCCCGCTTTCATCACCGGGCTGCTGTTCATCGGCGATGTCCACCACCGGTGAAGGCATTAAGTCACTCAAACGCACACACAAGTTGTCCCAATACTCCTCACCATCCTCCTTGTTGACGATGGCATTGATTTCGGATTGAATAAATTGAATTCTTTTTTCCAGTAGTTCGATTTCTTTTTTGCGGTGCCGGTAATGGGTTTTTTTAACAGGCTCCAGCAATTTGGAGAGTTTTTCTCCGATATTGTCCAGTTCCAGTAATTCGGATTCCAGCTTCTTTTCGTATTCAGCGGCGCGATTGCGGTAAATTTCCAGCAACGCGTCCTGTTTCCGGTTCTTTTTCGCCAGCAACAGGGCGGCCAGGGCGGATATGATAATCAGCTCGATAATAAACAGAATGACTAAGGTCAGTGTTAATGACATGGCTGGCTGTTACTGGAATATTGCGCGCTTCATTGGTTGTGAGTTTCGCTGGGCTTGAAGAAGTCAGCGGCGGTTTTTGACTCCGTCCGTTGCGGCGCCTTTGCTGTTGCGAAGCTGAGCGCGGATTGACGTTGCATCCGTGCTTTAAGAAAAAGCAGCACAGCGCCGCAAACAATAACAAACCCGTTGGCGCTGGTGAAAATAATCAGCGCCTGCTCCAAATACGGCATAGCCTTGTGGAGCCGCGTAAACGGGTTATCGGGGAGCCTGGCAGCCGGACTCTCCACACGCGCATTGTTTGCTTTTAACGGGGCCATAACCGCCGGTGCATTGGAGCTTGCTTGTGTTCCTGGCTTTGCCGCATTGGCGGTATCCGCCCGCACCAGGCCTGGCAAGGCGTGTGCGGCCAACAACAGCCCTATTACGAGTGTCTTTGCCGATAACGAATTCAATATGGACATCATAGTGTGAATTAAAAACCTGTTGCAAATTGAATAACTTGAATCCTGGATTGTTGCACTTTCAGTACCGCGGCATGCTGGAGGCCGTAGCGAATTCTTCATGCGGTGAGCCGGTTATTAATAACATCGGTTTATTTGCCGGATTGACACTAGTGCTGGTTCGAGTCTTTGATTACAGCTTGCTAAAGAAACTGGGTGACTGAGAGCGTGCAAGCGATTTTCAGGCCGCCGAAATCGATAACGTAATCCGGCCGTTTTTGAATGATTCGTCATTCCTTGGCGAATTGCTGTTTGAGCGCGCGTATATCATCCCATTCCTGGTCCGATGCCTCGGTAATTCCCTTGAATTTCACATTGTTTAATAGTCGTTTGCCTTTGGCGTCATTGTTAAGGTTTAACAAGGCCCGTTGCACGTTTGCCAGCGACTCCGTTTTGACGCGTGGATGCGCCGCAAAAGCATTGGCGGAATACTGTTTCGAACTCCAGATGACGCGGAGTTTGGCGTGCGCGTTGGGATTAATGCTGTTCAAGGTGCTGATTTCTCCACCGCCGGCCACGCTATGGCCGGTTACCACGGCGCGATAAACGGAACTGTCAGATTCCACGTATTCTTCATTAACGTCGATACCGGCGCTACTCAGGTGCGCCTTGGTTAACACGGCCGATGGAGAACGGTTCGGGCCTGACAGGGTTAGAGTCTGGTGTCTCAGGTCCGCGAGGGTCTGGATCGGGCTATCGCGGTGCACCACAATCACGCCCTTATTTGTCTGGCCGGATTCCTTGGCGAATGCCCGGTAACCGGCGCTATCATGGGCTTTGGTGTACAGGTTGGCGTTGAGCAGTACAAAATCAAAGGCGCCTCTTGTTAATTTACGCTCGAATTCTTCGAGGTCTTTAGCCGGCTCAAAACGTAGTTTGTGCCCGCTGTGCACGCTGAGCTGTGCGATCAGAAGTTGCCATTGCGCGTTGCTGTCAGCGTTCCCGCCTTGTGGCGGAACCCCAAACACCAGCGCTTGCGAATCTGCATTGGTATCGGCAAAAGTTTGGACTGCCCAAACGAATGACACCAACAGTGTCACCGCCAATGATTTGAATCCTGTTTTAACCATGTTGCCACTCCCTATACCCGCAATGGGTAGATAAGAAAATGATTGAGGACCTTGCTCCATTGTTGCGGGCTACAGGTCGAGAGCCTTAGTTTTAATATCGGCAACGCAGACTTATATTTAAGGGTAGATTTGCCGGAATTCGCTAATTGTGGTGGCGATTCAGGCTGGTAGTAAAATACGATAATTTCTTAGTTAACAGTGGCTTCCAGGTGCATACTAAGGTCGCTGGCGCATTCGAGGCTAGCCTGGTTTTTTTGTCGAAGGTGTCCGGGCGGGATTTGCCCTGCGGGGTTGATCCAAGCTGAAGGTTTTGAGGACTGACCGGGAAAACGTAATCTGAAACCAGGTGTCGTGGTTCGTGACGTGACTTGTGTCACCCCGGTTAATGGGTTCCATTGGCCCACTGAACCACCCGCGATTTTCGCGGACGGGTCCGGAACGTAACTGCAACGGCAGCGTTGCGGGCCATCCAACACTGCCGGTGTTTTTCGGTATCCGTCTCTCTTAGGGGATATACGTTCGCGTTATTAAGCCATATACTCTCAGCAAGTTACCTTATCCCGACGGTTCCGCTAAAGAAATTATCGCTATCAACGTTTATCTAACCGCCCATGCGTCCCAATCACTTATTAGCCGTTATCGAAAAAGAATTTACCAGTGCTCAACATGGCCACCACACCCCGGTAATGTTGTGGGGCCCTCCGGGTGTGGGCAAGTCGCAAATGGTTGCCCAGGTCGCGCAAAAGCATAATGTGCCCGTCATTGATATTCGTTTATCGCAAATGGAACCCAGTGACTTGCGGGGGATTCCCTTTCGCGTGGACGAACGCGTGGAATGGGCCGTGCCTTCCATGTTGCCCGACGCCAAACGGCATGGAAAACAGGGATTCCTGTTTCTGGATGAAATCACGTCGGCGGCGCCGACCGTTTCCGCGGCCGCCTACCAGTTAATACTCGATCGCCGGCTGGGTAATTACCGGGTTCCTGCAGGCTGGGTTATTATCGCGGCGGGTAACCGGCAGGGCGATTGCGGTGTTACTTATGCCATGCCGTCGCCACTGGCCAACCGTTTTTCGCACTACACCGTGGATACCCATCTGGATGACTGGGCGACCTGGGCGTATGCAAACGGCATTGACGATCGCGTTATTGCGTTTGTGCGTTTCCGGCCGGAGTTGTTATTCGATTTCGATCCCGCGCAAAATCCCGTGGCCTTTCCATCACCGCGCTCCTGGGAATACGCGCATCGCGCGGTACAAAAGTTTGAACACCAGCCGCAACTGTTGCTGGAAAGCCTGCAAGCCTGCGTCGGGCAAGCGGCCGGTATTGAACTGCATGCGTTTATGCAAAACCTGGATCAATTGCCCGATATTGAAGCGATACTGCGGGGCGAGAAGGTGGGGGTTCCCAAGGACGTGGATCTGCAATATGCCGTCGCTTCCGCCCTGGTCGGGCACGCCATTCGCGCGCGCAGCCTGGCAAATGCCCGCGAACTGCACGGCCGCATCCTGGATTATGCGATCCGCTTTCCCCAGCGCGAAATGGGCGTGATGCTGGTGTCCGATATGCATCGCGCCATCGGTCAGGACCTGTTTAGTGTTCCACAATTTGCGCAATGGGCTGATTCCATTGCAGACGTCATGATTTACTAAGTACCGGATGGCAACATAACCCAAAACCTTCACCCATGTAATTATTAAGCGTAATGGTCTCTGTCAGGCAGCAAGTGATAAGGTAACAAAAGATGTCAGCCGACGAAAATGGCATCGAGCTAAAATTGAGCGCCGCGCGCACGCGCCTTATAATCGAGAAACCGTTTCTGGGCGCATTGGTGTTGCGCTTGCCGGCGGTTGCGGCGAATCCCGGCTGGTGTGAAACCACAGCTACCGATGCGCGCAAAATTTATTACAATCCCGCCTATATCGATGCGCTCGACCTGGAAGAAACCCAATTCGCGCTGGTGCACGAAGCCCTGCATTGCGCGTTGTCCCATTTCGCGCGCCGCCGCCATCGGGATAAACGCAAGTGGGACATCGCCTGCGATCTGGCCATAAATCCGCTGTTGCGCGGTGAAGGATTCAAACTGCCGGCCGGCGCCTTGATGCTGGATGGATTTGAGGGCATGACCGCCGAGGAAATCTATCCTTCCATCGAGGATTCCTTTCAAGAAGAATGTCACGACAAACATATTTACGACAGCGAGAGCGATATAAAGCCTAATCCCGAAGCAGCGGATCGTGGAGAAGGTTCATCGCCCCGCCAGTTGCCTGGCCAGAAAACTCCACGGCGTCCGCAACATGATGCTTCGCAGCAGTCGGCCAAGCCCAATGCGGGATCAGGCGGCGCAGGCGCACCGCAACCACCACCCTTGACGCAAACCGAGCGGGAAAACCTCAATACCCAATGGCAACAACGTCTGGCCGGCGCCGCGCAGCAGGCGATACAAGCGGGAAAGCTCAGCGGCACAATGGCGCGGCTAGTGGATTATTTGCTGCAACCCCAATTGCCCTGGCGCAGTGTGTTGGCTCATTACATGTCATCCATGGCGCGTGATGACTATAGTTACGCGCGGCCCTCCGCGCGTCGCGGCGATCCGGCGATTTATCCAAGCCTGCGCAGCGGCCAGATAAATGTTACGGTAGCACTCGATACCAGCGGTTCGATCAGCGACGACGACATGCGGCGATTTGTCTCGGAAATCGATGCCATAAAAAGCCAGGTGCGCGCCCGCGTTACTTTGCACGCTTGTGACACCAAATTGGTGGAAGGCGGACCGTGGATTTACGAGCCCTGGGAGCAATTCCTGATACCCGAAAAATTTATTGGGGGCGGGGGCACTGAATTCGCGCCGGTTTTCGAATGGGTTGATCGATCGCATAATCCGCCGGATTTACTGATATACTTTACCGACGCCAAAGGCCGCATTCCGGAACAACCACCCCCATATCCCGTGATGTGGCTGGTCAAGGGAAAGGAGAGTGTGCCGTGGGGCATCCGCGTCCAGCTCAACTGATAAATACGGGTCTTTCGAAGAGTCAGCAGGCAGCTCAACGCCGATAGTAAGCGCAAAGACTCAGTGGCGCAAAGCGCGCCGGGCATTTATAAAGAATTGTAACGGTTTGGATGTTGAATTCCGGCATAACAGACCAATAACATTACGCGACTGACCTGGCTGCTTGACGTGTAATTGGTTGAGTTCTTTGCGTCTTGGCGCTTTTGCGTTAATTGGTTTGGGCGTTGGGTTACCCACGGTATTTACTGACGAGGCATAAATTAGGGTTTATACGGGAATTACCGCTATTGGCTTGCGATTGACTATGGAATTATCCAGCGAAGACAGTTTGCGCCTCAACGTGCTCATCCACCAGGACCTGCATGCGGTCAGGATCGATGAATCAAAAATGGTGGTGTATGCGCTGACACAATGCGGTGAGGCGAGAGTGCCTTTGAATCCCACCTGCCGTGACGATAAATATTTACGTATGGTGCGCGAAATGTTCTCCACGCACGCCTTGGGTTCACCCGGCGGTTACCCGGTGTATTTACGGCGTTGGACGCGTATGGGCCAGATGCGCGAAGATAGCCTGCAGGGTTTGTTATTGCTGGGCGAGCCGGAAGCCATTGTCGCTGTCGCCAATTCACCTCACCTTTCTGAAGAAGTCGCGCACCGCGCCTGGTGGGCGATGCCGGACGCTGATATTGCCCGCCGCATGCTGCGCAATCCGCGCATCGCCGCGAGCGGCATTGGCAAAGAATTGGCGGTTTTTCTGCTGGAGTATCTGCCATTCGAAAATGAGGCGTTTGATATTGCGGAATCCGTGCGTCTGGTATTGCAGCCCGGATTGGTGGACGATTCGACAATACGCAGCCTTTGGTCGCGGGCCAATCGCAAGAGTGTGTTTTATGTAGGATTTCTGCTGGCCAACCCAGAGAGTTTGCCAGAGCAGATGCCTGCAAGTTCCCGCTTTGAGGCGAGTAAATCCAAATTGGAATCGCTGTGTGGTGAAAATCCCTATGCGAAATTGCTGATGCAATTGTTGAGCGCGCAAGGACAGGTATATTTATCCACCATCAGCAGGACGTTGGACAAGCTAAGTGATCAGCATGTGGTGGTGCTATTCCTGAAAGCTATACAAAATTACTTTCGTGATGTATGTATTGTTCCCGATCCGAGGTACCGCACTTTTGATGCGATTGCTGCAGCCGTGGACGAGGTGCTCAACAATAACGGCAACACCGGTTTAAAAACCCTGCTTGAGAATTTTCCGGAATACCATGATTCAGTGTATGCCATGCTAAGCCTGGCCTGTGTTTGTGAAGCGCTGGTGGACCCAATATTTTCACAAACCGATGCAGTAGGTTCTGTGATGCGCAAGCGCCTGCAATCCGTGACTCAGCCGATTGCGGAAAATATTCAACGATTGATGTGAACGGAATTACCAAATATGTCCGGCTTGCATGTTACGCGAGTGGAGTTAAGCGTTAAAGTGGTTGTGCCGATTAGCCTGTTGCAGAAACATCTGCCCGCGCCGATCGATAAGCTGGGCGAACAACTCTCTAACGAAATTCAAAAGCGGGTAGGGCAAGCCGGTTTAGGTTATTATCCGGCATTGGATTTTTTCAGGGATCAGGAAACGTTTCCGGATTATCTGCTGGATGCCGTGGATGAAGTGGCAAACCTGGCCGCGGAAATTGCGGCGCACAAGATCAATGATGTGCTGGTGCCGATATTCAGTAATGTAAAAATCAATAACATTCAATGCCTGGCTTACGCCTTACCCGGCGTCAGGCCAAATCTGCCCGCCGTTAGTGCGGCGCTATCGAAACATTACACGCCCAACATACTAAAGCTTGAGATGGTGGTGAGCGTGTTGCAGAAACAACCGCCGCAGGAAGGGTTTGAAAAATACGCCGCCAATACCGTGTATCGCTGGTTAAGCGAAATTTTTGAATCGGTAGATATTGCGTCGGCCCGCTTGCTCTAAGTGCGGCATAGTCGCCGGTAGGCGGTTGCCGGTAGGTTATTGTCCGTATAAGACTCATCGACAATTTTTTATAGCAAAACTAAAGCGTGAAAATACATGACTAAACCTGATATTAAATGGAAGCATATTGAAACCGTGCTGCTCGACATGGATGGTACGCTATTGGATTTGAATTTTGACAACCACTTCTGGCAAGAGTACGTTCCCTTGCGCTATGCGCAGTTGCATAATCTGAGTATCGAGGAATCCAAGTCCGTATTGTACGCCAAGTTCCGTGACGCCGAAGGCACTTTAGACTGGTATTGTGTCGATTACTGGTCGTCGCAACTTCAGCTGGACATTGAGAAGCTGAAAAAGGAAGTGAATCATTTAATCGCGGTTCATGCTCACGTGCTGGAGTTCCTTGAAGCCGTGAAAAAGAGCGGGCGGCGCCTGCTGCTGGTTACCAACGCGCATGTAAAAAGTCTGGAAATCAAGATGGAGCAGACCCGGTTAGCCGGGCATTTTGACCATATTGTCGTATCCCATGACCTGGGTCACGCCAAGGAAAGTTATGAATTCTGGGACAAGCTCAAAACGGTGGAACCCTACAATAATAAATCAACATTGCTCGTTGATGATAGTCTGCCGGTGCTGAGGGCGGCGCAACATTACGGAATTGAGCACCTGTTAGCGGTGCGAAAACCTGACACCCGCCGGGATGAAAAAAATGTTGAGGACTTTAACGCCATTTATCACTTTGACGATATTATGCCAGTTACCTAATTGCATCGTTAGGTATTAGTTGTGGTTTAAAAATATCTTATTTCTTGCCGCCGATGTCCGAAAGCGCCAAGGTGATACTTGGTATCGCTGTCGGTGTACCTTTTACCAGCAAACGCTAAAACGCGCATATCCAATTAATCCGGTTTTGTAACTACTCACCCGTGGGCGGCGCCGGTGTCTCCTGCCGGGGGACGCCACAAGTACGTCCCTGTAGGCTCGACTGCGGCAATTCCTGGCCGCAAACGCCCCCGGCAGGAGGACACCAGCACCGCTTTAACCTATGCTGCACACGGGGTGAGTAGTTACCTGGTTTTTATTCTAGTACATGTGAATAACCACGACATGGATTATTGAAGTAATGGCCAGAATATACAGCAGTGGTACGTGCAAAATCCGCCAACGGCGAAATATCTGTTCCAATAACGACATGTATCCCATTTTGACAATATAAAACACATACTGGCGTAATTGATGCTGTTTGATTTTTTTTACAGCTCTGATTTCAAACATGCTAAGGCCGGCGCTTTTTGCAAAGTTTTTTATGGCAGCGCGTAGCTGCCACGCGGACATTAAGTAAAAACGGATTCCGTGCCAGGGAAGCAATACGATGCGGGCAAGGAATTTACGGGTTCCAACGGGTTGCCTCAGGCAGCGTATAACAAATCTGGGCAAGTGATCGGAGATAAGTTCTATGCGGTTGCTATCAGTAGCCAGGCTGAGGTGTGAGAAAAGTTCAGGTTCCAATCCGCGAATTTCCGCGTATTGTTTGTGCTGCACTATGTTAATAAGTGTTAATAGATACCGGCCCAGCGCGCCACTGATGATGACCAGCAGCATACTGATAAACGCCACCGAGCTGTTGATTGACGCCAAATCAAAGGACGAGTGGAGTATTACGAGAAACCCGCCCAGGGAGCCGGAAGCGATGTGCAAATAGTACCATGTGTCAGATGTGGTATAACGCCTAAAAAAGCGCACCCGTTTTAAAACGGAATATAACAGCGCAACCAGCATCAGAATTCCGCCGATCAGGCCGGCATTGTAAACGAACTTTCCACCTGCGAGATAATTGACTTTCTGCACCATGGCCCATCCCAGGTATACCAAAAACAAAAAAGCGCCGACACCCAACAAGACATAATAAAGTTCTTGCAAGGCCTTTTGGTAATTCTCTGCGACATATTCCGTTGGGTATTTATGCGCTAACATTTGGCTGGCGCTGTCTATGTCAAATTGCTGGAAAGCAACCGGGGCGTTGTTGTCGACCGCGTTAGTTGCAACAATGGCATTTTTATTCAGTAATGAATTACTCTCAACCAATAAATGAGTGGGACTAAGCCCTGTGTCGAGCAACAGGTGATTGCGCATTGTTGATTCAGAAATAGTGTTACCTGGCATGTGGCAGATTTCCTTTTGATGTAACAGTAGTCCACGGAATAGAATAATACGCTGGACTGCTCAGTAGAGCTTCGCGTTACCCGTTTAGTTCATTTTTGTTATTGGTCTGACGCGAGTTACTTTCAACTGGCGCAACGTGTTCTTTCGTGATGGTGTTGACGGGGCTGATTTTCAAATAGGCGTATTCTAGTCAAAGTATCCGCGTAAGGTAAGTGTTTTATTTAAAATCCCTGGATTATTCCACATTGTCTGCCATATTTAATCAGGAAGTGTTAGTGGCTTGTTCATGCTTATTTTTATTTATGATAAAAACGGCGTAATTAGCGGGAAAAGTTCAAAGCTCAGCGGTGGAAATACGAATCCTGAGCAAGTGACTCGATGTTTGTCAATATGAACATTTAGTGAAGTTTTTTATATTTCATTGAGTTGTAATAATTGTTTCCTAGACTATCACAGGAAGTAGAAAATCAATTCCTGCGTTTTATGTGTGGCTGGTCCATTAGTTAGTGCATTTTCTTTAGCCTATACCTTACTTTGCGATACACCTGGTGACATTTCACAACGCTGATAACGCTTTGTTGTGTTGTCGTTCTTCAGAGGTAAATACCCAACATTTGAACGGGGGCGCGATGATAAAAATTCATGCCACAATAATTGGAATGGTTCTGCTTTGTTTGGCAAGTATTTCCGGCGCAAGAGAACATGTGATTAATCAGGAGAATAACAAATTCTCGGAAGTGTTCCTCAAAGTCGCCAGCAAGGATAAAATCAAAATTATTAATCTGGACTCGGTTAACCATAAAATATTGTTTCTGTATAAGGACCAGGAACAGATGGTCGCCGATTTAGAGCCCGGCACCAGCCGGGTGATTGTGTTGGATAGTCCGGGCCTATACGACATCAAATCGCAGCTCCATCCGGAAATGAAAATGACGGTTTATGTCCTGCATGACGACACCAAAGTCATCAAGGAACGGCCGGAGTACTATTTTTAGCCGTGCAGGATTGATATAATTCGAGCCAGATTCACACAATGGCTCGCCAATGAAACTGAGCATTACCCTAAAATTATATCTCGCTTTCTTTATTACCAGTATCATCGTTATCCTGACGATGGCGGTTGCTGTGCGTTACAGCTTTCAGTCTGGTTTCCTTGATTACGTCAATCGCGTGGAACTTGAGCGCCTGGACGCTTTGGCGATGACCATAGCGGAGGAATATGAGAACCAAGGCGACTGGCGATTTATAAAACACAAAAAAGGTATCTGGCATCGTTTAATTATTTCGCATTTGCGCTCCGCCAAAGGCGGGAAATATACGCTGGAAAATTTTGACAACAACCAAGATCAACAGTCTCTTGATCTTACCGACCTCGGTTTGCGTCTGGCCTTGCTCGATTCAGAAAAAACATTTGTTGCCGGTAACCTTCAATTTGGCGATAACGCCGAGTTAAAACCAATCTACAATAGCGCTGAAGAAATTATCGGCTGGCTTAGTATTATGCCGTCAACCGCACTGGTTGATACGGTCGATATTCAATTTACCGAACAGCAGGAAGTGATAGCAATCGCCATAAGTGTGGTTAGTGTTTTCCTTGCGGCGCTTATTGCCGTGGGGGTTGCGCAACATTTGTTGCGCCCGATTAAATCACTGGCGCATGCAACGAGGGAGTTATCCGCTGGAAAATTCGATACGAGAATTGACGTTACCGGTGTAGATGAATTGGGACAGTTGCAGAACGATTTTAACTCGCTGGCATTGACCTTGGAGAAAAATGAACAATCCCGCCGGCAGTGGATTGCGGATATTTCTCATGAACTGCGAACCCCAATGGCTGTATTGCTGGGGGAAGTGGAAGCCCTTCAGGATGGGGTACGCAAACCCACCGAGACCCAGATACTTTCGTTACATTCAGAAATAGTCCGTGTTAACAAGTTGATAGATGATTTGTATTCCTTGTCGATGTCCGACATCGGTGCGTTGAACTACCGCAAGGAAGAGATAGAATTGACCGCGGTCCTGGATGACGTGGTCACGTCGTTTAACGAACAGTTACGCAACAAATCGATCCAAGCCAGGGTTAAGTATGATACCGGTCATCCGTACCTGGTTTTTGCGGATATCCAGCGGTTGTACCAGTTATTTTCCAATTTGTTGCAGAACACCTTGCGCTATACAAATCCTGGGGGCCGATGTGACATCAGTTGTGAGGAATCCGACGGGAAAGTGACGGTAAACTGGCAGGATTCGGAACCAGGTGTGCCCGATCATTTGCTGGATCGATTGTTTGACCGACTATTTCGCGCCGAAGAATCACGAAATAGGGAAAGCGGCGGAGCAGGACTGGGGCTATCAATTTGCAGGAACATAATCGAAGCCCATGATGGTAAGATTACCGTACAACGTTCGTCAATTGGGGGGTTGTGGTTTAAGATCAGCTTTCCTGCGGCTTTCGTTAAGACTCATCAGATATATTAAAAAACAGGGTTCATGGAAGGACAACAATGCAAAATCCCTTAATATTGATAGTGGAAGACGAACCCAAACTTGCGCAATTGCTGAGTGAGTATCTGCTTCAGGCGAATTTCCGTACCCACATCATCCAAAGTGGCCTTAACGTTGTGCCATGGGTTGAATCTAACGCGCCAGCGCTCATATTGCTGGATATTATGTTGCCAGGTAAGGACGGTATGGCTATCTGCAGGGAGATAAGGGCTTTTTCTCAGGTGCCAATTATAATGGTAACCGCGAGAGTGGAAGAGATTGATCGATTGCTAGGGCTGGAACTTGGTGCAGATGATTATATCTGTAAGCCTTTTAGTCCGCGTGAAGCGGTGGCCCGTGTTAAAGCCGTATTGCGACGCGCTCAATTGCAGGATTCCGGACAACAGGATCAGGATGCGTTTTGTATCGATGATGAAAAATACCAGGCGAGTTATCACGGCTGTTTGCTTGGCTTAACCGTTGTGGAATTTCGGTTATTGAAACGATTGTTATCCCGGCGTGGGAAGGTTTTTTCCAGGGATCAACTGCTGGATCAACTGTATGGTGACCATAGGATTGTAAACCAGCGTACTATAGATACACACGTTAAAAATCTGCGCAAGAAACTGGAGGTAATCGCGCCGGGCGAAAACGCCATCCGCGCAGTTTATGGTGTCGGATATAAAATAGATATTTAAGGGTCTTCCGAAGAATCAGTGGGTAGCTTAACGCCGGTATTCAACGCAAAGACGCCATGACGCACAGGAAACCGGATTATTTTTAAAGAACTGTAGTAACTACTCACCCGTGGGCGGCGCCGGTGTCTCCTGCCGGGGGACGCCACAAGTACGCCCCTGTAGGCTCGACTGCGGCCATCCCTGGCCGCAGACGCCCCCGGCAGGAGACACCGGCACCGCTTTGACCTATGCTGCACACGGGGTGAGTAGTTACGAACTGTAGTGTACTGTTTTTTGGATTCTGGATAGGGCGGCCCACCGCGTTTGGCAGCGGTTAAGGTTGCATTAAGTAATAGTTTGAATTCTTTGCGACTTCGCGCCTTTGCGTTAACGTTTTTTCAGGGTTGGATTGCCCACAGATTTTTCTGACGAGGCATATTTAAGAATCCATTTAATTATCTGCTTAGGTTGTTACCGGTGGTGTGGAATTCTTAGTTGTGCTCGAAATGGCGCTGGTTCGGAAGTTTAATAATCCCTTTCTCTAAAATCTTCAGGAATTTTTAGTCTCCACAATAGGTTCATATTTCCGTCAAGGTTCTGTCACTATTCTCCTATACAATAGTTCTCAATGTGTTATGGGGTAGTCGCTATTTACCCGAAACCATAAGTTACGTGCAAGCAATAGTTATAAACAAACGCGTTCAGACGTCAGTTACCATCAACCATTGTTGTGCCGGTACGGTTATCAAATTGCCTGAAAGGAGAGTGACAGTGGGCATACTGTGCGATGCAACATGGGTATTGTGGAAAGGATGATTCGCATTGGATTCACTTACGGCTTGATTGTGCTGACCATGTCTCTTTCAGCACCCTCTCAGCTGGTGTTATTACTTCCGCGGGTTGCCATATATCCGATTTTGACCGGAATGTTTGGTTGGGATCCGGTTTACGAAACAGCTGGAAGGATCTTTAATTCATGTGTGCTGTATCTAGACAAATTAAAAAGCAGGAATGGCGCAGTGAAGAATGCATGGAAAGTAGTTCATTGAAAAAGCTTTAAAGCCTGGTCAGTAAAGAGTTTCAAATACAACTTATGCATCAGGGTATATGCAGCATCAACGATACGATTGATAGCTGAATAGCTGCAGTTTCGACACTGGGAACACTAAAGCAGCAGACACCCCATCCCACCGTGGAGGGTGTCGTAAAGCTCATGTGTAGGTTGGGCTGAGGTACGAAGCCCTACAGAAACCTTTTGAAAATCAAAGTATGTTGGGGTTCGTACCTCACGCCAACCTACTAAACGGCTTTTGCGACACCCTCCAGTGAAGGTAAGGAAGGTAATTATTGAAGGTAATTATTAAAGTACAGGAAAACCAGGAAACCAAAGTTCGAGATTAAAGTTCGAGATTAAAGTTCGAGATTAAAGTGCAAGTCTCTTCGTTTGGGCAGCGCGATAAAATAGGAAATCACCTACCTTATCTGACCCTCTCTCCTAAGTTTTATCGCGTTGCTCCTTTTTATTCAATGAACCACCATTTTTCAATGAATATTCAATGAACCACCATAGACAAAGCCGCTGACAATAAGCGGCTGATTAGCCGATGACAGCAGGCGCTATAAACTAGCCCTGATCACACACCACAACAGGATCAGGATCTAGGCATCCCGTAGATGCCGTATCCGGACAAGGCTAAAAGAGTCACCAGCCCCAGACTACGCCTTCCAGAATGTCTGCAGCACCGACAAACTTTTCAGGACTCGCTTTGATAAATTCCTTTTTAAGTCCGCTAAAGCGTGTTAGCAGGTTATCCGCGGTGATCGCGCCATCCTTTGAAACGAGGAAATTAGCGATGGCATCAGCTTGATTTTGGAGCCGCTGGCTGACGCTGATTGTCTGATTGGGAAATTGGGCTGTTTTCACGACTACCTTCAGATTTTTACGTTCTTCTTCCGGCAATTTGTGAAATAGCGTCGAACGCATGATAGTTGCTGCGCATTTTCCGTCTTTAAATTCCTGTAAGGCGTTAAGTTGTCCGCCCTTGACTTCATGAATAATGGGCTGCAACACCGGATTCTTGAACAGGTCGTAAATCAAGTCAGTCGCTAAATGGGGGGATGGCGCACCGCAGATCTTTTTGCCAATCAAATCGCGTGCGGAATTTAACTGTTTATTTTCCTTGCTTGTCACAATGTAAAACTCCAGTGTGCCAGGCAGCGATGCAACAGGAGTATGTTTAAGGTTTTTCTGACGCCATGCGACAAAATGCGGCCCATCAAACACAATATCATAATAGCCGTCACGCATTTTGTTGGCATATTCAGCCCAGCTTTTCGGTTGCTGATAAACCACCTTTTCGCCAAGCAACTCACTGAGTTTTTCGGCTATAGGCTCATACAGTTCTCTACCCTCGTTCGCATTTTCACGGGGTGGCGCAGATAGAACCAAATCCGCAACCGCCTGTGACGAGAGAAAGGAGGAAGTAAGAAGAAATGTCAGAATGAAAAATAGCGGTTGTTTTTTAAAGCGGTGTATTTTTAAGTAATAGTTACGATTGCCCATTTTGTGTCCCCGCGATGTATGCCGAATGAGTTTATTATCACAAACATTATTGTGCAATTCATAACTCCTTGTACCGAACGATTCCCTATAGACTAAACTGTCGAGCGTCAACATCGACGAGCGTCAACATCGACGAGCGTCAACCAGTGACAAACACGTACCGACAGAATTGAATTGCCCTGAAAATATTAATGACCATATTAACATATTGCAGTCAAGATGGAACAGCCGCCGCGGCAGCCGCCAAAAAATATTAATGCTTATTAATACAATAGGTTATGTTGTTTTTTCATTATCCAAGATAACGTAACAGATCATGCAACACATTGATAATAGGCCTGGCGCTAACAACGCGGTTCAAAAACAGGGTGATATTAGGTATCCAAAATGTACCGGGACGGTGCAATAAAAACTTAGCCAAATCGAGTGGGTATTGAATTGTTAGGGGGTGGGTTTGCAACTTACAGCGAGAAATCGGGTGTACTTGTTGGCGTTTGCCGCCCTGTTTTGCTGGTTTTTTTCAGCAATGGTGGGCGTGACTAGTTTGCAATCACAGAATCTTCAGGACTTGCTGTTGAGAGCTATTGTGGTGGGACTGGGTGGCTGGTGCGGCTGGGGCCTGTTAAAAGGCAAACGCCAGGTGATTTTGTTCACTATTGGGCTTTGTTGCTATGCCGTATTCGGCAGCCTGTTCTGGCTTTATTCTTCGACACTGATGCCGCTGTATTTCGGGCATGAAGTAAAGTTCGGACTGTATGATTGCCTGGCATTTTTCTACATTATCGGTGGCGGTATTGTGGTTTGGTTTTTGTTGCATCGCGACACCCGGCAGTGGTTGAAAAATCAAAACTGAACTGTCCGGAGTTAAGCGGCGCGGGATGCTGGGTAAGGTTAAAAAATGCCGTTAAGAAATCCTGTTAAAGAAAATAATATAATCACGTGCTTTGGGGGAAATGTTTTTAGTACCGCAAGGTTAAACGCGGCGTTAATTGTTCGAAAGTACGAGAGTATTCAGCAGCAAATGCTTATGTGGTTTTTTTGAAACGTTTATCCCAATTTTTATAGCGTTTACGGCAATAAGCAAGCAGGGATTCATAACTGTCAAAAAACAATTCAAAACCTTCTTCGGCGGGAGCATCGAATTCGCAATAGTCGTTTTTGTGTTCGCGGCATACGGCCGGCCTGGTTTCGTAGGTGCCACAACGTCCATCGGGCTGCAGAAATTTACATTTGTTATTGACCAGCAAATACCAGTCACCCTCATCTTTATAAATTTGCACCTCATGGTGGGCGGTTTGCCACAACAAGTGATCAAAATCGCGCATGGTGCGTGGCGTGTCAATTTTCTGAGTAATATAAGCGCAGCACAAGGAACCCCGGCAAAAGCTGCATTTGTTTTCCGGTGTTATTTGAAGCGTAACGTTCAATGATGTGTTACTCATGCAAGCAATCCCCGATATTGGCAAATTTCTGTCATTGCTAATGATTATATGGCTGTTATTCGCTGCGCCAGACGGTATAATGCCGCCACGACAAGCTAAGCGCAATTGTTCCATGCCACTGTATTAACAATTGATTTTTGTGTTCAAGCATCCTGCGCGAGACTTTAAACCGGTATTCAAGTCCCTATATAGCAATTTAATAATCCCTGGCTCATTTAGTGGATTGGGCCGTTGTTGATACAGTAACTGATTGATAGCAGGAAGGTACAGGTGTTGTTATGCCAATCTATGAGTATGAATGTAAAGCGTGTGGGCATCGTCTGGAAACGATTCAGAAAATCAGTGATGCGCCATTGACGCTATGTCCGGAATGCAATAAACCGGAATTGAAAAAACTGATTTCAGCATCCGGTTTTCGCTTGAAAGGCGGCGGCTGGTACGAAACCGATTTCAAACGCAATAATAAAAAGAACCTGGTTCAATCCGACGCCAGCAAGGATAGCAAGGATAGCAAGTCAACGGAAAAGGCGGATAAGCCAGATAAAAAATCAGAGAAAAAATCCAGTGAAACCGCGGGTTCCAAATCGAGCAAAAAAAAATCATCGGATAATGCTGCAAGCTAACGGGTAAACCATCAACGGGCTTTTCATAAATCCATGAAACGTTATTTAGTCGCTGGACTGCTGGTATGGGTACCGCTGGGCGTGACCCTGCTGGTGATTCGCCTGGTGGTTGATTTAACCGATCGCACCCTGGTGTTGCTGCCAGCCAATTACCAGCCCGAGGTTTTACTGGGTTTTAAGATTCCCGGACTGGGCATTGTGCTATCGGTCGTCATCGTTCTGGTTACCGGCATGGTAGTGGCCAACCTGTTCGGCCGCACCCTGGTTGCCATGTGGGAGCGCCTGCTGGCGCGCATACCGTATATCAGCAAAATTTATCATGGCGTCAAGCAAGTGATGGAAACAGTGCTTTCTTCGGATGGCCAGTCGTTCCGCAAAGTACTGCTGGTGGAATATCCCCGCAAAGGCATTTGGACCTTGGCATTTCAATCCGGCAGTAACAGTGGTGAGATCCGGCACCGCCTTGGTCAGGATGTGGTGAATGTCTTTGTACCGACAACGCCGAATCCCACCTCGGGCTTTTTTCTGGTGCTTCCCCGGGAAGATATCGTTGAGCTGGACATGTCGGTGGACGATGGATTGAAAATGATTATTTCCGCCGGCATGGTGGTGCCAAAATGGCCGGCTGAATCCGCCGCCGAGGCAAAAAAAGCTATTCAATCAAATAATTAAATATTAGCCCGCGGGTTGCGGGCAAGCCGATCGCGGAAAACGCCGGAGAATTCCCGCGGCGCAGGTTGCATTCGATCCGGCCAATCCGTAACATTCCCGGTTTTCAGTAATTCCAACAGGAAATCACCAGTATGCGCAGCCACTATTGCGGGCAATTGAACGAATCCCATATCGGCCAGGACGTGACGTTATACGGTTGGATGCACCGCCGCCGGGATCACGGCGGCGTGATCTTCATTGACTTGCGGGATCGTGAAGGGATTGCGCAAGTGGTGTTTGATCCGGATTCCAAAGACTCGTTTGCCACCGCCGAGCGGGTGCGCAGCGAATACGTGTTGCGGGTAAAAGGCCTGGTGCGCCGGCGTCCCGCGGGGACTGAAAACCCGGAGATGCCTACCGGCACTATAGAAGTGCTGGGACGCGACCTGGAAATTTTAAACACGGCGGAAACACCGCCCTTCCAGTTGGACAGTGAAGACCACGAAATTTCCGAAGAGCATCGCCTGCGTTACCGTTACATTGATTTGCGCCGTCCGCCAATGCTGCAGCGGATGCGCACCCGCGCCAGAGTGTCGCGGATTATTCGCGAGTTTCTGGACGCCGCCGGCTTTCTCGATATCGAAACGCCCATGTTAACCAAGGCCACACCGGAAGGCGCGCGGGATTACCTGGTGCCCAGCCGCACCCACAATGGATCCTTCTTTGCATTACCGCAATCACCGCAATTGTTTAAACAGTTACTCATGATGTCCGGAATGGACCGCTATTACCAGATCGTGCGTTGTTTTCGTGATGAAGACCTGCGTGCGGACCGGCAGCCGGAATTTACCCAGCTCGATATCGAAACGGCGTTCATCAAGGAAGATGAAATGATGGGTATCATGGAAAACCTGATCCGCACCCTGTTCAAACAGGTGCTGGATGTGGAGCTGCCCAATCCGTTTCCCCGGATGACGCACGCGGAAGCCATGCGGCGCTTCGCGTCGGACAAGCCGGATTTGCGCATCCCCTTGGAATTAGTCGATGTCGCCGACGTGATGAAAGACGTCGAGTTCAAGGTCTTTTCAGGTCCGGCCAATCATCCTAACGGACGTGTTGCGGCCCTGCGTTTGCCCAAGGGCGGCGAGTTGACACGCAAGGAAATCGACGACTATACGGCCTTCGTGGGAATTTATGGCGCCAAGGGGCTGGCCTACATCAAGGTCAACGATTTAAAAGCGGGGCGTGAAGGGCTGCAATCACCGATCCTGAAGTTTTTACCGGACGCAGCGATCAACGCCATCATGCAACGCACCGGCGCGCAGGATGGCGACCTGGTTTTCTTCGGCGCCGATAAGTCCACCATAGTTAATGAAGCCTTGGGCGCCTTGCGCGTGAAACTGGGCCATGACCTGGGTATGCTGGAAGGCCAATGGCGTCCCCTGTGGGTGGTCGACTTTCCCATGTTTGAATGGGATGAAAAAGAAAATCGCTGGAGCGCGTTGCATCATCCTTTTACCGCGCCCCGTGAGGCGGATCTCGGCAAACTCGACGACAAGCCCGGCGAATGCCTGTCCCGCGCCTATGACATGGTGTTGAACGGCACGGAAATCGGCGGCGGGTCGCAACGGATTTACCGCGCCCACGTCCAGCAAAAAGTATTTCGCCTGCTGGGTATTAATGACGAAGAAGCGCAACAGAAGTTTGGGTTTCTGTTGGAAGCGTTAAAATACGGTTGCCCGCCGCACGGCGGTATTGCCTTTGGTCTTGACCGGCTGGTGATGCTTATGACCGGCGCTTCATCCATTCGTGAAGTGATGGCATTTCCCAAAACCCAGACTGCCGCTTGCCTATTGACGTCGGCTCCCTCGGAAGTCAGCGAAACCCAATTGCGGGAACTGGGCATTCGTTTGCGCAAACCTCAAGTCCAATCAGAAAAAGAAAAAGCCTGATGCAAGCTGTAAAGTGCGGGGTATGATTCGTGTACCCCGCGATCAGGTCAGCGCAATGCGAACAATTGGCATCCGGTCATTTCACCTTAACCGAATTCGCCGATAGTTATCCAAGAAAACACGCACGCCGAAAAACGCCTGCTTGTCAGGGGCAGGTTTTTGATTAATGCAACAACAGATTACTAAAACATCACATTCTTCAGGGAACGGGTTTCCGATCGATATACAGCCGGTTTTTCCCGCGCTTGAGCCTTTTAACCGGATTAAAAGGCAGAGCTTGATAAATTCGATAATCTAATGAACCCTGAAGTGTTTATTGGAATTTTCTCGCTATAGTGTAAGCTTAATGCCAATTATTCGCTAAATGATAGATTTTCGACTATGCGCCCTGACAATTTGCCAGAGTTATCTTCAGCAGGTAGGCTGTCAACGATCTTACACAGCCGTAAATTAAGCCTACTGATTGGCTTTGGCGCGATGTTTTCCATTGTCGCGTTATTAACGATGGCTTCACTCATGTGGGGATTGGGTACCATCCAGAATGATCTGAATGAGATCATTGGCACTCACCGGGAGAAAATGCGGCTAGTGGTGGAAATGCGGAACGCCGCCAGGGCGCGGACCATGTGCCTTTCCAACATGCTGCTCTTTCATGATCCGTTTGATAAAGACGACCAGTATTTGCAATTCAACGCGCATGGCTCCGCTTTTGCTAACGCCCGTCTGCGGCTTTTGCAAAGCGATTTATCCAGGGAAGAAAAAGCGATCCTGGCCGCGCAGGGCAGGTATTCCGGCCTGGCGGTTCCGTTGCAAAACGAGGTCGTTGATTACATCTATGCCGATGAAATAGAAAAGGCGCATGCATTGTTAGTCAATGAAGCCATTCCCATGCAGGATGGCGTGATGGAAGAGTTGACCAATCTGTATGATTACCAGGAACAAGCCTTGGATTTGCGTGTCAGGCAAACGGAAAAAAACTATGATGCAACGAGGCTGCGGCTCACTCTATTTGCTTCGGCGGCGGGGTTAATCGGTATTCTTGTGGCCTGGTTAGTTATCCGCCGGAATAAGCAGGCATTATATGACCGGGAGCAACATTTAAGGGAAATGGAGAGCGCTAACGCCCAATTGAAATTTGCCAAGCAGCAGGCGGAAAAAGCCAACACCAGTAAAAGCCAGTTTCTGGCAAACATGAGCCATGAGCTTCGAACACCTTTGAATGCCATTATCGGCTATAGCGAACTGATCAAAGAGGAATTATCCGGTGATAATGCGTCGCCAGCTGTGTTTGATGATTGTGACAAAATTCTCGAGTCAGCAACGCATTTATTAAGTCTCATCAATGGGGTGCTCGATCTGTCAAAAATTGAAGCCGGTAAAATGCAACTTAGTTGTGAAGAATTCCTGATAAACGAGCTTGTTGACTCTGTGCTCGGAATTATTAAACCGCTGGCGGAAAAAAACGGTAATCATATCAGTGTGGATTATCAAATCCAGTCATTTGCCATGGTGTCGGATGCCGTAAAAGTAAAACAAATTTTAATGAACCTGGTGAGTAACGCCAATAAATTCACCAGTGATGGATCAATTGCTATCAAGATAAGTTCCATAATCGAAAATGGAATCACCTGCTTTAACTTCCGGGTTAAAGACAACGGCATTGGCATTGAACCGGGTCAATTGGGAAAAGTCTTCGATCCCTTTGAGCAAGCCGATGTATCCATGACGCGGCAATATCAAGGCACAGGTCTGGGGTTGACGATTACCAAGCGTTTTTGCGAAATGCTCGGCGGCGCGATATCCATTACCAGCGCGCCCGGTAAGGGTACCGCCTGCTCGGTTATTTTGCCCGCGCGCGGTATTAAGTCCGGTAAAAATACCCTTGTCCGGGCGTATCAAAAGTTAGCAAGCTGACAGGATTTAATGTGTTTTGCTGTAGCGTAAACACCTTCAAAGAGTGTAATAGCGACGTTGCCGCGAAATAGCACGTGTTGTTCAGTCATTTGCTGATGCCGTAACTACTCACCCCATGTGCAGCATAGGTTAAAGCGGTGCTGGTGTCTCCTGCCGGGGGCGTCTGCGGCCAGGGATGGCCGCAGTCGAG
>DATCIR010000128.1:0-6513 GCA_036507695.1 Gammaproteobacteria bacterium
AAGAACCATGTACGCGGAGTACCAGGGCACTAACATTAAAAAATCCAGCGATGGCGGTAATACCTGGGTTAACAAGACCGGCGGGTTGAGCGGCGCCAGCCAATGGGTGGGCACCATCGTGATGGACCCCAACAACCACGATGTGCTCTATACCGGCGGATCAAAAGTGTTTAAGACATCGGACGCGCTGGCAACCAATTGGATTGAGGTGAGCCAGGACTTTGGTTTTTCGATTAACAGCATTGCCGTGGCGCCCTCCGACTCCAATCGTGTTTACTGTGGTACGGGTAATTTTTATAACCGTACCGGTCAAGGCAGGGTGTTTCGCAGCGATGACGCTGGCGCTACACTTCCGTGGACGGAAATCACCGGCACGCTGCCCAGCGCAAGAGCGGTAATGGATGTGGTGGTGGATAGTTCCGATGCCGATCGGGTATTCGTGACCTATGGCGGCACCACGGGCGGCATGGCCAGCCATGTGTTTATGAGTACCGATGCCGGGGCAACCTGGACCGATATCAGTGGCGACTTGCCGGATTCCACGGTCAGCTCACTCGCCTTAGATCACAACGATGCGAATACAGTCTATGTGGGCACCGATGTCGGAGTGTTTGTGACGAATAATCTGGGCGCCACGTGGCTGGCTTATGACAATGGCATGCCCAATTGCCCGGTTCATGATTTGCATGTCGACGAGTCGGAGAATTTTCTCTATGCCGCAACCTTCGGACGGGGCATGTACAAACTCAACATCGCGCCGGTGGTGTCGACACCACCGGTTGATCTTTATCTCAGGGACAGCCTGTTGGATGTCGGCCAGCTGCTTCCGTCACCGTCGGGTCAGCCCAATCCCAACGACACCGCGGATACCGTCTACTGGTGGGAAAGCCCCGATATCAAAGCCGATGTCGCGCCTTACTTCGCGCCGGATGGACTGTTTGATGGTGTGGAGTTTGATGATGACCTGTTGCATGAAGATCCGCAACGCGGTGTCGTGAACCGCTTTTACCTGCAGGTCCATAACCGCGGTTATGAGAACGCCACGGATGTTTCGGTCCGGGCGTTTATCGCGGACGCCTCCGCGGGATTGCCGGCGCTGCCCGCGGCGTTGTCGCCACCCAACTTTAATATCCCGGAGGGCGCATGGACACCCCTTGGCGCGGTGCAGACCATTCCCGTGCTGGAGCCGAACCGGCCGGTGATCGTCTCCTGGGATTTTAGCGTGCCGGTAACAGCGGCGACACACAGTTGTTTGCTGGCGGTAGTTTCCTCCAGTGAAGATCCCATCACCACGACTGAGACCAACGTCAATGTGCTTATTCCCAACGAGAAGCGCGTGGCGCTGAAAAATCTGCATGTGATCGATGCGCCACCGTCACCGTTGCAGCAGATCGTTGCGATCAAGTTTCACAACGTGCTGGACCGCGACGATGTACTGGATATCGTGATTCGTCCGGAGTCCATGGAAGAAGGTGTCATTGGCCTGGTGCTGGAACCGCATCAATTGGCGGACACGGATATAAAGAAAGCCTTCAAGGATGTTGCCATTTACCCGCTGGCTGAGAAAGAAAATTTCGGGACCTGGTATCAACGGCAATCCGCGATACGCTACTCCGGCTACGACAAAAAGCGCCAGAGCAATGCGGATAAAGAATTGGAAAAACACCGCGCCAAACTGCTTTCGCGCATGGATTTAACAAAGCTCTATGAGTTTAATCCGACACGGCAGGCAGAGATACGCGGCATCCGCGTTGCTAAAGGGCAAACCCTGGAGGGATTGCTGACCGTCAAGGGCCGCCGCGCGGCAGACCACCAGGGATTGCAACGCTTCGCCGTGCTGCAGCGCCAGGATGGCCAAATTGTGGGCGGCAGCACCTACGAAATTCGCAGCCGCTGGACCCGGACCATGCACGCCGTCTCGCTGATCAGAATTGTGCTGGAGAAAGTCCAGATCCTGGATGACAAAGACCCCTGGTTTTTCGGCGCCGGCGAGTTTGTGTTTAACGGCTGGGTGCACTTTAATAACAATCCAAACCGCAAGCACCGGGTGCGTATTCCCGCGAAGGGCCATCTTAAGATCAGCGATAAGCCCGGTAAAAATATCGTGCAGTTGGATACGGTCATATTCGAAGGCTACGTGGGCGCAAACGATGACATGGCAATCACGATTCTGCCGGAAGAACAGGATCTATTTACCCGCGACGACACGTTAGTACGCTACCATCGCTGGTTTTCCGGACCACCGGAACACTGGGTGGGCCGTTATGCGCCCGGCGATGAAGAACCAAAGAAAGACGCGGAGCGCCTGCCCGACTGGCGAGTCTGGTACCGCATCGAGTCCTTGCCCATCGTGGTGGGCGACAGCACCTGACATAATTTGCCTGCCGAATGAATAAGCCCCGGCAATGCCAATGCCGGGGATATTCATTGGTGAGCCGATCGGGGTCGGACCACTGCAATCTATTGATATCATTTAACAACAAACTAAAAACCTGCCGATTTTTCGCCTTAGAGTAAGCTTTTTATGGCTGAAAACACCGGTATAACTACAGTCTATTTTTTTGCATCGTCTGAAAAACCTGTGGGTAGACCAGCACCAAAAAAACGTTAACGCAAAGGCGCGAAGACGCAAACAATTCAAACTAGTACAATCCATGCGGCCGCATCGTCAGGATACGCTATTGGACCGCCCTAGCTGGAATCCAAAATTCGATCCTCACCTATTTTTTAAGAAATTATCCGTTGTCCTTTGCGCCACTGTGTCTTTGCGTTTAATATCGGCGTTGAACTTCCCACTGATTCTTCGCAAGACCCATATTTTGGATTGTATCTGTTCTTATCTGTTATTTTTTGCTATTAAAAAGTGGTGTTAAGGCGATAAAAAGGCCGAATCCAATCTCCAAATTGCAGTTTGACAATCGCTTGCACTGGTCCGGCATATTTTGATGGCCAATCACCTTGCCATTCTCCTACATCCAAAAAAACCCCGCGAGCATTCGCGGGGTTTTTGTTAGTAGCAATGCCAATCAATATCCCAGCAACAACCAGTCTACCGAATGGTTGAAGCTGCGGCCATCACCCAACATAAACGTGAAATTCAGGGTGTTAGTTCCTGGCATGAGTATATTGGAGAAATCCTGGCAGACCATGGTTTGCCGGTTTTGAGGATTCATGGCGCCTGGAAAACAACGATACAGTTCAGGCGTAATGTCGAAACCATTCAAGGTGGCCTGCATATTCACGAGTGGCGGCAAGTTCGGCTCCATCACAATTGCCGCATCAAAACGTTGCATTCTGTCGAATACACCGCTGCCGGGTGATACTACAATCGGGTCTTTTGGTTTCTCGCAAGCGTTAACTTCGGTAATGCTGTTAAGGTCCGCCACAATGGAAAAGTACGATGGGTAGGGCGTCGAATCGCGCATGCCGCTGATATGAAAATCTTTAAAACCGGTATTTGTCAATGAGGGTGGCTGATTGGTTAATGCGGTACTGGTGATGCTGTTGCCGCTGGGATAATCAACAAATACGCCAAGGCCATTGACAATTGAGCCATTAATGAAAGGCAATTGGGTGCCAAACTGTTCCGCCGCGTAGAAATCCGGCCAGCCTTGACCATCACCAATCACGATGGAAAACCTATCCGTCATGGTGTTGGTGCTGATCGTGGTGCTGTTGATGGTGATGTCAAATCCATAATTACCACTACCGGGGACACGTTCGTAGCGAGCAAAGTCGGGGGAAGGATCGGAATCCGGTGTGTTGACATTATATGTATAGGTTCCTGATATGTTGTCCCCGGCATTAATGGTGTAGCCAAGCACGTTATCGTAGTCCCAGACTTCCCGTACCGTCGCGTTGACCTTGAGCATCACTTGGTTGGCATTACCAGGTGTACACTGGCCGCCAGCCACCTGGATCGCATCGATCTTGGCATCCAGATAATAATAATTGCTATTGTAAGCGCTGCCCGATACATGAATATCGTGGTACTGGAATGCGGGTACATTAGGGGCTTGCTGAGTCAAGGCATCGGAAGCGAGGGCTTGTCCGGATGGATCATACAGGTCGATAAAAATATTATCTACCGTCGAGCCATTGGCTAAAGGCATATTACCCCAACTGGCGAGTCCGAAATGGTCACTCGAACTGTTCATAACATACGCCTGGTACATATGACCGGATGTGGCGGGATCAGATTTAAAGCTATGATCGTTCAAAGTCAGGTCAAAACCCAATTGCGGGGAATGAGTTGTGGTTGAGTTAAAAACATAGTATCCGAATTCCGGATTAGGGTCGTTATCGAACGTGGCGGTATCAATGGTATAGGTCCCGGTTATTTTGTCGCCTGGGAAGACGCTGCCTTGTAAGCCATTGCCGGGATCATAAACATTGTACACCGTGGCGGTAATTTCAAAGGTAACGGTGTCCGCCAAAACCATTGCCGATGTATTAAGCATTAACGCTCCTGCAAGGGCGATTGCTGTGGTTTTTATTTGCATAAAGTCTCCTTATTTTGTTTTATTGTCATGACTGAAAACAACTGTATGAGAAACGGGCTAATGTCTGCATAACAAATAGCCCAGCTAACAAATCAAGCCAGTACTGTAAGCAAATTACATACCGAATCGTGGCATTTTAACGAAGAGGTAAATTTTCACATTGCCGCCCATGTGCGACGTTGGTGCTTGTTGATGAAAAAATAACAAGGGATGGTTAATGAGTAGAATAATAAGGGACAGAGTGGAATGGCGCTTACTTAAGCTCAGAACCGCCGTCTTCCCGGCGAAAGCCGGGATCCAAAATCTACACATAGTGGCAGTTTCATGGATTCCGGCCCCGGCTTACAACATACCGGGGCATGCTTAAAAAAATGCCGGAATGACGAAAATCCAAAAAATTGCGTTAAGTAAGTGCCATTTGGGACAGAGTGAACTTGTTATTTGAAGATTGCTCTTCTCGACATCTTGACTACACAAATCTTTATTTTGAGCGCAACATTAAATCCTGGTTACGGGTTGAGCTCGATAGCGTGCCATGGGGGAACAGCCAGCGGCGCCTTCGATAAATCAGGATCGATACGGAATGAACCGCTAAAACAACGCCGGTTGGAAATATACCTGCCCAGCATCAGTAGCGAGCAGCACCGAGGGGATTTAAAAAAATCCTAAAACATTAGCAACTATGTCAGTATCACCCCAATAATAAAAAATCCAGATGCATTGATCCGGCCCAACTTGCCGCCGCCTGACTGTTCGTTAGTACAGTTAACAAAAGTTACTCAATAAGCTACTTTTATGTTGCCGGATACATTTTCAGTAACAGTTCGGAATGTTGGCATAACCTAGGATCATCCATTATTCAACTACTATCTAACTAAGGGGAGGTGCTATTGTGAATCAATCACAATGGAAGGGGTATCTATTGGCTCTGGTTTTATGCGTGCTGGTTATTGCATCGTTTCAAGGTAACGATAACGCCACGCATGCATCCGTTACCGTTATCGGCGATCCCGCAAAACTGCAACAGCGTTATCAAGCCTGGAAAGAAGGCGTTCACAATTCCCAGGGCGCTCATCAAATGACCCTCAATCTCCTGGCGCCCGCATCGCATTCAAGCAAGGCCGCGGCCGTAACTGGCAAAGTGCGATTTGATTTTGCGGCGAATACGATTTCCGCGGAGATTGTTGGCCAACTGCCCGATAAACCGCTGGAATTGTGGGTTACCAACGGCATACCACTGTTTTCAACGGTGACGGACCGCGCCCGCATTAAAAAAATTGGCGCGTTTTCAGACAAGCCGGCTTCAGCCAATAACGGAATCGCAACCATGCAAAGCAGCATGGACATGCTGCTGCAAACCCAGTTTACCTTTGATCAGGTGGCCGTGGTTCCCGCTGATTCAACATCCCTGCAAAACATCGTGCTGGCGGGTTCGCCGGATTTATTTCAGAAATTATATGCCGCCGAGCAAGTGGGTTCAAAACGCAGCAACGGGTTTCAATTGATCAGCGCCGCCCACGCCAGTGTTCCTACGGGTTTCCCCGATGTGTTTGGTGACCTGGTGGCACAGGGGGAAGACCTGTTTTTCAATGAAGCGTTTGACGGTAACGGCCGCAGCTGCGGCACCTGCCATCCGGCCACCAACAACTTTACGATTGATCCGGCGTTTATCGCCACGTTACCACCGGATGATCCCTTGTTCGTTGCCGAGTTTGTTCCCGCGTTGATATTCGGTAACCCCGCTAACCTGGATGCGAACGGGCGGCCCCAGCGCTTCGAGAATCCAGCCCTGATGCGGTCGTTGGGCCTGATCGTCGAAAACCAGGATGGCGCAGGTGATCTGGAAAACCGCTTCACCATGCGCAGTGTCCCGCACAACATTGGTATGCCGGTGTCACTGACAAGGCCGCCCAATGGTCTTAGCCCACCAGAGCAACGCACCGGCTGGAGTGGCGATGGCGCTCCCAGTGGTATCGTAGGCGGCGTTGCTACATCCGGCCGGTTGCGGGAT
>DATCIR010000129.1:0-4766 GCA_036507695.1 Gammaproteobacteria bacterium
AAATCCCGCCACACCTTTATGCATCAATATAAACCCCAACAGATTGGTGAACCAGTACCCCGCCACGAATGCGGGTAAAAATAAACGCTCATCAATGAAGGTAAACGGAATCGAAAACACATATGCCAGGGGTACGTTGACCACCAGGTCATTCCACCACGATAAGGGAGACAGTAAAAAACCAATAGTGACCCAGAATGAACCGGTAACATAACGCCGGGTGTTTTTGGCTGACGCCGTTGACTTGGTGGATTTAAATAACGTAGCCATATTCGCAGGCGTTCTTAATTGAGGATAGCTTCCAATATGCACTATAAACCCGGCCGCGTCTCTATAAAAAATGATGATTTACAGGCTGGGTCTATAAGAATAATTAATTATTATTTTAGGCGTGTTGGGTAGCGGTTTATTTGACGTAGCTCAATCCGGCCTTTATATGTTCGCTATTTTTGCAGACTCGCTTTTTGAAAAACACGCAATTTGTCAGACCACACGGCAAAGTCCTTTTGACTATCCGGCAATGTTTCATGTATGCCCAACACCAGAGCCCCTACAGGGTATAATGCGTGCGCGATCCGCTCCAGCAAGGTGTTTTGCAGGGCTTCGTCAAAATAGGTAAAAACCAGGTTGCGGCACAAGATCAGGTCAAACGGTCCCGCAGGGAAAGCGTCACGCACATCCTGCTGTACAAATTGCACGTGTGGTCGGTACTCCGGTTTAAGACAATAAGTGTCGTCCATGTGATCAAACGCAATATGCCGCCATGTTTCGGGCAAGTTCTTAATGCTGCTATAGGGATAACGGGCTTGCTGGCTGCGTTGAATCAATTCCGGATTAGCTTCGGTGGCCATAACCTGTAGTGTGATATCCGGGTGTCGAAATTGAAACCGTAATTGCCAGAGTATGGTTATTGTATAAGGTTCTTCGCCGGATGCGCTACCCAGGCTCAAAACACGCAAGTGCTTTTCACCTCGGGTGGTAATACGTTGAATAAGCGCTGGGATCACCGTTTGTTCCAGAAATTGAAACACGGCTTTTTCCCGGTAGAAACGGGAAATAGTGACCCGGCTTAAACCGTCCAGGATGCGCCATTCGTCCGGACGCGTTTCGAGGTAGTCTCGATAGGCTTCAACATCCGGAATATCCAACTCCTGCAAGCGATGCGCCAGCCGTTTGCACACCTGGCCGCGCACCTTGCGAAATCCCGGCCAACGCAATTGCAGCCTTGGCAGCGCCCATTGCAGAAATTGTACGCAGTCCCCATCTTGCATAGGCCATTTCTCAATCCACAATCTGTCTATCTATAACTTATTCGTTTCGCGGAAAAATCCGCGGGTCTACGGGAATTAGAAAATATTTAATGCCATGGCAAGAAGTTTTTGTCATTCGTAATACCCGAAAATAGGGAAGCTAATTCTTATTATTTTTTGTGGAAGCATAACGAGAGTGCGGCGCACGGATGTTGATATAAGTCAGTGACAACCGCTTGATACCTATTTAAAATATGTTTTATTAGCGCGAAACTTCGCATGATAAATCCAACACCAACGAGGTGCCTAACTCTTCAACTACCAGCAGGAGAACGACGATGACCAGGATTGATAAATTGGCGGAACGCCAGGCTGTCGAACACGAGTCGCGCCTGAAGCATATTGACGAATTATTAAAACAGGCGGAACAAGCCGGGGATGAAGCAAGCAAGGCGGAACTGGAGGAACTCGAGGAAAAACAAACCGCAATGGGCGATTACATTGAGCGGCTCCGGGAAGAGTCGCCGGAACAATTCATGCAAACCGCGGGCCCGATGGTCATGTGGGAACTGGTAGCGCAACGTCTGGAAAAGCTGGTCGAAAAAATCAAAACTTAATTTAGTGGTGTTGTGAATTCAGCTTCTTCGCCTCGGTGATCTTGTCAAGCGCCAGATTTCGCAGCGTGATGAACAATTCATCGAGCGCCTTTTTTTCCGCGCTTTTAATGGTTTTCGCTGCCAGGTGTTTAACATTCAGGTTATATAATTCATTGCGCGTCAGCGAAACATTCCAATGCGGAAATTGCCGGTCCCATTCAAAGGTATTTTCGATTTGCCGTAAAAAGTTCTTTTGAACCGGATTCAGCGACACGCCGCACTCTTCCGCCAGTTCAATGATTCGGTTCCCGGGCACTTCATTCAGGAATCGTTTGGGATTGCGGTTGATCAGGATGCCAATGGAAAGATACTGGATAGCAAAAGCCATTAAGTTGCCGTAAAGCCATTTCAATTCCGTATCCACATCAGCGGCATCTTTCAAAATCGAACGCGCGGCGCCTTGAAATTCGCCTGCGACGCTTTCATATTCCACGGTCTTTTCCAGGCTCCAGCAATGATCCGCGGCCTTTTTCAATTCTTTGGCTTCTGCAAGCCAAAATTCAATCTTGGAGGGTTGCGCTTCTTTGTTATCAACCAAGGTAATCCTCTCTTTAATAATGTTAGTATCCGCTAACTTTTGTATGACACCACAATTGGCCGGCACATGCCAGATGAATTTGGGGGCCAACTGATGAAGATCAAAATATTAATTCCCGGGCAGAAAATAATATTATTGAAATAAAAATACAAACACCAATATCAAACACCGCCGCTCTCCCACCACGCCGGCAGATCCGCGACGGAATTGATGATGGCCGCTGGCTTGACTCCCTTGTTCAGGTCGCTTTCGTGAAACTTTCCGGTCCGTACCAGAACGCCTTTCATGCCCGCCTGCTGGGCGCCATCGATATCCGTTTTGATATCATCGCCTACCATGATGGCCTGCTCCGGGCTGACACCCAATTGATGCAAGGCGGTGTGATAAAACACGCGCGCTGGTTTTCCCATTACCACCGGCTCCCTGCCGCTCGCGTATTGCAGCGCGGCCACATAGGCGCCTGCATCGAGCCGCAGCCCGTCTTGCGCACGCCAGTAACGGGTCAATCCCAGGGCAATCAAGTGCGGCGCAGGCTGTTGCAGCAATAGGCGAAACGCCCGGTTCAAGGTAGCAAAATCCCATGCCACTCCCATGTCGCCTACAACGACGGCGTCTACGGTTGCGTCTTCCGTTTCTACGGCAGTAAATACGCTGAACTCCTGCCGGGTAATATCGGAGACAAATAATGCCAACCGGTGAAGGTGGTTTTCATGCAGCCATTGCACGGCCGCGGCCGGCGGGGTAAGAATCCGGTTTTCCGCGACGTTAATATCGAAGGCGGATAATTTCGCCGCGATGGCGCTGCGCGGTTTGGACGTGGTATTGGTAATGAACAGATGGGGTATGCCGTTTGCCACACACCACTGCACGGTTTGCGCAGCGCCCGCAATCGGCTGGTCCCCTACGTATAAAACGCCATCGAGATCAAATAGTATGGCTTTCATCGCTATTTAAATACCACGCATTCAATTCCACTGGTGCCAAAAAAGTAACTACTCACCCCGTGTGCAGCCTAGGTTAAAGCGGTGCCGGTGTTTCCTGCCGGGGGCGTCTGCGGCCAGGGATGGCCGCAGTCGAGCCTACAGTGACGTACTTGTGGCGTCCCCCGGCAGGAGACACCGGCGCCGCCCACGGGTGAGTAGTTACCCAAATAAAACCTAATAAAAACATCAAACCAACATACTACCAGCATTATTTTTTGCGGTTAACTAACTATTTTTAACAGGCTTGATTTGTGTCAGTGTCACATCCATCGCGAGCACTGTAGATTTATACAATAAATGGATAACTTTACCGTAGTAGTAGCGCGAATCAACCGAATAGTTTGATTCCGGCTGCAAATGTGGGAGGTAAGTATGGCTGACATTGACCGCCTGGCCAAGCAACAAATCCGGCAATATGAAACTCAGTTAAAGCAACTGGATGAAATCATGGCGCGCGCCACTAAAATACGCAGCGAAAGCGCACAAGTTGACGCCAAGCTGGACGCCGAGCTTAAGGCGCAGCTCAAGGAATTGGCTGAACACCGTGACGAGCTTGCCGATTATATCGAAGAACTCAAGGATAAGGCGCCCTTTGAATGGATGGAAGACGGCGGCCCCATGGTGCATTGGGATGTGGTGGCCGAACGCATCGAAGAACTGGTGGCGCGCATCGAACATTAGTGTTGCCGGTAATAATTCTTGAAAATACTTGCAACGGGCGCAGGTTATTTTGTCTAATACCGCAGTTGGAAATCCGGGAAAATCCAGTTAAGTGATCGCTTATCTCGTCCCAATTTTTATTTACTGCAACTTTATTTACTGCAGCCAAGGTCCGCAAAACCGAGGTCCACAAAACCGAGATCCACAAAACATAGTAGTCTTCAATAATAGCCTTATGAATCACGCTGTCACTGAACCGTTTTTACAGGCCTTCCGCGGCAGTTTTCTCGGCTTGCGCCGCTGGGAAGACCTGTATGCCTTTTGGGAGACACTGAAAAACCAGGCAGATGACTACTGGTATGTCTACGCCATTGGCGAACCGGTACCGGATACGCCCGTTTCCCAGGATCAACTCCATCAATTCATCCGTGAAATCGATACGTTACTGCGCCAGGAACATCAGGAAGATTATTGCGGCATCGTCTACGTGGATGACAGAAACCACCCTGGCTTTATCAAAATCTACGATCCCAACAACCTCGGCGTGGTTTGCGGCTATAGCAACAACCCGCCGCTGCCCGGCTGGATCATTTCCCGGCTGCCGCCGGTTGAACTGACCAAAGACACCTTTTTACCGCACAGCCGAAAGCGCTGGTGGCAACGCTTGTTCTCCGCCAGC
>DATCIR010000130.1:0-3747 GCA_036507695.1 Gammaproteobacteria bacterium
CCACACCCTGCGGGCGCACTGCGTGCGACCGGATTCGTTCCCGGCGAATCCGTCGACTGCGGCCATCCCTGGCCGCAGACGCCCCCGGCAGGAGACACCCGCACCGCTTTAACCTATGCTGCACACGGGGTGAGTAGTTACTAGAATTCTTATAAAAAAACTCGCTTTATTTTAGTCGTCATCACCACCGAGATTATAGACCTTCAGATCCCTGGCAACCTTGATTCTGCCGCTGAAGTTTTGTGCGCGGACAACGTCTTTAATTTCATCTATTGCGGCCTCGGTAATAGGGGTGATATGTGACAATACCAGGGTTTTTGCGTTCGCCTGCGATGCTATCTGCCCCATGGTGGCGGGTGTGGTGTGCAAATTAAAAAACAGTCTGTCGCCTAAAAACCCGGGAGCAGGAGCAACTTTACCAGGCTCCGTATCAGTAATGGCGGTGTCATAAATCAACAGATCGGCGCCCGCCGCCAGCTCAATCAGTTGCTGTGACAACGGGTTTGTGGCATCCGGATTTAATGTGGCAGGAGGCATTCGGGAATTGGTATCGCCGGTATATACAATGCTATGACCTCTATATTCAATACGGAAAGCAACCGAAGGTACCGGGCCATGAAACACACCAACTGATTTAACTACCAGGCCATCAGCGTCATCAATGATTGTGGTAATGGCGCCGCCCGGATTCGGAGACAGGTTTGTCACCTCGTATGCAAACTCTCCGCCGCTGATGGCTCTGCTGAAGGTGTGCAGGTAGCGCTCAAGGCCGACACTGGCATCATATAAGGTTTCCACGTAGGTGGCAGACGCAGGGAACTGGTTGGCAGCATTGACGTTGGGTCCAAAAATGCGGATCGGGCGATCGGCAAGACGCGGCTCATCATGCTCGCGTGCATGGAAATAGATGCCTTTAATCGCGGCTGACAGATCAGCCATATGATCGATGTGCAAGTGAGTGAGGAGGATGGCATCAATATTCTGGATGGTTGCGCCACTCTCACCAATGCGCTGATAGGAACCGCCACCCAGATCCATCAACAGACGTGGCTTACCGTCGGTAAGAATCAAATAACCCGCGCTGGCGCGGCCACTGGAGGCAGGCATCGGACCGCCCGAGCCGAGAACGATGACGGACAATTCACCGTTTACCTTGTCAATCGCAAGTTTTTTATTTTTATCGTCCGCCAAAGTTGCCGTACAAAGACTTGCCGCGACCAAAGCAAGTACCAGTGCGATTCGGCGTGTAGTCAAATTCCCCATATATACCCCCTTATTGGTTGTTATTTGCTAACATGAAAAAGAGCCAACTTTATAGCAGATTAAGTGGAATTAATCCATTTAATGATCAGGCGTTTTACCTGGGTGCGTGCGCACATAATGATTTTCCAAAAAATAGAATTGCTTAGGTGGTGTTTTATCCGGGAGTAATGAAGTCAAGCAGGTTCACGTCATGTTTGTGTTTAGAGCCGAATAGGCTGGATTGGACGACTACGGCCGTAGCGTGGAATCACTTGGCCTTCGCCCGGCAAAACGCGACTGTGGTAATCAACGCCCAGCGCCATTACTCTTGCTGTTCGGCGCTCTATACGCTTGTTTGGCAGCGACACAACTACCACCACACCGGATTTGGATTCAAATTCGGTTTTATCGCGAGGGGAGTTTTTGGTTTTTGTGCTTGCGTGGTTTGGTCTTTTGCAGAATGGCACAAGCAATAGCCGGAAAGCGTGACCACTTGTCATGCTCGATGTCAAAGAATTTCCAGTCCTATGGCAATGGAGTCCTATGGCAATGGTAAGTCGGCTACAACAAAGGCGAATGCCTGCCGACGGCCGCTGCAATATTTCCGGATTTACTCACTTCGCAAGGTGGCCGGTGCGGCCGAACCTGATGGCAGCCCTACGTTATCCCGGATTTCAAATAATTCGGTAACGATAATATCGGCTCAAGGCTTAGCATGCGCCGATTGGTAAAATTCAGAGGACCTCGGTAGGTATTTTGGCGACGCAGTCGTAAGATGATATTCACCAAGCCGGAATTTCAGTTAAATGGCATGTACAATGGCGATATTAACGAAAAGACACGGCACAGCCGGTTTAATACCGGGCCAATAGCGTTGGTTGCCTTTGTTTGTATCGCTTACGTAGTTCAATAAAAATGGAACTTAATACGGGCGCAAGACTTAAATAAATCCGGATACGCATCTATTATAGACACATGCTTTCGTTAGTAGCCCGGTTCATTTTGTATTTTGCGGTGAGCGCTTTCGGTGTGCTTGCGGCCATCACTTCACTGGAATACCAAAAGTTTGATCTTGAGAAATCCCAGTCCCAACTGCAGGAATCCGTGCGGCTGTTACTAACGGCCAGGGCGCTGCAGTCAGACTTGCGTGAACCCATCAGGGATATTAGTACGATTGCCGCGCTTCAGGTGTTGAGCGATTACCTGCGTGATGAGACCCCCGCCAACCGGGTTCGAGTGGAGACAGTGTTTCAGAACTTCGCCCAAAACGCCGGGGTATACGACAAGATCCGTTACATCGATGTAGCGGGAATGGAGCGGGTGCGCGTGAACTACAGCGGCCACGTTGCCACGGCGATACCGCTGGCGGAACTGGAGGATAAATCGGGACGTTATTATTTCCGTGAGACGCTTCACCTGACACCGAATACGATTTACATCTCGTCACTGGACTTGAATGTCGAGGATGGGCAAATCGAACACCCCTATAAACCGATGATCCGGTTCGCCAAGGCCGTGTCCGATTCCGCCGGCCGTTTGAAAGGCAACGTGGTCCTAAACTACCTGGGTGTCATATTGCTTGACGATTTCAGGGAATTCATGGCCGACAGCTGGGGCGAGCCCATGATGGTCAATCGTGAGGGCTATTGGTTGTCCAGTCCCGACAAGGTAGACGAGTGGGGTTTCCTGCTGGGAAGCAATGCGAGTTTTGCCAAACGTTATTCCGAGGCGTGGGATTACGTTACCCGCCACGAATCTGGCGCCGTGGAAACAAAAGAAGGCCTATTCATTTTTAATACGGTACACCCGTATGCGGTAAGAACAATTCGTGGCGCAACGCCCGCCGAGGAGAGTGTCGCCGAACAGTATTGGAAAATTATCACGCGGATTCCACTACAATTTCTGATTTATTCGCCGGCGTCAGTGTTTGAAAAGCGAACCAATGAAATAACATGGTTGCTGCTGCTGGTGGGTATCTTGAGCGCGGCCCTGGCCTGGCTGCGCACCAATTACCTTAGCAAGGTCAGTGCGCTGCGTGAAAGCGAGAAGCGGCTCGCCGAAGCCGAGGCGATCGCCCACGTGGGCAACTGGGTATGGGATATTCCCATGAATAAACTCAGTTGGTCCGACACCGTCTATAGTATTTTCGGGCGCCATCCCCGGTCGTTTGAGACAAGCTATGGCGCTTTTATCGCCGCTATCCATCCCGAAGACCGGGACATAGTAAGCGATACAGTCGATGCCGCGATGTACAAGAACAAGCCTTACATCATCGATCACCGGATTGTATTGCCTGACCATACCGTTCGTTACGTGCATGAGCGCGGCGCGGTCCAGTTTGATCATACCGGACAGCCTGTTCGCATGCTCGGTACCATACAGGACATTACTGAATCCACTCAGGCGGCTCAGGCGCTGCAGGCAAGCGAAGCCCGTTATCACAATCTTTTCGAGAACATGGTTGATGGCTACGCGCTCCATGAGGTTGTATTCGATGTCAAGGGA
>DATCIR010000131.1:0-7271 GCA_036507695.1 Gammaproteobacteria bacterium
GCGCCGGTGTCTCCTGCCGGGGGACGCCACAAGTACGTCCCTGTAGGCTCGACTGCGGCCATCCCTGGCCGCAGACGCCCCCGGCAGGAGACACCAGCACCGCTTTAACCTAGGCTGCACACGGGGTGAGTAGTTACTTAGAAAAATTAAAAATATTTTATGAAATGACGGTTGCCAAGGGCGGTAATTATCGGTTGTTCCGAATTTGCAGAAGTGGATGGCGGTACGGATGTGCGTCCTTCTGTGGCGCGGCCCGTCGCGGTGTGGCATTCGTGGGGCGCTATATTGATGCAGTTGCCATCCACAATAAAAAGTTTTATCAGGCGTTTTTATCCCAATTAGCACTGGACGTATTAGAGTGCTATTTGTCCTCTGGTTAAATCAATAACTTGCTCATCTATGGGAGCTGGAATTATTAGAAATAGCTGAATATACTCGTATATAAGGCGGCTTTACAAAGTTGGCCTTAACCATGCAGGGATAATCAGAGACTTTATTGACAACGGGTGCATGCAAGATCAGTTGCCAAGCCCGGTAAATCGGGCTGTAGCGTCATGGCTCCCTGCGGGTATTAGCATCAATAGAAGCATTAAAGAGTTACGGGATTTAGCATGAGTTTTATTGAATCTGATCGTAGAAATATCATTACCAATCACTCCCTCCAGGAATACTTCTTTTATTCGGTTAACGCCGCCGTTAAAAACCAGCGCATCGATACCAGTGAGGAAACAATTTATTACCTGGTGAATTTGCTGACCGCGTTCAGCCGTAGTGAAGGCCTGTTTGTTTACAACGAAGACGGCGTGTCACTCAAGCCACTGGCGTTAATGTATACCGACGCAGTGTCGGAAATTGCGCCGAAGGAACGAATCCGCATATTGCAAAAACTGGGTGACACCGCGTTGTTTATCTCCGGGGTTTTTTCTGACAGTCTCAATAACAAATTGGTCGATGTGGATTACTATATTGCGATGGGCGGTAACGCGTACTCCCACCTCTCGGCAAGCATGCGCGGCTATTTTCGTAATGCGGCCGCGCAGCCGCTGTTCGAAGAGCTCACCGCGAAATTTGTGGACTTCGTTGATGTGCTCAGCGAGGTTACCGAGAATAAATTATTCGCCTCGGATTATGACATCATGCGCTTGTATGAAGTCTGGATGCGCACCGGAAGCAGGCGCACGGAATCGATTCTGAAAAAACTGGGCATTACTCCTGTTGCCGGAGCTGCGCCCGACTACAAACACTGATCTCCAGACTGATGGAATGCAATCATGCTGCTTAATGCCTTGCAGAACCACCTGGAAGACATCTATGAAATTCACTCGCAGCACCGGGTGCATGATTTTGTCATTCATGACGCATCGCTGGCGGCGCGGCTGGATACCAGTGTTAATGCCAGAGCGTTACCCGAAAAATTGCTGATCCGTCAGGATGGGGACGATATTGAAGTCGCGCTGTATCTTGACGAACCGCTTGTCAAGCGGCTGGAGCAATGTGACCCGGTGTTCGAACTGAGTGACCGGAACATCCACGATTTCTGGGTAGCGCTGGAAGGCATCAGCCATTTTGTATATCTTGTTTATAACGCCGGGTATGAACGGGCGGTTTCCTTGTTCGAACTGGAACTGCAGGCGGAAGTGGATAAATATATTTTAACAGTCTACCTGCTGGGGCAGCAGGGCAGTGATACCATACCAACAAGCCTGCGCTATCATCTCTATGGGAATGCCGAATTTGATCCACGGTTGCACGGGCATGAATTCCAGCGCTACTACCAGGCCAATGAACTGGCTGGTAAATTCGCCGCATTCATCGAGCGTTGTATAAACAACCGTATGTCAAACAGTAATCTCGCCAACCTATTGCGGCGCTTCTACCGCCTGAGCCATCACCAGAAAATACGCAATATCATGCGCCTTGCCGGTTGATACCGGCGAGGCGCCGCTTTATTGTTCCAAATTTGAACGGGCTGTCCGAGGTACAGAACGTCTGGAAAAAATCCGCTGAACCTCTATTCATCCCACCGCCAAGCATTTACACTTGCGCTTGCCAGATGTTTCTTGGAGTCTCACCGCTGTGACATGAATCGATAACAACAGGGTACCTTTATTATGCCGACGAATTCCAACAACCGGTCAATCACCGCACGTCCCGCCTGGCACGCGCTGGCGGCGCATTGCCGGGATATCCGGTCACTGCATTTGCGCCAGTTATTCACGGATGATCCACAACGCGGCGAACGCCTGACGGCCGAGGTCACGGGTATTTATCTCGACTATTCCAAAAACCGCATTACGGACGAAACACTCAAGCTGTTATTGCAACTCGCGGATGCAGCGGGACTGGAGGCGCGTATCGCTGCCATGTTCCGCGGTGACAAGATCAACCTCACCGAAAACCGCGCAGTGTTGCATACCGCGTTGCGCGCACCGCGTGATGCGTCGATCATCGTCGATGGCGTGAATGTGGTTCCCGAGGTGCACAAGGTGCTCGACGCCATGAGCGACTTCGCAAAACGTGTGCGTGGCGGAGTATGGAAAGGCCACACCGGTAAACGTATCCGCACTATCGTTAACATCGGCATCGGCGGTTCTGATCTGGGTCCGGTGATGGCGTATGAAGCGTTGAAAAGTTACAGTGAGCGCAGTCTGCAATTCCGTTTCGTTTCCAATGTTGACGGCACTGACTTCGCCGAAGCGGTGCAGGATCTGGATCCGGCGGAGACCCTATTTATCGTTGCCTCGAAAACCTTTACCACCCTGGAGACCATGACTAACGCGCAATCCGCGCGCGCGTGGTTACTGGCCGGATTGGGAAATAATGCTGCGTCCGTGGCTAAGCATTTCGTTGCACTCTCAACCAACGCGCAGGCGGTAACGAAATTTGGCATCGATACCGCCAACATGTTTGGCTTCTGGGATTGGGTCGGCGGGCGATACTCCATGGACTCGGCGATTGGATTATCCACCATGCTGGCCATCGGCCCGGACCATTTCCGTGACATGCTGGCCGGGTTTCATGAAATGGACGAGCATTTCCGCACGGCGCCTTTCGCCAACAACCTGCCGGTGTTGATGGGCCTGCTCGCCATCTGGAACACGAATTTTCTCGGTGCGCATACCACCGCGGTGCTGCCCTACGAGCAATACTTGAAACGCTTTCCGGCGTACTTGCAACAGTTGATCATGGAAAGTAACGGCAAGCAGGTGACGCTCGATGGCGAACGGGTTAGCTGTGATACCAGCGCCATCTATTGGGGTGAGCCCGGCACCAATGGCCAGCATTCGTTTTATCAGCTGATTCACCAGGGCACCCGGTTGATACCGTGTGACTTTATCGTGTTTGGCGGGACGTTGAATCCCATCGGTCAGCATCACGATATGCTGGTCGCGAATGTGTTCGCCCAAGGTGAGGCGCTGGCGTTTGGTAAAACCGCCGAAGAAGTGCGCGCGGAAGGTTCGACCGGCGCGCTGGCGCCGCACCGCAGTTTCGAGGGTAACCGGCCGTCTAATACCTTGTTGTTGGAAAAACTGACCCCGGCGGCACTGGGTAAACTGGTGGCGCTGTACGAGCACAGCGTGTTTACGCAAGGCGCGATCTGGAACATCAATCCCTTCGACCAATGGGGGGTTGAACTGGGCAAGGTGCTGGCGCAGCGCATTATTCCCGAACTCGATGCCAAACATACCGGTGCGCTCAAGCACGACAGCTCGACCAATGCTTTGATCCGGCGGTACCGTAATTTCAAATCCGCGATGTGATGGTGGCCTGGTGGGGGACCACCTGTTGCAGCGTAGTGTGATCCTGACGGCCGCTGTGCGCGTCACCACGATGATAGAGCGCCCCGGCGATGGTCCAGACACCGAAACCGATCACCAATAGCGCCGCCAGGTTTCTAATGGCGTTTCTTTGCAGCCACACTTTGACCTGATGCGCGAACAGGCCGGTCATTAGCATGACAGGTAAGGTGCCCAGTCCAAAGCTGAACATAATTAATGATGATTGTAGCCAACTGGCTGATGCGGCGGACCAGGTCAGCGCGCTGTAAACAAGCCCGCAGGGCAGCCAGCCCCATAGCATGCCCAGCGCAGCGGCTTGCGGTAAACGCGTGACCGGCAGCAGGCGCTTGCCAATGGGTTGCAGGTATTTCCACAGGTAACCGCCGAGTTGCTCCAGATACGTTAAGCCGCGCCACCAGCCCGCCAAATAAAAACCCATAGCTATTAACATGAGCCCGGCGAACAGGCGTAACGCGGGGCCGGCGGCGCTGCCGGTCTGCTGCAGCCAGCCGCCCAGCAAGCCAACAATGGCGCCGGCGATGGTATAACTGAAGATGCGTCCGGCATTATAAAGTAATAAGATGGGCGTCGCCTGGCGTAGTTTTCTTTGCGGTTCGGGTATGGCAAAACTCAAGGCATTGGTGATGCCGCCGCACATGCCGATGCAATGCGCTCCACTCAATAGCCCGATCAACAAAGCAGTGAAATAGGAAACCGGTTCGTGAATCACGTTTAGACAACCTTCACTCGACTAAGATTATGGATGTGAAAATAATTTCCGGCGTCATCTTTTTTGCAGTCATCGTGCTGGCCATTGGGCTTTTGATACCCGCTGGGGAGCATTCGCCGGACCAAACCTTCCCCTGGCAGGTTGAGCATACTGCGGATGGCGGGACACGGGTGTTTGGTTTGATCCTGGGCGAAAGCACCGTGCAGGATGCGGAACAGGTGTTTAATGCGGCCGCCGAGATCAGTTTGTTTGAGCCGCCGGATAATCAGCACCCACAAGTTATTGAAGCGTATTTTGATAAAGTGACCTTGGGTGGCTTGAGCGCCAAGGTGGTTATCGTAATGGATATTGCACCGCAACACCTGATGGCGATTTACCAGCGCGGCGCCCGCATCAGCACCCTGGGTGATGGTAGCCGCAAAGTGACTTTGCACATGGACGATATTCAGCAAGTGCGGAGCGCGCCGATTGGCGGTCTGACGTATTTGCCGCGCATTCGGTTGGATGCGGCGTTGCTGGAAAAACGCTTTGGCAAACCGGCGCAAATCGTTATCGAAAAAGACAGTAACACCACTCATTGGTTATATCCGGACAAAGGTCTTGATGTTTCACTGGATGAACACGGTAACGGCGTGTTGCAGTATGTGCCGCCCGCGAAATTTGCGCAATTAATGGCGCCACTTGATTTGCTCTAATTATTCTTGGTCCGCATCCGGCCAATTTTTGCCGGCGATTTTTTTATCGGCGGGTTTGCCTGGCAATAAAGGATCGTCCTCATCCATGATGATGCGATGGGCATCGCCTTCCAAGTCTTCGTATTGTCCGCTTTTAACCGCCCACACCAGCACGCCGACCATAACCAGGCCAAGGATAATCATCGCGGGAATTAATCCGTAGATGACTTCCATCAGGATTTTGCCTTTTTGAACAGCGTGCGAATGCGCACGGCATTGCCAATGACCAGCAGGGAACTGATGGGCATCGAGATCGCGGCAACGAGTGGTGTTATCAGCGCCGCCATGGCGAGCGGCACCATAATAAGGTTGTAGGTGATGGAAATTCCGATATTCTGGCGGATGGTGCGCAGTGTGCGTTGTGACAGTTGCATGGCCAGGCGGACTTTATCCAGTTCGTTGCTCATCAGCACGATATCCGCGCTTTCGCCGGAAACATCGGTGCCGGAACCCAAGGCAATGCCCACGTCCGCGCGCATCAGGGCTGGCGCGTCATTGATGCCGTCGCCGATCATGGCGACTTTGACGCCGTCTTGTTGCAGCTTGCGAATCACGCGCTCCTTGTCGTGCGGCAGCACTTCGGCGATGGTATGCATTCCACCGAGTTGCCTGGCAATTGCATCCACCACGCGGCGCCGGTCGCCGCTCAGCAAGGTTACCTGGATGTTACTGGCTCGCAGGGCATCGATGAGCGCCCGCGCGCCGGGCCGCAACTGGTCGGCGATGGCGATCAAGCCGGCTTCCCTGCCGTTGATGGCGACATGCGCGCACGTCGTACCCATGGCCTCGTAGTGCAGGGTGTGTTCATGTAATTCGGAGTTGGTTTTAACACCATGCTGCTCAAACCAGGCGTAGGTTCCAATGAGCAAGGTATCATTGCCAAGCCTGCCTTTGATGCCATAACCGGGCCGACTCTCAACGCCGCTTGCGCCTGACACTGTCAAGCCGCGCAATTTTGCGGCGTTAACCATAGCGTTGGCGATACTGTGTTCCGAATACATTTCAATCGCGGCGGCAGCGGCCAGCAAATCGTTTTCCTGCCGGCCCGCCACTGTGACAACGCGTTCCACCCGCATGCGGCCTTCGGTCAGGGTACCCGTTTTGTCAAACACGATATGCTCGATATGCGACAAGGTTTCCAGCACGCTGCCGTTTTTTACCAGAATGCCATGGCGCGCGCCCAGACCGGACGCGGAAACGATGGCCATGGGTGTCGCCATACCAAACGCGCACGGGCAGGTAATAATAAGTACCGCGGTAGCGGCCATTAACGCTAATTCAAAACCGGTGTTAAGCCAATAGAGAAACGTGACCGCCGCCAGTGACAGGGTGATTGCCACAAACCACGGTACGATACGGTCGGCCATGCGCTGGATGGGCGCTTTGGAGGCCTGCGCGTGTTCCACCAGATGAATAATGCGCCCCAGCGAGGTATTGCGCAGCGTGCTTTCAACTTTAATGGTCAATGCGCTATCCATATTCAAGGTGCCGGCAGCGGCGTGATCGTTATGGGTTTTGGTAACGGGGGCGGCTTCACCGCTCAACATGGATTCATCCACGGCGCTGCGGCCTGCGATGACGATGCCATCCACCGGAATGCGTTCACCCGGTTTTACTAAAACGGTGTCGCCGGGTTTGATGGCGCGGATGGGTAATAGTATTTCCGCGTTATCACGCAGCACGGCCGCGCCGCGGGGTTGCAAGTCCAGCAAACGCTGCGAGGAGGCGATCGCCTGGCGTTTGGTGATGGCTTCCAGGTAGCGGCCTACCAGGATCACAAATAAAAAGTTGACGACGGTATCGAAGTACACCTCGCCGATTGGCGGCTGCGATACCGTGATGTAAACGGAATAAAGATAAGTCACGCCCGCGCCGATGGCGATGGGTAAGTCCATGGTGAGGTAAAATCGTCTTAACCCGGTCCAGGCGTTGCGGAAAAAAGGATAACCGGAGTAGAGCAGGGCGGGTGTGGCCAGGGCAAAACCCGCCCAATGAAACAATTGCCGGAATTCACTTTGATCCGCGCCG
>DATCIR010000132.1:0-4278 GCA_036507695.1 Gammaproteobacteria bacterium
CGAACTTTGATATCAAGCAGGACCAGTTTGATGCGTCGAAACTGCCCGGCGACAAAACTGCCTCGATCGTTTTCTACAGCGATGGCCCCAATGGCTGGAAGTCCTACAAAGCCTCCGTACAAGCGATTAACGCCGGCTATAAAAACGTGATGTGGTATCGCGGCGGCACCGGCGAATGGGAATCCAAAGGCTGGAAACTGGAAAAGTAAAATAATAGTCTCTTATTGGAAGACGGCTTGAGTCTACCAACTGGCCGTAATCCTTTCCTCACACGGTGTCTGCAGACTTTGGTTTGCAAATCATGGTTTGCAGGCACCGGGTTCTAGAAAGCGCTCAACCGCGTCGGCAATCCCTGTCCTTGTAAGTATTTCCAGTATTCAAATCGAAAGACAGAGAACGCTTCGCTAGCCCACAACCCCGCCGCTTTTACAAACAACCCGCTTCTCCACCCCTATTACCGAAATACCTCCACCCTAATCCCTCTTATAAACGCTATGCCGTGGCGGACTAGAACACGCGACCCATTAAAATCGCTGGGTCATATAACGCTGGCGTCAGGTAGTGACTCCCAGCCCGAGGTTGCGCAACGCGGTGCGGAAGGCGTTGAACGGACTGAGGATGGCGTCGCCGAGGATAATGGCGACGCCAAACCAGTGGAAGAAAGTGGGGAGCTGGCCAAGCTTGAAGTAAAGGTAACACATCAGCACAGTGGCAACGATCAGCGAAACGATCGCGCTGAAGAGGTCGACAAAAAATGCCGCGGCGCTAACATCGCCGCTTTTGAAAAATTCGACGAACAGCACGAACATGCCGACGCCAAGAAACACATAACCCGCCACGCCGCGCATATCCAGCGCGGTGAAATGCGCCACCACCATGTAAAGGATAATCAAGAGCGTCCAGGGAATCCTGGCGAGGGTGGAAAGGCGGCGCTTATCACCGCGGATGCTGAGTTCCGTCATAATGTAGTCCTCCGGGTTGGTGGCTTCGCTAAATGGCGCGGCACTGACTCAAAATAGCCTAAGTGCCAAAGCGCCAACTATAAACCCTATCGTTGCGAAAAAGGCAGCTTGGGTTAGATGCGCAACACCGCGACGCTTTGTACTGATCGGCGCTGCCTGATCGCATCGTAACCCAGCAGTACAAGAGTTTATACGGTTTGTTACGGGCGGTTTTAATTTTTTCATCCGTACGCCAAATCGTTCAATATTCCGGCCATTGGTTGGGGATTGTTATGCGGCTGCGATTTTATTATTAGCTTTTATTTTCCTTTTTTACATCTATGCTTAATTGGATGGGTAATAAAAATAAGTTTGGCTAATGACCGCATTTTTGTTCCGAATAATCTGGCTGCTGTGGTGTTGGATGGAGCTGTCCGTCTTTACCCTGTTTCTGTATGTATTGGCTTGGCTTCCGCAATTCCTGATACGTCCCTTTTATCATTCCCTGTTCCGCATTTGGTGCTCTTTCTTTGTCCGCGCGCTGGGTGTGGACCTCTGCCTGCACGAAAAAAACCGCGAGCCATTGCCAAAACAATTTATCCTCATCGCCAACCATCCTTCCGCGTTTGAAGATATTGGTATCCCGGCGTTATTCGATGTCTATCCGCTGGCAAAACAGGAAGTCAGAAGCTGGTGGCTGGTGGGGAGAATAAACGCCGCCGCTGAAACGCTGTTCGTCAAGCGCGAAGACCCCGGGTCACGGCATAAGGTGGTTGACGAAATGATTCAAAAACTGGAGCGTGGCCATAACATTGCGATTTTCCCCGAGGGCGGCTGCAAGGGCCGGCGTATTTACGAGAAGTTTCAGGGCGGCGCGTTTGAAATATCACTGCGTACCGGCATACCGCTGCTGCCGGTGTTTTTACACTACGAAGCGCAGGAAACCTTTGAGTGGCGCGACCCGCATACCTTGTTGCACAAGCTGTGGCACTTCATGACCAGCCGCAATGATCAGGCGAACTATTATGTGTACGACGCCATCTATCCCGCAGGTCATACCGACAAAAAAGCCTATGCCGAAGCCGTGCGGCAAATGTACCTGCGATGGCAGGCGCGTTATCTGGAGTGAATGCATCAATTACATCTCAATAGCGAGTTCGCGAGATTAGCCTCTTTCGTTGGGCTTCGTACCTCAGCCCAACCTACAAATAAATATGGGGGTATCCATAGGGTATAAAAGAGTGGGATTGTACATCATATTACGCGCGTTGTTTTTTGCGCTTGCGCGGTTTTTTGCGGGCCGGGCGTTTTGGTTTTGGCGCGTCAAAAAAATCATCCGCGTCAAACGGCGCAAAAGACTGGTTCAGCGCAAAATCCATGAAGTTGTCAAATTCCGGCTCCTGATAAATTTGATAATACCGCAGCCAGGCTTTGAGCTGTTTTAAATCCTGAAATAATGACAAGTCATGCTGTATCGCGTCAATGCTGCCGCGCATTTCCAAGAGATCCCGTTGCATTGCGGACATTACTTTTTTCGGCGCCATTCCGCCGTAATCTGAAAACGCGAATTGCGGGCCAAAGGCGAACAGGGTTTCCCGGATGGCTTCCTGCAGTTCGCGGCATTGATCCTTCAGAATTTTAATATAGTGATGCAAGCGGTTGTCCGAAATCGCGTTGATGTGCGCGAGGTCGATTTGCTCGATCTCAAGCTGCAATGCCAGCAGTTGCAGCAGATCTTTTTTGTTATACGCGATGTTGGCGCGCTGCATGAGATTGGTTTTACGTTCCCGCTCTGCGGCGTCGGGTTCGCGGTCGGGGTGCAGGGCGGATGCGAGTTTACGATACACCTCTTGCAATGACTTGCGGATATCCTGCCGCTCGGCCTGCTCCCGTTGTTCTTTTGCGGCCTGCTTGGCCGTTTGTGTGCGACGGTTGCCGGCATGCCCGTGTTGTTCGCCGTGCCGTTGACTTGGTTCGTATTGTCCGCGCATTTTTTCTTCTATGTGCGCGCTCAATTCGTCCGGTGAACTGAGATCGACATCAGCGTCAATCTCAAATCCAAACATGTCTTCCATTACCGACTTCATCAAATCGTCAACGGTTTCATTTTTGGCTTCGAAGCATACATCGCTGTATTTGTCGTGCAGCGCCTTGAGCGCATCCGTGGGTTGCTCCGTCATTAATTCCGAGGTGATATCGACAATCAGTTGGGTGAGCTTCCTGCGTTCCAGCTTGGTGCACGATTTGTGATTGCACGCCAGATCGAACAACCGCGCCAGCTCGGCACGGTGCCCGTTATAAGTCTGGCGCAGCGTAGTGTATTCGTAGCTGGTTTTTTGATGGTAAGGGACAACATCATGCTGCCATTCGGTTAATTGCGCTTTGAGTTTTTCAACCTTCTTGCTGAGCGCGTTGAATTGTTTTTGCGATTTTGACAGCGGCGCGGATTGCTGCGAGCCGTCGATTTGTACTGAGGGTATGTTGCGAAGTGTCATGTGCGTACTCTTTAATCTTTGCTCACGTTAGTCTTTGCTCAAGGTCTGGAGGCTTCGGTAACGGCATAGTTTACAACCGATTAACTCCCCCTGCAGCGTGTTCTTGCGCCTCACCCGGAAAATTTTCCGTGGTTGATTTTTAAAGTCTATCAGGGCGTGGCTGGCTAAAGATTTCATGCCGCCCGCCGAAATTAATTAATTAAATGAGAGAGTTGCAGAACCCCCAGGTTCTGACCCCGTCCATCGTTTTAATATGTAATTGACCCGAATGTTTCCTATATGCCTCAATTCATGAGAAATTTTACGATCGCCGGGCTATTGGGACTGGTAATTATAACCAGCATATTGGGATATCTATATCGCGAACACGAAATTAATAATTTAATCGCATTGTCGGCGAACAAAGGCGCCGCATTGGCCCGGGTTTTTAACAATGTCACCTGGCCGGAATTCTCCCCCCATCTGCAAGCGCTCAGCGAGTTGGATAACCCCAAGCTGCGGCAACACGCCGCGGTGCGGCAATTTGATAAGCTGGTTCGCGCCCAGATACAAAAACTGGAAATTCACCGCGTGAGCGTGCTGGCGCTCAACGGGAATACGGTGTTATCCACAAGCTCCAGCCAGCTTGGCGTGTATCAAAACACTGACCCGAACTTTGACAAAGCCAAAAGCGGTGAAGTGGCTGCCTGGCTGGTGCATCGGGACCTGGTCACCTCGACGGAAGACATAAAACTGGACCGCTACGTTGTTGTCACCCTGGCGCCGATTCACGATCCCGGCGATTCGAATCCGGCCGCGGTGTTTAAAATTCACCTCGACGTCACCGGTTTTGTCAGCGCGAT
>DATCIR010000133.1:0-4310 GCA_036507695.1 Gammaproteobacteria bacterium
CTTGGCCGCGGTTCACCCGCCCGCCGCTCATGGCGTAATTCCAGGCCTTTTCCACATCTGCGGGCCCTTCCACCAGGGATTGCCCTTTGCCGGAGGAGGACATCACCGGTTTGACAATACAGGGATAGCCAATCGCCGAATCAATCGCCATGCTGAGCTGGTTCAGGCTTTCCGCGAACGCGTAACGTGACGTGCGCAGTTCGAGCGTTTCGGCCGCCAACCGCCGGATGCCTTCCCGGTTCATGGTCAGTTGCGCGGCCTTGGCAGTGGGGATGATTTCAATCGACCCTTGCGCCTCGATTTCCGCCAGGGTATCCGTCGCGATCGCTTCGATTTCCGGGACCACGATATGGGGCCGCACTTGTTCGATCAGGGCCCGCAACGCCCCGCCGTCCGCCATATTGATGACGTGCGCGGCATGCGCCACCTGGTGCCCCGGCGCGTTGGCGTACCGATCGACGGCAATCACCTCGACACCCAAGCGCTGTAGCGCAATAATCACCTCTTTACCCAATTCGCCGCTACCGAGTAACATCACCTTGGTGCTGGAAGAAGATCCGGGTGTTCCTATGTTCATGTGCTGGCTCCGGTGTTTAATTTCCTGGCTATTTTGCTTAATTACTGTTCATGGTTGTGCAAATTCTTTTTCGCACGACGTCATTGCGTGTTGGCGCTGGTTCGATCATTGCATTGGTTACCAAGAAAAAACAACTTTAATTGTATCGTTGAACTATTATTATTGCAGCCTCCCAAACCAGCCGTGATATCCAGCGTTCCATCAATTTTTTGCGCCATCATCTCCCGCGGACTGCTGTTGCCTTCACTCGCCCTGCTGCCGTACGCCGCTTATGCCGGTGACCCTGGGCTTCCACCGCAACCAAACACCACCGTGCAGCCCAGTTCGTTACCGACCATGGCGTTAATAGAGACTCCGCCGGTTCCCGATCATCTGACCCTGGAAAGCAAGCAGGCGAAAATCGGCAACATTATTGTCACGCGCCATAATGTATTTGATCCCAACAAACCGGAAGAAGACATCTTTGTATTCCGGCTGGCGAACGCTTTCCATGCCGTAAGCCGGGAATCCATTATCAAACGGCAATTGCTGTTTGAAACCGGCGATCTTTATGCCTACCGGGTATTAACGGAAAGCGAACGGGCTTTGCGTTCCAACGGCTATCTGGTTGACGCGGAAATCAAACCTGTGCGTTACCATGAAGACAGCAATAGTGTGGACGTCGAAGTCACCACGCAGGACGCCTGGACCTTTACCGGCAGCGTCAGTTTCGGCCGGGAGGGCGGCAGCAATTCCTTCAGCGCGGATATCGCGGAATCCAATCTGTTTGGCTTTGGCAAAAACCTGGCCTTGCAGTTCAATTCCACGATCGACCGCAGCGAAACCACGGTCAGTTATATCGATCCCTTACTTTTCGGCACGCGCAATCAACTCAAGGCGGTTTATAGCGACAAAAGTGACGGCCAGAAAAAATATCTTTCGCTGAGCCGGCCGTTTCTTTCCCTGGATTCCCGCTGGGCTGCGGGTATCGCGGCGGGCACCGACAGTCAAACGGAATCGCTGTATGAATTGGGTGAAATTTACAACCAATTCAAACACTATTCAGAAACCGCGGATGCTTACGTGGGATTTTCGCGGGGTTACATCAATAAATTGGTCTACCGCTGGCGCATTGGCTTTGAAAAAAAACTGGATGAATTCGCTGCGCATGAAGACTATCTCACGAGCCCTATACCGGAGGATCGGGATTTTCGCTTTCCTTACGTGCAATTTAATTTGTATGAAGACAAGGTGATTAGAACACAGCGCATCCGGCTGATACGCCGTCTCGAGGATTTAAACCTGGGCAACGAAGCGCAGATTAAAATCGGCTGGTCCGATGAAACGTTTGGCGCCAACAAAGAAGGCCTGGTACTCGAGTCCAGCGCGAATATGGCCTTTAAACCGGCGATAACCCAACTGCTATTAATCTCTCCTGAACTCAGCGGTTATCTATCCGAATCCAAACCTGAAAATACCTTGATTGGCTTCAGCAGCCGGTACTATGTACCGCACAATGCAAATCAGGTGTTTTATATGGCGCTGAGCGCGGAATACTTGGATAACCCTTACCTTGACCAGCAGGTATTACTGGGCGGGGACACCGGCCTGCGCGGTTACCCGTTGCGTTTTCAACAGGGCGACCGCAAATTCCTGTTTACGGTTGAACAACGGTTTTATACCAGCTGGAACCTGTTTGAACTCGCCCACGTGGGTGGATTGGTATTTTTCGATATTGGCCGCGCCTGGTTTCCCGGAGTGGAGAAAACACCGAATACCGGTGTGCTGGCCGACTGGGGTATCGGCATGCGGCTGGCGTCAACGCGAAGCTCGGGCGCCGTGGTGCTGCATGTTGATCTGGCGTTTCCGCTGGACGGTGACGACAGCATCGATAGCATGCAGTTACTGATATCCACCCATGAGAGCTTTTAGTAAAGCCGCGACGTAACTACTCACCCCGTGGTTAAAGCGGTGCTGGTGTCTCCTGCCGGGGGCGTCTGCGGCCAGGGATGGCAGCAGTCGAGCCTACAGGGACGTACTTGTGGCGTCCCCCGGCAGGAGACACCGGCGGCGCCCGCGGGTGAGTAGTTACGCCGCGACATTATTTATCCGCAGACTCTGCAAAATAAACACCAGCAATCAAGCCAGCACTGTGCTCCTTGTTTTTCAAGGCGACCCGCAGTCCATTGAGGTCGGCCACCCGTTTTACGATGGATAATCCCAAACCGCAACCGGTGGCCGCATTGCCCGCTGCCCGGTAGAAACGGTCGAATACCCGGTGTTGCAAGGCCGGTTCAATACCTGGCCCGGAGTCCACTACCCACAGCAGGATCTGCTGGCCGGAGTGCGGCTCGATAGTCAGTATGACTTCACCGCCCGCGGGCGTATAGCGAATGGCGTTATCGACCAGGTTGCGTATCAATATCGAAACACTCACGGGTTCGACAAAAACCACAGCCTCTTCACTGCCGGTAATGGCGATATCGATGTTCTTTTGTATCGCCACCGGCGCCAGTTGCGCCACCACATCCGCCGCGAGATCATGCAGATTGATTTTTTCCCTGACCAGGGAGGTAACGGCCGGGTCCAGCCTGGCCAGCGTCAGCATTTGATCCACCAGGTGGCTCGCACGATCCACGCTATGGATAACCTGGCGCAATGCCAGCTGGCGTTCAGCATCGTCAGTAGCCCGCAAGCACACCTGCGCCTGGGTTTTTAAAGCGGCCAGCGGCGTACGCAGCTCGTGCGCCGCATCGTCCGTAAAACGGCGTTCCGCTTCCAATGCGCTTTTTAGGCGCTCAAACAAGCGATTCAGGCTGCTGATCAAGGGCATGACTTCGGAGGGCACGGGCCCGACTTTCATGGATTCCAGATAATCGGGATCGCGGCGAGTCACTTCTTCCGCGACTTTTTGTATGGGGCGCAGGCCACGGCCGATGCCAATCCAGATCATCAAAGCCAGAAAAGGCAAGGATATCAGTGATGGCGTTATCAAGCGGCGGCTGATGTTGGTAATCAGCTCATTGCGCACGTCATAGCGCTCCGCCACCTGAATCAAGTGCTGTTCCGATTCATCCCAAAGCGAAAACACCCGCCAATTATACGCGCCCACCACGGCGTCGCTGAATCCGCGATTATCAGGATCCAGCGCGGCAGCCGACAAGGCGGCTCCTGGCGCGGTTGCGGAATGCAGCAAGAGTTTCTTGTTACGATCCCAGATCTGAAAGGCGAGCTTGCGCTCGTATTCATGCCCCAGCGCATGGGCCTCATCCCGGTATTGGCCTGTGCTTTCGTTGGGCAAATAAGTAAAACGCTCCAGCAGAACCTGCAACGCGGAACTGGAACCGCTCAGCAATTCAGGCAACAGCAAGGCTTGCAACACCCTGCCTGATTGCGCCAGCTGGGCATCGAATAATTCCTGCACTTCATGGCGGGAATCGTTGTAGCTTAGTACCAGCGTTGTTGCGCTGACAAAGGCGATGGTCACGAGCAGATTGGCGAGCAGCCGGTGGCGAATGGAAATGATCAAGATAATTGCTCTATCATGTAACCCACGCCGCGCACCGTGCGGATTAAATCGGACCCCAGTTTCTTGCGCAAATGATGTATAAAGACTTCCAGCGAATTGCTTTCGACTTCGCTTTGCCAGCCGTAAAGTTTTTGTTCCAGCCTTGCCCTGGGAATAACCCGGCCCACGTTTTCCAGCAGATGTTGCAGCAGCGCGAATTCCCGCATCGACAAGGTGACCGGCTTC
>DATCIR010000134.1:0-17972 GCA_036507695.1 Gammaproteobacteria bacterium
ATTTACATTCAATGAAATTCGTCATTGCGGCGGATGCCGGAATCCAGGCATTTATTTCTGGATACCGGTTTACACCGGTATGACAGGGCCTGTGAAAATGCCAATTTATTGTGCATGACTTTCTTAACTAAGTGCCATTCGACTCTGACCCCATTTTTGTGCCTTTCGCTCCAGGGGCAAAAGCTATATTATTAGCCATTCCGTAGTAACCGGGGACATCCTCCAAAATGGGGTCAGAGTCAATTTTCACCAGCCCTTGATGTACCGTACCCTGTGCCCGCATAAAAAAAACTGACTCTGACCCCATTTTTTAACAACTAATTAAGGAAAACAAGGGAATTCTTATGAAGCATGTGCTGAAACATTATTGCGCGCAAGGGGTCATTGCGATGGTACTGATGGTGTTCTCTGTCAGCGTGGCGTTTGCCGGGCCACTCGTCAAATTGACAACCAACCTGGGGGACATTGTCATTGAACTCGACGACAAGAAAGCGCCCAAATCCGTGGCGAATTTTCTCGGCTACGTGAATGACGGTTTTTACAGTGACACGATTTTCCATCGCGTCATCGACGGTTTTATGATCCAGGGCGGCGGCTTCACGGAGTCCATGGATAAAAAAGGCACCAAAGCGCCCATCGAAAACGAAGCCAGCAACGGCCTGCGCAATGACCGTGGCACGATCGCCATGGCGAGAACCAATTCGCCGCATTCGGCAACCGCGCAATTCTATATTAACGTGGTTAACAATGATTCTTTGAACTATCGCTCCTCTACTCCCAGCGGCTGGGGATATGCCGTGTTTGGCAAAGTGGTGCAAGGCATGGACGTGGTTGACAAGATACGGAAAATCCCCACCGGCCCGCGCGGGCCGTTTCCCAAGGACGTACCGCAATCACCGGTGGTGATTCAAAGCGCCGCGGTCGTGCAAGCCGCGCCCTAATCACCAAACTCCAGCCACTTACGGGACCCTACACAATGATTCGAATGAAAACTTCTTTAGGCACGATTGATATCGAACTGGACCATAAAAAAGCGCCAAAAACCGCCGCCAATTTCGAACAATACGTCAAGGACGGCTTTTATGATGGCACGATATTTCATCGCGTCATTAGTGGTTTCATGATTCAGGGTGGCGGTTTTACACCCGGCATGGCACAAAAACCAACCCGCAGCACCATCGAAAACGAAGCCAATAACGGCTTGAAAAACGACACCGGCACCATTGCCATGGCGCGCACGCCGGATCCGCACTCGGCCACGGCGCAGTTCTTTATCAATGTGGCGAATAATAATTTTCTGAATTTCACCGCACCGACCTCCAGTGGCTGGGGCTATTGCGTATTTGGCAAGGTCGTCAACGGTATGGATGTCGTCAACCAAATCAAAGCCCAACCGACCACCAGCAAAGCGGGACACCAGGATGTTCCAGTGAAGGACATCGTCATTGAACAGGTTGAAATCGTGGATTAACGTAAATCCAAGCGCATTAAATCCATGAGCACATTTTTTATTTCGGATCTGCATCTATCCGGCGAGCGCCCTGAAATAATTCAATTGTTTCTGGAGTTCATGGCAACCCGCGCGCTTCAGTCCGGCGCCTTGTATATCCTTGGCGACCTGTTCGAAGTGTGGCTGGGGGACGATTTTATCCCGCCCGACGCACACGCCGTGGTAGAAGCATTGCGGAAGTATTCGGCTTCCGGCCGCCGTCTGTTTGTCATGCACGGTAATCGGGATTTTTTACTGGGCGGACGCTTTGCCGGGCTTACCGGCTGTCAACTGCTGCCGGATCCTTCCATCATTGATTTATATGGCGCCAAAACCCTGATCGGTCATGGCGACCTGTTATGCACGGATGATATCGGTTATAGGCAATTCCGCCAACAGGTGCGCAATCCGCAGTGGCAACACGCCTTTCTGGCTAAATCCATTGCAGAGCGTATCGCGCTTGCCAAACAAGCGCGCCAGGAAAGCAAAAAACAAACCGGCAGCCTGGCACAGGAAATCATGGACGCCAATCAACATACCGTGGAACAGGTTATGCTGGAACACAAAGTGAATCAGATGATTCACGGCCATACCCACCGCCCCAAGGTCCACAGCTTTACCGTGCAGAATCAGCAACGCACACGCATTGTGCTGGGTGATTGGTATGAACAAGGCAGTCTACTGGAGTGTAACGAACAAGGATGCAAACTGCAGTCCCTGCCCGAGGAATCCCGGACAGCAACCTGATCAACTGATCGGTCAACGGTTAGTTCAGATATACCAGTTCCGATGTACGTTGGCCCCGCTTACTGGCCAGCAGAATACTCTTTGTAATCCGCGGGAAGTTTCAGTTTTTCCTCGTCGAATTTAAAATCGACCCGATAGTCCAGCATGAACCTTAAAAATCCCCGCTGATCCCATTCCCGCAGCGGTAACCCGGTTTCAAGATGCTTGCCCGCATAATAAATATTTAGCGCCAGATCACAAGCATCTTGCGTTTCCGGCGGCATGGTATGCACAGTTCTGGCGTGTTCGCCGGCCAAGACCTGGCGATACTCCTGCAATGCTTTAACCACATCCGGCAAGAAGGTTTCCTCCAGGGTAACCGCGTCATAACAATGTTCACCATTCACATTGTAACGATAATGCGTTGCGGTTCGCCCGCTTACCTTGGGAATCGCGGAACTGGCCTGGGATTGCGCTTCATAGTTAATTTCGATAGGCGGCTTGCCTTTGATTTCCCAGGGCTTGATCACGAAGATGGTTCGATTGCCATGTGTAACGCTATAAATCGTCTGCTTGCCGCGATCAAACAACAGATAATCGTCCGGGATACGATCATCGTTCATATAAATATAGCCAGCGTTAACAAACGTCCGGCTGGTGAACAACTCGCCGCCACCCTGTTCCCGCTCTGAGTAGACTAACAATACACCCAGGTTTTTATCGATCGCGTTATCCGCATTGGCAGCGCCACCGGCGGCAGGCGCCATGGACTCGCAGGCACTTAAGGTCGCCACAAAACATAAAATCAAGAACCACATACGTTGCGTGTTCATACCATTAAACACCCGCCGCGAAAACCACTGCGTCATAACAATCCCTCTAAGTATTGAATTTCCTGCCCGGTAAATCCCGCCGCTTTGCGTGCTTCTCGGTTTAAGGGCGGTGTGACTCTTCCTTTCCCATAGTGTTGCATTAAATCCAGATAGGTTTTCTCCCGCGGCAATTGGCGCTGATCACAAAAATAGTGAAACCAACGGCTGCCGATTGCCACGTGCCCGACTTCCTCGTCCATAATGACTCTCAGCACACCGGCGCTGCGCTGGTCATCAATCAAGGCAAAACGCTCGATCATACCCGGCGTCACATCCAGGCCGCGGGCTTCCATCACCCGTGGCACCAATGCCATACGAATCAGCACGTCATGCGCGGTGCGCACCGCCATGTCCCATAAGCCGTTATGGGCTTCAAAATCACCGTACTCATAACCCAGTTGCCGTAGACGTTCCGCCAGCAACACAAAATGGCGGGCTTCTTCATCGGCAACCGTGAGCCAGTCATTATAGTAATCGATTGGCAAATCCCGAAACCGGTAAACGGCATCCAGCGCCAGATTGATCGCATTGAATTCGATATGCGTAATTGCATGCAGCAATGCGGCCCGCCCTTCCACCGTGTGAAAGCCGCGCCGGGGCAATTTGCGGGGATGGACCAAGATCGGTTTATCGGGTCTGCCGGGCGTGTCAATGGATTCGGACGGTTCTGTGCTTTCGATACGCAGTTGCCCTTCCCGCCAGCATTGTACGATGCGGTGGGTTTCTGCAACTTTTTCTCCGGGATCACGCCGCATGATGCAGCGATAGGTTACAGCAAATAAATTTTCCATGTAATCACTAACAACTGATGGACGGGCAAGCCATTATGGTGAATCACGGCGAAAGGCGTCAAGCGATTAGAACTATTTCACTCAGGCATAATGAGCAATGCGCACCGGCAGCCGTTTTGCGCCCCAGGTGCCGGGAGGCCCGGAAAATACCCCGGCACACGATGTGCCGCAAAAACGGCATTTTCCATCATCGGTGAGATTCCAATCGGACAACACATACCAGTCACGGCCGATCAGTTTTTTATGGCAATGATGGCAATAGGTGCTGTCCGCACCGGGATCATGGATGTTGCCGACATACACATAACGCAATCCCGCCTGCAATGCGATGTCGCGCGCGCGGGTCAATGTGCTGTGCGGGGTGGGCGGTGTATCCAGCATTTTCCAGTCCGGGTGAAATGCGGAAAAATGCAAGGGCACATCCACGCCTAAATGATCACGCACCCATGCCGTCAATTGCTTTATTTCCGCGTCGGAATCATTTTTTTCCGGGATTAATAGCGTCGTTATTTCCAGCCAGGTCTTGGTGTGGTGCTTGACATACTCCAGCGTATCCAGCACCGGCTGCAAATGACCGCCTGTTAAATGGAAATAAAAATCTTCCGTAAAGGCTTTCAAATCAACATTCGCGGCATCCATATACTGGAAAAACTCTTTGCGCGGTTCTTCATTGATATATCCGGCCGTAACCGCCACCGTTTTGATATCCAGCTTTTTGCATTCCTTGGCGACATCAATGGCGTACTCCATGAATATCACGGGATCGTTGTAGGTGAACGCGACGCTCTGGCAGCCCAGCTCTTTTGCCGCCCGCGCAATCTGTGCCGGCGAGGCGGCGTCCGCCAGGGTATCCATCTCGCGGGATTTACTCATATCCCAGTTCTGGCAAAACTTGCACGCGAGGTTGCAGCCCGCGGTCCCAAAGGACAACACCGATGTCCCGGGCAAAAAATGGTTTAAGGGTTTTTTTTCAATGGGATCCACACAGAATCCGCTGGAACGCCCGTAGGTCGTCAGCACAATTTCATCCTTGTGACGGACGCGCACAAAACACAGGCCCATTTGCCCTTCTTTCAAATGGCATTCACGCGGGCATAAATCGCATTGCAACCGGCCATCGTCCAGTTTATGCCAGTATTTGGTTGGAAAATATGGTGGAGGCTGCGTGCTATTCATAAGTTTACTCGATCACTTTAATTGGCGCTGATCAATGACGACCGGAAAAATTTCTGTTAAAAAAACTATAATAATAAAAGTATAAGACAAAATATTTCAGGAATAATTGATCTGCGAGGTAAAAAGCGCTAATGAGTCCGAGCAAAATTCGCCCAGCCGCGGTAGCCGGCATGTTTTACCCGGCTGATCCCGCCGAACTACGGAAAATGGTCACGCTTTTGCTGCACGATGCGCATGACATCGTCAGAGAGATACCGGTAAGCCCACGCGCCATTATCGCGCCCCACGCCGGTTATATCTATTCCGGCCCGGTTGCGGCTCATGCCTACAGTTATATTGAAGCCATGAAAGACACCATTTCCACCGTGGTATTAATCGGTCCTTCGCATCGGGTACCGTTATGGGGCCTGGCCACCAGCAGCGCGGATTTTTTTGCCACACCGCTGGGTAATATCCCCATTAACCGGGCACTCACCGAAAAAATAATCCGGCTTCCTTTTGTGAATGAAATGGATCAGGCCCACGCCATGGAACACAGCCTGGAAGTACATTTACCCTTTCTGCAACTGACCCTTAATGAATTCAGCCTGGTCCCCATTGTCGCGGGCGAGGCCTCGCCCGAGGACATCAACCAGTTGATTGAAGTCGCCTGCGCCGCCGACGACACCTTACTGGTCGTCAGTTCCGATTTGAGCCACTACCAGGATTATCAAACGGCGCAACACATGGATCAGGCGACTTGCAAGGCCATTGAAGCGCTGGACATCCGTGGAGTTGATTCCCAGCACGCCTGTGGTTATATACCGGTACGCGGATTGCTGGCCTATGCCAAACACCATCACCTGCATGCCACCACCGTGGATTGCCGGAATTCCGGTGACACGGCAGGCCCCAGAGATCAAGTGGTAGGTTACGGTTCTTATGTCTTTGCCTGACACTGACCGGCAAACCCTGCACCAGATTGCCAACGCTTCCATTCGCTATTCACTTGAACACGGTGCTGACACGGAGTACGAACGCACCCTGCACCTCACTGACTATTCGCCCGCACTGCTTCAAACACGGGCGACCTTCGTTACGCTGCACATGGACGATCAACTGCGCGGTTGTATCGGCACACTGGAAGCGCGTCTACCCTTGACTATTGATACCGCGCACAATGCCAGAGCCGCTGCTTTTCATGACCCGCGCTTCGCGCCCCTGTCAAAACCGGAGTTTGACCGCTTGCGGATTCATATTTCAATCCTGGGCATACCCGAAGCCATGACATTCAGCTCGGAGCAGGATTTGATTCGGCAGTTACGGCCAGGCGTAGACGGCCTGATTCTCACCACCGCCGGACGGCGTGGGACTTTTTTGCCATCGGTGTGGGAATCCTTACCGGCGCCGGATGTATTTCTTGCGCACCTTAAATTAAAAGCAGGATTGCCTACGAGTTACTGGCCGGCAGATGTGAAAGTTGAGCGTTATACTACAGAGTCGTTTTAATACTAACAATTTTAGTAACTACTCACCCGTGGGCGGCGCCGGTGTCTCCTGCCGGGGGACGCCACAAGTACGTCCCTGTAGGCTCGACTGCGGCCATCCCTGGCCACAGACGCCCCCGGCAGGAGACACCAGCACCGCTTTAACCTATGCTGCACACGGGGTGAGTAGTTACCAATTTTAATCATCTTGGGGTATTCAGCCCAATCACAGAAGCGATTCAGGGACATACTAAATAACGTCAAAAACAAAGCCTCACGCCCGTTAGCGGGTGTCGGCGGCAGGGATTTATGCCCTCCGGGTATGCCGCCGTCAAGCCTGTAGTGATATATTCTCGGCGTCCCGCGAACGGACATGAGGCTTTGTTAACGTACACATTAGTAGTAACTAACTCACACATAATATCGCGCAAACCAAAAAATCGCGCTGAGCACGAACACTAAACCCAAAACGCGCGGAACATAATCCTGTTTCTTTTTCTCGCGCAGTGATTCCAGCAGTTGGGTTTTGATTTCGCGGTGCCGGATCACTTCGGTGGATTCGGACTTGCGCCGGTCTTCACCCCTCCTGGCGTAGCGGGTAGTTTCCGTGCCGTTGTGCGCCGGTTGTTTGAGCCTTCGGTCACCCGCTTCCCGTTCATCTTCCCGCAGGCGGGCGATGCGCAACTTTTCCCTGTTTTCAGGCAAGTTTAAATCCAATTTCATTGCTTCGGGAATCAGATCTGGCAGATTGCTCAGCGGTTGCCAGGCTAGCTGGTCGGTGCTGAGCTGGTCGGTTTCGATGATCCGGCCAAGCAGGATAAAGCGGGTAATCTGTCCCGCGGGGAAAGGCCCGCGTATCTCCTTGCCGCGCCGGGTATACCAAAGCTGCTTAGTGGACATGTCGGCAGGTTTTCTTCGCGAGTGGCATCACCGGGGAAACAGCGTTGGTTTGCGGTTATTGGAATGGCACAATCGCGATACCGAAGCTGAACAGGCGTAGCGGGTATACCAGCCGGTCAAGCGACCCGGCTCATGCGAATCGCCAGTAAAATCAACTCCGCTTCGGTTTTGGTAATCTTGCATTCCTTGATGACTTTTTCCACCGCGTCGCCACGATTAATCATGTTCTTGGCGCGCTCGTAGTTTTTGTCCTGCATTTGACGCACTTCATACAGGTATTGACGGCGCGAGAGCAGCTTGATTTTCTTTTCCAGTTTATCAACGCGGCTGCCAACCCCCGCGCTACCCGAATCCAATTCATTGAGGTTATGGCGCAGCGCATCGATTGTGGCGTCCTGCTGCGAGGTGATTTTTTGAATGTAACGGTACATAAGCGCCATCGCAACCAGCGAAAGCAATACCATCACCGCCATGGCGATGGTCGCGGCCGCTAACGAATTTGTGGTTGATTGTATTGCCGCTACATCCATGGTTGACTCCCCATGCTGGTTGATTTCAGGATCTGGTGACTTCTTCCCACTCTTCGTCAGTGAGCACTTTATTCAGGTCGATAATAATCAGTATTTCATCGTCCTGGCTGGCGAGGCCATGGATGAACCGCGAACCATCATCGGTGCCCACGTTCGGCGCGGATTCGATTTCCGACAATTTAAGGTCGACCACTTCGGCTACGCTGTCCACCATGATGCCGACGACCTGGTCGTTGGATTCCACAATGACAATTCGCGCGGAGTCGTCCAGTCCCTTGGGCGCCAGTCCAAATCGTTTGCGGGTATCAATAACGGTAACGACATTGCCGCGTAAATTAATAATACCCAGCACATAGCCGGGCGCGCCGGGCACGGGCGCAATTTCCGTCACACGCAATACTTCCTGTACCTGCATGACGTTGATGCCATACTTCTCCGCGTCCAGATAAAATGTTACCCAACGCAGAACGGTATTATCCTGAGCTTGGAGTGCGGTATTGGCTGACATTTTTCACGGTCCTTTTTTGGCTGGCGGATTAACGTTCTGGAACCTCATCCTATTCATCGTCAAATTGCGGTCATTTCTTGAAATTAGTTGTATTCCCGCGATGGTTAACCACTGAGAATTCTAACTAATTGTCTTTATTGGGTTATTTTTAACACGCAGGGCAATGCTCTCAAACGCAGCGGCGGAGTACGTCAGCCCTGGAATCAGGTAATAAACCCCTGCAGCTTGGTTTCGATATTCCGGGGGTTTTCCCCTTCCGCGATGGACAGCACGCCCTCCAGCAACAGGTTGTGGATTTGCGCCTGCGCCGATACGGCATATTTCAGTTTGCCGGCAAACGGGACAAACACAAACTGCGCAAAACAAAAGCCGTAAACCAAGGCTACCAGGGCCGCTTCAATACCAGCGCTCAATGCATCCGCTTGTTGCGCGTAATGCGTGGTCTGCATCAATCCAATGACGGCCGCCAGAATGCCCGCAATGACGCTATACCGTCCCATGGACTCAACAATACCGGCGGCCTGATTGTCAGAGTGGCTCTTGCTGCTGATTTCCACCTGCAAGACCCGCCTGATAACATTGGGATCATTGCCATCCACCAGTAGCTGCAGACCTTTGCGGGCAAACGTATCGGGTTCGGTTTCGGCGGCGGTTTCCAGTCCCAACAAGCCTTCTTTACGCGCAATATTGCTCCAGTCCATGATTTTTTTAACCATCTGCTGCGCGCCGGTCCGGGGTGGAAAAAACACCCATAACATCATTTCCATGGCGCGGGAAAACTGGGACAGCGGTGACTGCACCATCGCCGCGCCAAAGGTTCCTCCAAATACAATCAGTAGCGCGGAAACATTCCACAATACCGGGAAACTGCCGCCTTCGATCAGGAACCCACCCACCACCGCGACACCCGCAACCAGCAACCCGACAATCGACAGCAAATCCATTGGCTATACCTTTTGCGCCAGGTATTTTGCGATATCGTCGATGGAGTACACATAGTCCGCCGCTCCCGCCTCGATCACCGAAGCAGGCATACCATTGACAACGGATGTTGCTTCATCCTGGACCCAGATTTGGGCGCCCATTTTTTTCAAAACCTGCGCGCCTTCACTGCCATCCGCGCCCATGCCGGTCAGCACAATCGCCAGCGACTTACCTGTCACGTTGCTTGCAACCGATTTAAATGTAATATCGATACAAGGCCGGTAATTCTGGCCCGCGATTGCGGGATAGATGTGCACGAAGTATCGATCGCCATTCCGTCTTACTTCCATCTGCTGCCCGCCAGGCGCCAATAAAGCCAGGCCGGTCTTGATTTCATCTCCATCCCTGGCTTCTTTCACGGTAATCCGGCACAAATTATCCAGGCGTTGCGCGAAAGGGCCGGTAAAACTTTCCGGCATATGTTGTATCAGCAGCACGGGCGGCGCAAAATCCGCCGGCAACGTGGTCAATATTTTTTGCAAGGCGACAGGGCCACCGGTGGATGTACCGATCGCTACCATGCTGGTCTGGCCCTTTCTGATTCTGGGCTCATCGGTACTGGGCGGCGCGACCGTCCGGTGAGCCTGATGCAAACTGCGCTTTACAAGACGTGATGCCGTGGTAACGCCACCTGGGGACGCCGGCGGCATATTTTTGTTTTCCCAGGTCTTGGAAAAGCGCGGATGCCGCTGAACCCGGGCGACGCTATGCAATTTTTCACACAGCTTTTGGCCCGCCAAGCGTTTGTCATTGGAAAACTCTTCAAACCGTTTTGGCAAATAGTCAACGGCGCCGGCTTCCAGCGCGTCGAATGTGGCCTGCGCCCCTTCGTTGGTTAACGAAGAAAACATTAAAATGGGAACATATTTTACCGCCAATATCCTGCGTGTCGCGGAAATACCATCCATAACCGGCATTTCGATATCCATGGTAATGACATCGGGCTTTAGTTTCAGAGCCTGCTCCACCGCTTCCTGCCCATCCGCCGCTTCGCCGATAATTTCCAGCGTCGGGTCCACCGACAACATTTCACTGACTCTTCGCCTGAAGAACCGGGAATCATCAACGACTAGTACTTTGACTGGCATATTAACTGTCCTTTCTTAAAGGCGCCGCGCGTAGCTATGCATAAGACCTGGAATATCCAGTATCAGCGATATACGGCCATCACCGGTAATGGTTGCACCGGCAAGCCCTTTCATGCCGTGCAATATCGCGCCCAGCGGTTTAATAACCACCTCTTCCTGGCCGATCAACTGGTCAACAACGAATCCGATACGCTGCACCCCCATGCTCACGACGACCACATGTCCTTCTTTGGGTAACGCCGTCGCCGCGGCGCCCTTGATCAACCAGTGCCGCAAATAAAATAATGGCAATGCCTTCCTGCGCACCATCACCACCAGTTGCCCGTCCACCACATTGGTTTTGGTCAAATCAAGGTGGAATATTTCATTCACACTGGCCAATGGCAAGGCGAAGATTTGTTTGTCGACCATGACCATCAGTGTTGGCATGATCGCCAGTGTCAACGGTACTTTGATGATAACCTTGCTGCCACGCCCTTTGCGCGAATCGATACTCACGCTGCCGTTGAGCTGTTCGATGCGGGTTTTTACCACATCCATACCGACCCCACGGCCGGACACGTCGGAAATTTCTTCCTTGGTGGAAAACCCGGGTTGGAAAATGAGTACATAACATTCCTTATCATCCAGCCGCGCGGCCGCTTCTTCGTCCATCATGCCTTTCTGCACCGCGGTACGCCGGATCTTGTCGGCATCCATACCCTTGCCGTCATCTTCGATAGTCAACAGGATATGATCACCTTCCTGTTCCGCCGTTAAAATAACCGTGCCCTTGCGCGGCTTGCCATTGGCTTCACGTTCCTCGGGCGATTCAATGCCGTGATCGACCGCGTTGCGCACCAGGTGCACTAATGGATCGGCCAATGCTTCCACCAGATTTTTATCCAGATCGGTATCTTCGCCCTGCAATTCAAGGCTCACTTCTTTTTTCAGGCTGCGCGCAAGATCCCGCACCACCCGCGGAAACCGGCCGAACACTTTCTTGATGGGTTGCATGCGGGTTTTCATCACCGCTGACTGTAAATCCGCCGTCACAAGGTCCAGGTTACCCACCACTTTAGACAGCTCTTCATGTTGTAAAAGACTTTCTAGGCTGATCATACGGTTGCGAACCAAAACCAATTCTCCAACCAGGTTCATGATGTCGTCCAGCCGCTTGGTATCAACCCGCACCGTGGTTTCCGCTTGATTCGTATCCCGTGATTTACCGCTTGCGGCCGAACCGGACGCTGCTGAGCCAGACGCCGCAGCGGCGGTTTTGTTGACGGGAGGCGCGGCGTCAGTGACGGTTGGGTGGTCAGCCGTGGTTGGTTTGTAATGGCCCTTGCCTTTCTGGTTGATGCTATTTACAGATAAAGCGAGATCGCTTTTGCTATTGGAACGCTGAATCGCATCCAGCAAAGCGTCAAATTCCGCTTCCGTGATAATGTCATCTTCTTCCTCGGACACTCCGGGTGCTGCGCCGGTTTCGATGACATCACCGGCTGGTTGGCTGCCGGGTGGTTTACTATTGAAGGGTTTATTATCGATTGGCTTATTATCGATTGGTTTGTTATCGATAGGAAAATTGCCGGGTTGCTCAGCGCCGGGTTGCTCAGCGCCGGGTTTCTCAGTGCCGTTGTGTTGTTGGCCATAGACCACACCCTGCCGCACACTCTGAAATTGGTCCAGCAAGGCATCGAATTCCTCATTGGAAATTTCCTCCACCTCCAGATCCGGTTGGGTGTTATCCCGCGCGGTGAAAACCAAGGACTCAGATCCATTCAATTCCCGCGGAATATCAGTACTGCTTGGCTTAACCGGGTTGCGTTTTTTCTTTTTGTTGGAAATCTGGGTATTGTGTTTGACCGCAACCGGTTTACCGCCGCGGGAAATTTTCCGGCCTTCCGGCGATGCCAGTTCATCGAGTTTATCAAGAATCCACGGATCGGCTTCCCGCATTGGCAAGCCGGAAGAAAGTTGGGTAAATTGTTCCTTGAGCACATCCAGCACCGGGAGCACTACATCCATGATTGCGGAATCCACCGCCCGCTCGCCGTTGCGCAAGACATTAAACACATCTTCAGTGCGATGGCAAAGCGCCACCAAAGGCTCCAGCGTTAAAAAACTTGCGCCGCCTTTTATCGTGTGGAACCCGCGAAATACCGCGTTAATGATTTCCTTGTCGCCGGGGGATTTCTCAAGGTCAACAATCTGCTGTGTCAGCTGTTCGAGTATCTCGCCCGCATCTATCAGAAAATCCTGCAGTAACTCGCCATCTTCTTCCATTGACATCATTGTTGTGCTTTCCACTACCCCGGGGTTAACTTAATGACATTGTCTTTTGCAATTGGATGGATAGCCCTGGTAAAATATTTAGCGCCTACAACCTGGCATTCACTCTTTGCAATACGCACTCGATGCAATACTCACTCGATGCAATAGATGCCGCATACCGCTCTTTACAACGTCCTGAAGCGACAAAGGCACGATGAAGCTGCCGCATCACCGTGCCTAAGGATTGAAACTATCTGGACTCGCCGACTATGAAGAAGAGACAATGAAGCGTTTACTGCATTCCGTGTACGGGTTTACCCTGCATCAGAATCGAGTCGTTCCCAAATCTTGTCGATCTTGTCCTTTAGTGTCTGCGCGGTAAATGGTTTCACGATATAGCCATTAACACCGGCCTGAGCGGCTTCGACTATCTGATCGCGTTTGGATTCGGCGGTGACCATCAATACCGGCAAACCGGCAATGCTGCGGTCGGCGCGTACGGCTTTCAACAGATCGATGCCCGCCATTCCCGGCATATTCCAGTCGGTGACCAGCAAATCGAAATCGCCGGTCTTTAACATGGGCAAAGCCGTGGTGCCGTCGCTTGCTTCCAAAGTATTGCTGTATCCCAAATCGCGCAGCAGATTTTTAATAATGCGGCGCATCGTTGAAAAATCATCGACGATCAGGATTTTCATGTTCTTGTCTAAGTCTGTTCCCATTGCTTAGATCCATCTTGTCCTACAACGTTGATAATACCTATTACGGTTTATAAAACATTTTTATCGCTATTGTTTTATAAACCAATCCATTGATTCATCCGAGACTGCAAACGAATCACCGCCTGGCTGTGAATCTGGCAAACCCGGGATTCACTAACTCCTATAACGGCACCTATCTCCCGCAAATTTAGCTCTTCATCGTAATAAAGTGACATTACCATGCGTTCACGCTCCGGAAGGCCGGCGATCGCTTCGGCCAGGCTGCGCTTGAAGTCCTCGGTTTGCAGGCCGTCCAACGGTCCTTTATCACGCTCCACCAGGCTGGGCACTCCGCCATGGGTTTCCATATCCAACTCATCATAGCTGAATACACGGTGGCCGCTTGCTTCCTGTAATAAGTGGTGATAGTCCTCCAGCGAGACCTGTAATGCCTCCGCGATTTCATGATCCCGCGCGTCGCGTCCGGTCCTGTGCTCAATTTCCCGGACCACTTCCGCCACCATGCGCGCCTTGCGGTGCACGGAACGCGGTGCCCAGTCATTCTTGCGGATTTCATCCAGCATGGCGCCGCGGATGCGAATGCGCGCGTAGGTCTGGAAACTGGCGCCCTGGGTGGCGTCGTAATTGCGCAGCGCCTCCAGCAGCCCGATCAAGCCAGCCTGAATCAGATCATCTTGTTGCACGTTGGGCGGCAAACGCGACATCAGGTGATAAGCAATGCGTTTAACCAACGGTGTATACATTATGATTTGCTCATTATCGCTTTGAGCATATCTTTGTCCGGTCTTTTCGGCGGTTGCGGCCATCCCACTCATAACGACACTCCTGTTCCATGTTGACTTGCCATAATGAGTCGCTCCACAAAGAACTCCAGCCGTCCTCCCGCCGTTGCCGGCATAGGCCAACTATCGGCTTTTTGCGCCAATTTCTTGAACGCCAGGGACGACTTACAACGCGGAAATACGTCAATCACTGATTTTTGACGTTGTATTGCCTTGCGTAGATACTCATCGTTTGGAATTACCCCCATAAAATCCAGGGCGACATCCAGGTAACGGTCAGTCACCTGTAAAATCTTGCGGTACAGGTCCTTACCGTGCTGAATGCTGGAAACCATATTGGTAATGACACGAAACCGGTGCAAGCCATATTCGCGGCTGAGTAGTTTGATTAGCGCGTACGCATCGGTTATCGAGGCAGGCTCATCGCATGAAACAACGATTACTTCCTGGGCGGCCTTGGTGTATGCAATAACACTATCCGAAATACCGGCGGCGGTATCGATAAGCAAAACATCCAATGGAAAATTCAGCTCACTGAAAGCGCGAATCACACCGGCATGTTCCGCGGGTTCCAGCGCGGCCATTGAGTGAATACCGGATGAAGCCGGAACAATTTTCAATCCTTCGGGACCTTCCACGACCACTTCATCCAGCGTGCGTTCGCCGCTTACCACATGGGATAGATTAAAACGCGGGCGCAGCCCCAACATCACATCGACGTTGGCCAGGCCAAGGTCGGCATCCATTAACAAAACATCTTTTCCCATGCTGGCCAGGCTCACACCCAGATTAACCGCTACACTGGTTTTACCGACCCCACCCTTGCCACTGGTAACGGCGATAACGCGCACCGGGTGGTTTTTGCCGGGCCGCAAACCGCCAGTTTGGTTGAAAGGTTCAGATACCAGCATTGGCGCGGATTCCGGTTTGGTCTAGACTGATGTCGTTCGCGGATTGCGTCCTCACTAACTGCTCAGCAATACCAACCGCGCAGCGCACCAGGTTATGCGCGCGCGCCAAGTGAAAGTCGTCAGGAATTTTTTGCCCGTTGCTGCAGCAGGCAACAGGCAAATTGTTCAAAATCGCCACTGACAGCGGGCCGCCCAGGCTGGCGGCTTCATCCAGCTTCAGCAATTCGCGAATAAGCCGGGCGCGCAACGGATTTTTTCCGGCGATATCACCCCAGGCGTGCTCTATTACCTGTTGTTCAACCAGGTTGGCCGGATTGTTTAATTCATTCCGCTTATCAAGCACAGGCGGCTTGGTATCCTGGATAAATTTATCCTGTATCGCTTTCGCTGCTACCTTGTTCATTGATTTCAATCCATACCGCTGTTTGTTGGTGAATTCCTTGGAAGCAGGTGTCTGGCCGTTGAATGAAGGCATTGTTGTTTTTCCAACACAGCCAGCCTTACCCTGCTTATTTTCCCTGCTGCATGATTTGCAGGAATCGTTCCCAATCGAAGTGACGGCGTATTTGTAGTTTTTGTTATGTGAACCAGTTCCGTTTTCAGCCCTAAAAACTCTTGCTCCCGGCACGGCAACGCAACCGGGGAATTCATCGTGACCGGCGCGCCCGGAATTCTCAGGTGAAGTTTAAGGGTTGTTGCGGAGGTTTTATCGAAGGACTGCTCCGCGTTAACGGTGGCAACCACTTCAATACCCGCTTGGGATTTTTTATAGGAAAGGATTACGGCGTTTGGACCGAGCTCATCGAGAACTGCAAGCACCGCGCTGCGCCGATTGTTAACTACGTACCGCCTGGCTTGCGTGTTCACCCGATTACCTCAAGGTACAACATGGGCTCGGTTGTTCTTGGTTATGCAGTTTAATACACACATCGCACACTCGTTCGCAGCTTAATTAAAATTGGTGCCCGTGTCGCTTGGAGATGAGCGGCTGTTGACAATACCTGTCTTGCTTCGGCCTTCCCTAACGAACAGCCGCACATTGGAAATGCAAGTAGCGTTCCATTGCTTCTGTAGCGCCGGGAGCTGTGTTTTTACGGATTTTTAACAATGCCGCACGGTTCAAAAAAGCTGGAATTTGGAAGCGTCGCTGAACGGCGACGCAGCAAGGAATACCATTGCCATACACGATTAGAACTAATCGTTGCGCGGCGCGCCAATGTTCCGGCTTTTTTACCAACCAGTGATTGAATTCCGATGTATTAATTATTTTTGGGTTGCAGCGGTGCGGGGAATTGAAAGGCAGGCAGCATACGGCGCTACGCTACACCCTGAAACCGCTGACATTCAGGGTGTGATAATAACAATATTTATTTTAGTTTCTGGATACGTTCCGCGGCGCTGATAACGTCCGTCAGCCGAATGCCATATTTATCATTGGTAACCACCACTTCCGCGTGAGCAATCAAGGTGCCGTTAACCAGCACATCCAGCGGTTCGCCCGCCAGACGGTCCAGCTCAACCACCGAGCCCTGGTTCAGCTTGAGCAATTCCCGGATGCTGATTTTTGACTTCCCGACTTCCAGCGACAAGGTGACCGGAATATCCAATATGACATCCAGGCAGGCATTTTCGACATTCTGCGGCGCACTGTCTTTGGTTGCTTCTTGGTAAGGCGAATCTTCCACGCCGCCATGCCGCGTTGTATCGGCGTAATCCGGATGTGAATCGCCCAGGATCGCCGCCCACTCATCGTCAATGGTTTTTGCGTCGCTTCGTTTATCGTTCATTGATGGCCTCTTTGCTGATACCGCGCAGTTCACAGGGTGGAAACCGCACCTGCCCGGTAACAGTCACCGAATTGTGACCTCTTGATGTACCCAGCTTGCCTCTTAATACCGGAACGCCTTCCGCGCAGATTGTCGCGGATTGCGGCAGATTAATCGGAATCACGTCACCGGGTTTTAATGCCACGATATCCCGCAACGTCAGCTGTTTGCGGGCCAGGCGGCAGGATAAATTCACGGTCGACAATTCTATTTCATCCCGTAATGCGTTGGACCAGCGCTCGTCGGAATCGCCGGAATCGTTGTGTAACACCGTGTCCAGACGGTCCCGGATCGGCTCCAGCGCGGTATAAGGAACCGCGACCTGGAATTCACCACCCACACCTTCAATTTCAACCAGAAAATTTGTCACTACCACAACATCATTGGGACCCACGATGTTGGCGAATTGGGGATTTACTTCCGCGCTGATGTATTCCAGTTCCACATCCATGACCGGTTTCCAGGCCTGTTGCATTGCGTCAAAGGCCATGGCCATCATCCGTTGAATCAGCCGCAACTCGGTTGCGCCAAAGTCGCGTCCTTCTATCTTGGGCTGCAAACGGCCATCACCGCCGAAGAAATTATCCACCACGGTGAACACCAGCTTCGGATCAATCACCAGCAGCACGTTGCCGCGCAAGGGATGGATCTTTACAACATTTAAACTGGTGGGCACCACCAGACTGTAAACATATTCCGAATATTTCAGCATTTGCACGCCAGCGACGGCGACTTCGATACCGCTCCTGAGCAATTTGAACAGGCTGTTACGAAAATGCCGGGCATAACGTTCATTGACCATTTCCAGGCTGGGCATGCGTCCGCGGATAATCCGCTCCTGGTTGGTGAAATCATAAAGCGCGACGTCCCCTTCCTCGACGATGGTATGCTCATGGGTTTCGACTTCGTCGGTGGAAACGCCATGCAATAACGCATCAATCTCAT
>DATCIR010000135.1:0-5543 GCA_036507695.1 Gammaproteobacteria bacterium
AGTACCGAAGCACCAATTGGAGCCATTCTTTACGCATTGTGGTTTACCCGATCAACGGCGATGGCAGCGAGGCCGCGGATCAATACATCGCGCAACTGACGCAGGATACCTTTACGCCAGTCGAAGTATTTCTTGCCGGCGAAGCGGCGGACTACGGCGTACCGCTTGAAAAACCGGTCATTACCACCCTGGGTCCGCAGATACAGGAATTGCCGCCTATACCGCCGGCCGATCGTAAGGTATTAAAAGTGATGTGGTGGAGCCTGAAAATGCGTTACTGGGTGTTTCGTGTTGACGAGTACCAAGGTCCGCCGGCCGATATACGCATGTTTGTCGTTTATCATGATCCTGAAACCCATGACCGCTTGCAACATTCGCTGGGACTGGAAAAAGGTTTGATCGGTGTTGTGAACGCCTATGCGGGGAAAAAACTGGAACACAAAAACAATATCGTGCTCGTCCATGAGTTTTTGCACACCGTCGGCGCAACCGATAAATATGATTTGCAGACCGGTGCGCCGCTGTATCCGGATGGGATTGTCGAGCCCGATAAGCAACCGTTATATCCGCAGAGTTATGCGGAAATCATGGCGGGAGTAATACCGGTTGCGGATGGGACATGGCTGATGCCGGATAAGCTTGACGATACCATCATTGGCCGTAAAACAGCGTTCGAGATTAATTGGATTTCTCAACAACAAGAGTAAACTATTTTTCTCGGGCTTTATTGCTGCGGGTTTGGCGGTACTGTCTTCGTCAGAACCAATATTCTTCGTCAAAACCAATAGTGCTCGAAGTAAACGGAGTGAGATAAGTGGCAAATCAGATTCATCCCAGCGCGATAATTTCAACCGATGCAAAATTAGGCACCGGCAATACGGTTGGTCCTTTTGTGGTAATCGAGGACAAGGCCGAATTGGGGGACAACAACCGTATCGGCGCGCATAGTGTCATTAAGAACGGTTCCCGCATCGGGCATGGCAACAGCATTCATGAACACGTAGTGTTTGGCGGTAATCCCCAGGATCTCGGGTTTAAGGACGCCGATACCTTTGCGCAACTGGGCGATAACAATGTGTTGCGTGAGTTCGTGACAGTAAATCGCGCCACTACCAAAGAAACCGGCTGGACCCGAGTTGGCAATAACAACTATTTTATGACGCTTTGCCATGTGGGCCATGACTGCCAGCTGGGTAGCCATATCGTTTTGGCGCCCGATGCAGCACTGGGGGGGCACGTCCATGTCGGCGACCGGGCGTTCATTTCAGGCGGTGTGAAAATCCATCAGTTTTCCAAGGTGGGGTGTTACGCCATGATCGGCGGAAATAGCAAGATAACCCAGGATTGCCTGCCCTATATGATTACCGACGGCGTGCCCGGCAAGGTCCGCGGATTGAATTCCGTGGGATTAAAACGCGCCGGGTTTTCTGCGCAGGAGTTGCACAACCTCAAGCAGGCCTACCGCATCCTGTTTAGCTCGCACCGTGACCTGGACGTGATATTGGGTGAACTTGAGCAACTGCAATCAACTCATGCTAACCACCTGGTGGAATTTATCAGGGGGTCGAAACGTAAATTCCACCGGGCTGATTAGATTTCTGACCGGCGCGGTATAGCGGGTCCGCCATCAGTCCGCGATATAGTCGTCGAACGCGGCCTTGTTCTTGTGTTTTTCGATCTCCGCCTGTTTTCTCGCTTGCAATACATCATGCCGTTCCTGCAGGCGTTGTTCACGCGCGCCTGTTTTGATCGGGATGGATGTTTCGCCGTATAACACCTGTTTCAAAAACCGCATGGCGAACTTCAATAGTTCCCCGTCCTTTTCGATAAGCGTTCGCGTGGTATCTTCGTCAAGATCAAAAATACTCTGGAAACTGGGACTCTGGATAAATTCACGAAAATTATCGATATCATAACTGCACATATCGAATAATTGCATGCTGCGTTCGCTGGGTTTGCCGATGGTGGGGCCGCTGGAGCGCTTTTTAATAATGATGTCGCGCCAGTCCTTGTTGAATTCATCATATTGATCGGCGCCCTGTTCATGGAGATAGTCGCGAACCGTTTGTGTTTTAGGTTCGTAGTGGCCCAGGCAATGATCTTCTTTTACTAAAAAATAAACATCTTCCACTTTATCGCCATCTTTTTTGCGAACGCCCATATTGCCCAGCGCGTAGTAACGGCAGACGGTGGGGCGATCCGCGTAGACGCTGCAGCCTTCCTCGGTGAGAAAAACGCATTCGGTGGTTCCCGGCTTGTGCACTAATCGTAAGCCGGGCATGCTATGGGCATCCATTTCGAAGGGCATGGTATAACGGGCAACGAATTCCTTTGATGTCAGGTCGAAATGTTTTTTCAGGCGCAGGATGTCATACGGTGTCAGCTGGATTTCAATACTCTTGCAGCACTTGTTGAAACACGCGATGCCTTTGTGACAGTTAAACTGAATTCTGTCATCCAAGGTATATTGGACGGGCTTCACAGGATTTTTAAAGGGAATTTCAAATGCCTGGTCGGTGTCAGCCGGGCCGCTAATGCCGGTCTCGTCGTTTAACTCGACGGTTTCTTCAGTGCTCATTCACTTAACCTCATTGCCGGATACTTAATAAAATGCTGGATTACTGCCGATTGGAGTGGGTTTGATTGTGAGGGGGGTATTTTACCGTAATTTGATCAAGATTTCGCTAGCTGATTGGGGCTTGGTGAGATGTGCCGGCAGAGTGCTTTAAACGAAAAAGGCCGGGCACTTTACAGTGCCCGGCCTGACTTTTACTTACCTTACCGCCGATTACGTCAATAGCCAACCGGTTTTAGACTGGGCTGCCTGGACGTGCGATACCTGCAGGTTCGCCGGGTCCGGGTTTTACCAGTTGTGTGTACTGGACTTTTTTCAGCTTCCACTCACCGGTGTCACGGTTGTAGGTGCTGTTCACGAAGCATTTCCAGTTTTTGTCATCAATTTTCATGAAGTCCGCGCGGTAGTAGTAACCGGGGTAGCGGGATTCTTCACGGAACTGGATATGTTTCATGTGAGCTTCGGCGGCCAGGATGCGGTGATAGTTTTCCCAGGCGCGTAACAACTCGTGCAGGTCTTTCGCGCGCATCTTTAAGGAGTCTTCCTTGATCATGCCCAGTTTACGCTCGGCAACTTTCAAGCTGGCCGCATTGGTTTGATAGAACGTTGAAGTACCGGCAACATATTCGTCCATGATTTTCTGCAGACGGAATTGCAGCATCTTGGGCGTAATGTAGCGTGGGTTAACGTCGATCGCGGTGGTGTAATCCTTGTGCTCAAGGTAGTTGCGCACCGGGCGATAGATTTCTTCCACCAGCTCATCAACGGTACGGGACAGTTCTGGCTTCCAGTTCTTGTTGTCGAGCGCGAATTTGATCAAGCTTTTCGCCGCGATACGGCCTTCCGCATGGGAACCGGATGAGAACTTGTGGCCGGATGCCCCCACGCCGTCACCGGCGGTGAACAGACCTTTCACGGTGGTCATGCGGTTGTAGCCCCAGTGGTAGTGCGACGGTGTGCCCGGTACATCGGAAGGACCCGATACCCAGATACCGGCGCAACCCGCATGAGAACCTAACAGGTAGGGTTCGGTGGGCATCAATTCTGACATTTCTTTGTCAGGCTCGATGTTTTCACCCGCCCATACGCCGCACTGGGCGATGGTCATGTCGAGGAAATCTTCCCACGCTTCGGCTTCAAGGTGTTTGATTTCCTTGGGCGTCATGTTTTCCGCCAGTTTTTTCAACGCGGTGGGGGTGTCTATGAAAATCGGGCCGCGGCCTTCTTTCATTTCTTTCAACATCAGGTGGTTACGCAGGCAGGTCCCCATCTTGTGACCTTCGGCATAGGCGTCATAACCGTAATTGGCCAGATCCGCGAAGTTTTTGGCCTGATAGTCTTCGCCGGCTGCATTCATGGACTGGGCCTTGAACAGCAGGAACCAGGCGCCCACCGGGCCGTAGCCGTCCTTGAAACGCGCGGGTACGAAACGGTTTTCCATCAGGGTCAGTTCCGCGCCGCACTCGGCCGCCATGGCGTAGGTGGAACCTGCGTTCCATACCGGGTACCAGGCGCGGCCGATGCCTTCACCCACGGAACGGGGGCGGAAAATGTTAACCGCGCCACCGCACACCAGCAGGCAGGCTTTGAACTTGTAGATGTAAAGTTTGTGTTCGCGTACTGAAAAACCGGCCGCGCCCGCTACCCGGGTGGGATCGTTTTTATCAGTCACCAGACGCACGATGAAAGTATGTTCCTGGATGTTTTTCAGGCCAATGGCTTTCTTGGCGGCTTCCGCCACAATCCATTTGTAGGATTCGCCATTGATCATGATTTGCCACTTACCGGAACGCACGGGTTTGCCGCCGTCTTTTAATTTCTTGCCTTCATCACCGGGTTGTTTCCAGACGGGCAGGCCCCATTCTTCGAACAATTCCACGGATGAGTCCACGTGACGGCCTACGTCGAAGACCAGGTCTTCACGGGTGATACCCATCAAGTCACCGCGCACATAACGCACGTAGTCGGTGGGATCGTTCTCACCCATGTAGGTATTGATCGCGGACAGGCCTTGCGCCACCGCGCCGGAACGCGACAGCGCGGCTTTGTCCACCAGTTTGATTTTCAGGTTCCTGGCCTGCGCCCAGCGCGCCATTTCAGTTGCCGCCCCGCAGGCCGCCATGCCGCCGCCAATGAGGAGAATGTCGACTTCTTCCTCGATAATTTCGGGTTTTCCAAATTCAGCCATCTAAGCTTCCTTTTTCAACTTAAATTGCTTTAAATCTAGTAGTTATCGGTGCTTGAAATTATTTAACAAGGCTTGCAGAACGCTTGAAAAACTCGCGCCGACTATTTGTTTACGGAAAACTGACTGGCATCGAATTTGTGGGCGTTTTGTGTGAACAACGTGTTCGGATCTTCGAGCTTGCTGGCATCCGGATCAGGAAGACCGGCAGCGGGATCGGCGGAACCTTCCGGGGTGGTGCGAATCGGGAATTTGAACCGCTTCATATTGCCGTTACGGAACTTGATGGTCCACATAATGGAATCGGCGCCACGCAGCGGCTGGACGGATGCGCCCAGAGGTACTACGTCAGCGTAATGACGGCATTCAATGGCTTGTTGTGGACAGATCTTGACGCAGGAATAGCATTCCCAGCATTGCTCGGGTTCCTGATTCCAGGCTTTCATCGCATGGCCGGTTTCAGAGCCGTCCTTGTCCAGCTTCATCAGGTCGTGGGGGCAAATATACATGCACGCTGCTTTGTCCTGCCCTTTGCAACCGTCGCACTTATCAGTGCGCACAAAAGTTGGCATGGCCGTTTTGCTCCTTCGTGGTTTTTTTTGGATGATGCAGATGAATTTTCGGGATTTTACCGCTGAAACCCCAAAATTGTTCACTGAGCCAGGCAAGCTCTGAACCAGTAACTTTTTGTCACCCCGGTACCCAAAGGGCACTTGTGACCTTTAGGTACCGGGCCCAGTTAAATCAATACCTTTCTGGATTCCGGCCCCGGCATACACAATG
>DATCIR010000136.1:0-8631 GCA_036507695.1 Gammaproteobacteria bacterium
GTCCTTCTGGCAACTCTATAACACTGATCTGTCATCGCCGTTCCGGGAAACCGTCTACGAACCGGAGTTGCTTTGGGTGCTGCATACGGACAATAAACTATTCGGGTTAAGAAACTCGCTCATTACTGTCTCCCTGAATCATCAGTCCAACGGCCAGCCGGAGCCCATGTCGCACAGCTGGAACCGTATCATCGCTGGTTTTATTTTCGAGAAGGATCGTTATATCTTCTCGCTCCGGCCCTGGTACCGCATACCGGATCGCAGCGATGATGACGACAATCCGGATATAGAGAAATACATGGGTTACGGTGAAGTGGCCGTGTTGTTTAAATATGAAAATCACCAAACCACGGTGATGCTCAGGAACAACCTGGATTTTGACGATAACTACAATACTATTGAACTAACCTATACTTTCCCGATCAACGACCGGTTAAAGGGGATCGCCCAGTATTTTAACGGTTATGGTGAAAACCTGATTGATTATAACCACAAGGTGCACCGCATCGGCGTCGGTATCTTGTTGACGGATTGGTTGTGAGGCGCGGTTTCATCAACTGGATTGTTTTGTAGAAACGTTGCGGGCATTCAATTCAGAAAAGTGTCAACGCAAAGACGCAATGGCGCAGAGAATTATTGAATTACAATAAGTCAGTATACGCTGGTATCATTCAGTGACGATAAGATAGTGAGGCTGCGCTATTCGAAGGAGCCATAAAAAGCCGCGCTTCTTTGCAGCAACGGCAATTATTCTGCACTCACTCCACTCAGTAACCACCAATAGCGTTACTGAATATTGATTTGCAATGTATTCGTCACTCCGGTACCCGGCACGGTAACCGTAAGTGTCTCCGGTCCCGCTAAGATGCCCGTCACCTGACCTTTGGTTCCCGCCGCCGTCGATACCGTCGCGGTCTGCACAGCGCTGGATTCCCAGAATACACCTTCGGTGTAGTTGACCTCGCTGCCCCCGGAAAAAGTGGCCGTTGCAGTAAATTGCGTGGTTTGGCCAACTAAAACCGTCGCCGGGCCATTGATCACAAGAGAATCCAGGGTTTGACTGGATACAGTAACCGCAATTGCCGGCGAGTTGATTACCATAGCGCTGCTGTTCAAACTGCTGGCCGAAACGCTGGCGGCGCTGGTTGCGATGGCGGTGAGTTTACCTCTCTCATCACCAAACACGGCCACGGTATTAACATCGGCATTCCACACGACATCATTGGTGATAGTCCTGGAGGTGGTATCAGAAAAAGTGCCCAGGGCAGAAAACTGGCGTTGGGTTGCCACGGGCAATGTGAAAGCAATACCAGGATTGATCGTAATCGACTCTAACGTCGCATTAGTGACGGCCAATGACGCTGTTCCCACTGCTCCGCTTGCTGCGCCATTTGCCAACCTATCGGTATACGATAAAGTAACGCTGCCGGGGGCCACGCCCCTGACGCGCGCCACCGCCCCGGTTTGCTCCAGCGTGGCGTTGGAATTACTCAAGCTCCACGCCAAGGGATTGCTCAGCGGCCGGGTGAAGCCATCCGAGAACAAACCCATGGCCGTAAAATCCTGCGAATAACCGGCGGGTAATGCGCTTACCGCACCGGGGCTGATCGTGACGGAAACAATCGTGGCGTTAGTGACATCAATGGTTGCCGTAGCGTCCGGCGCAAGCGTTGCGCTGTCGTTCGCCGTGATTGTCACCCGGCCCGTGGCTAACCCTGTCACTACTCCTTTCGACCCAACATTGTTGCTAACCGTGGCCACCACCGTATTGTTTGACGACCAGCTAACCCGGTCGGTGATGTCATAGGTGCTGTTATCGGAAAAACGCAACAAGGCTTTCAGTTGCTGCGTGCGGTTTATCGGCAGCGCGCCGAGCCATTGCGGCTCTACAATTAACGCATCCGCTGTTTTATTGTTAACGACTGTCAGGCTGACCACATTGGAGGTTACCCCGGAAGTGGCAGTAATAAGAGTAGTACCAGCAGCCACGCTAGTGGCCAGTCCGCTACTATTAATAGTTGCAAAGCCGCCAATACTCGAATTCCAGCTCACGGCGTTGCTAATATCATACGCCCGGTAATTACTAAATGTACCCAGAGCGGTGAATTGTTGACTGAGCCCCAGCGGCAGGTCATTTGGCAGGATGGCCGGGGAAATCTCGATCTTTTCTAACGATACTGAGATGACGGCAAGCGCCACGGCAGTGGAGGTCACGCCGGACAAGGACGCAGTGATAGTGGTGCTGCCCTCGGTGACAGCGGTCGCCACACCGCTGGTATTAATCGTCGCAACAGCGGGGGCGCTGGAGTTCCACGTAACACTATTGGTGATGTTCTGCTGTGTACCATTGGAGTACAGCCCGGTCGCGCTAAATTGCTGGGTCAGCCCCACCGGCAAGCCACCCGCGACAGCCGAAGGTGTCACCGTAATACCGGTCAACGTCGTGTCACCAGGGCCGGTGATATCTTCGCCCCCGGATCCGACAATGCCTGCCACTCCCAACAGCGTTAACACAACCAGTGCCGCGGCACGGACTACGATACGACTATTGACTGAGTGGCGCCGCACGGTGAGTACTCCTTTTGATAATGAAATGCATCGTTAGGTAAGCCGCGAGTGTTCCCAGTCCGATGGACAGCAGATCCGCTAGGTCAAACCGGCCGTAAACAAAATAATTCGCGGTGTTTTCCAGAAACGGAATGCCCGCAAACCAGTCCGGCACCCAGCCGGCGATCACCCGCGCGATAACGTTAATTTGCGCGATTTCAAACACGCTGTCAAAAGCCAGCCAGCCCAGACAGACCGGCAACAGGCAGCGGCGGTAATACGCGGCGGGTATTACCAGCGCCATAGTTAACATTATAAATGTATAGACATGCACCAAGGTCGGCAGATGCTGGCCCAACACGCCAAACACGGAACCGCGGCCTTCGCCAAGCCGCATCCACTCCGGCAGGAAATAGGCCGTGCCCGGTTGCCGGTCCATGGAATACACCAACACGCCCAATAACAACATAATCACCGCGGTAATAAGCGTGATCGTTTCGGGGCGCAGGATTTTTCCGTGTATGTTTCGCATAGTGCCATGGAAAGCAGTTTACCCAATCATTATGATCATGGAAATCCATTTTTAGATTGACACACATCAAACGCATCCGGGTGTTTCAACGCATTATTGCGCTTTACCGATCCGAGGCAGCCGGTTTATCTCGAATAATGATACGACCCGTTGACAATCAATCTTGCGATTGCTGGCAGTGAGTTGACTAAGGCGCCTGCGATTGCATCAGCGCAGCAGCTGCCGTTGCTTTGTGGACGTAACCAGCCCGGCTGTTTCCGTGATAAACGGATTGAATCCGGTGACAAAGTTGACACCCGTTAAATTGCCTGAGTTACTGCTGACGGTAATTGGCACCACATTGCCCAGGGCAGCGAAGGCACCGCATGCTTCGCCGTTGCCGCAGATTACGCTATCCGAATTGGCATCATTACCGGCTTTAACCGCGTAGTTGCCAATGGGTACTCCAGAAAACGTGTATTGATATTGCCCATTCACGATCCCCACCGCCACGGTTTTCACTACGCGTTCCTGGTCCGCATCAATCAACCGCACATAGTGAAACCCGGCATCCCTGGCAATCGCCTGGTTATTGACTATCACCGGAATAGCGCGTGGGGAATTGGTGGCATTAGCCGCAATGCTGATCACCGCGGCGGCCGCCGCCAGGTCCGTCATTTGACTGCGATCCACGGTTGCAATGTAAGTACCCACGCCATTGGCGTCCACAGCGCTCTCACTGACCGTTAACCAGCCTCCGGAATCGTTAGTTACAGAATCGATGACTAAATCCGCCTGCCCGCCGTTGCTTACCGCGAACTGCAGAGTATCGGTTGTGGTATTAAACACAAGCCCATCGGGCGCCACCAATATCAATGGGTCAGGAGGCGGTTCCGTCACAATCGGCGTATCGTTCGCGATGGACACGGCTTTGGCGGCGTCAATCAGGCCATGGCCGTAAAAATCGTCCCGTCCGGCGGCGCCCAGATCCTGGGTTAAGTCGCCAGTTGCCAGCCACTCGTCAAACTGCTCCGGTGTCATACCCGGATTGACGGATTTCATTAACGCCACGACACCCGCCACGTGCGGCGCCGCCATCGAAGTTCCCTGATAAAACCCATAGCCCAGTTCCAAAGTGCCGGATAGATCCCAGCCCATGGTGCTGAGAATTCCATCGGGATAAGCGTCGCTGTTTAAGTTCGCGGTCATATCGCCGCCGGGCGCCGCAACATCAATGGTGCTGCCGCGGTTGGAGTAAAAAGCAAGTTCACTGGCAAAATCCACGGCGCTGACCCCAACCACGCCGTCATAGGCAGCGGGTGCGGATAATGCGGTCGATGACTCGTTGCCCGCCGCCGCGACCACGATCACACCGGCATTGCGCACGGCGATATAGGCCGGCGGCGCTACCGTCGAACTGGTTGGCGCACCCAAGCTAAGATTAACGACGGCAACTGCCTGATCCAGTATTTCACCCGAATCGTTCGCCAGGCCCGCCGCATAAAGCAATGCCTGCTGCACATCGTAGTCCGTGCAACCCAGCTTGCCGCAGGCCCGCAAGGGCAACACCTTGACATTCCACGCCACCCCGGCCACACCCGTGGCATTGTCGGTTACGGCGGCCACCGTGCCCGCCACGTGCGTGCCATGAAAACTGCTGGCTGTCACACCATCGCTGTCACCCGGATCTGTGGGATCATTATCAATGCCATCGCCGTCACCCGAATTCGCCGTGCTGCTGATAAAGTCGTAACCGGCCAGCAACGATGCCTGTAAATCCGGGTGGTTCAACACGCCGCTATCGATGACCGCTACCACGACTTCAGGCACACCGGTGGTCATATCCCAGGCTAAAGGTAAATTGATTTTCGGGTAATTCCATTGCAAACCATAATGGGTATCATCGGGCTCCCTCAGCGGCTGACGCAGATAATTCGGTGCGGCATATTCCACGTCGGCTCTGCCGCGCAGCGCGTTTACCACGGCAATGGTTTTCTGTTTTAATTGCCGCTCAGGATCGGCTTGCTGGCTAACGGCCGCGATACCGAGCGTATGCAAAGCCAGGGCCCGCGTACTGGCGCCGCCCAAGCTCATTAACAGGGAACGGCCCGGCGCGCCGGCTTTGACCGTGAGGCCCACGGACGCCGCCAGCCCCTGGCTGGTCACGCTAGCTACTGAAAAAAAGTTGCTTTTGAATTTCACAATCACGTCACCGGGAATAAAATTCTCTTCAACGTTCATGTCGTTGCCGCCGGCCTGCGGGAGCAGCGCACTGGTGGAGGGCAGGCCAGTCGCCAAAATATAATTGCGCGCGCCTTGCTCCGCCTGCACCCGCAGATAATAGTTACCGCTGTTTTGTGGCGCGATGGTTAAAAAATTGGGATTGCTGTCATCCGCCACCACCGCTACAGCATCGCCGTTGGCGTTCTCCAGCGCGACACAGAGTTCAAGGATATGCGCGTCAAAAGCTTTACAGGTAGATGGATTACCGGTAGGGCCTATTGCATCGCCGGGGAAGAAATACAGGATCTGCTGCGCAACCAGCGCGATCTGGTAATAGTCCTGCACGTCACTGCCGCCGTTTGCCAGGCGTCCAAACGGCACAGACCCAGGCACGGCGACAAAGCCGCCAAGGGTGACCGGGTTTTTTAACTGTTGCGCCTGCGGGATCGAATCATTGGAAAGGTAAGGCGCGAAGGGGTCGTTAACATCGGAATCAGTTTGGGAGTCTCTATTTACCGAAATCGCGCCGCTGATCGTTACCGTTTTTACCGGGGATCCGCTTTTCTTGTCATGCACACTGCCGATCGTAGTTACCACCGCGAGGGTCAGTAACAGTAATAAGCGAACGTGTTGGTATTTTTGCTGTCCCGGCAACATAACAATAACTCATGCAAGACCATTTTAACGACCCATTCAGGCACACTGTACAGACACACTGTACAACAGGTGCCGGGCAGATGTCATATAAATCCAGTCAATTTTAACGGCAATCATCAGCTACTGGCAATCAAAGCCGCAACACACGCATGCGCGCGGTAAGTGGGTTGCCTGTCCGGCGGGCTTAACCCAACCGGCGGTATATACCATGCATTAGCTTACAACACTGCAAACCCAGGTGACAGCTAACAAGAAATGGATTACAGGGCATAAAAAATCCCGTCAGGCGTCATGCCTGACGGGATTTTAAGGGGGATTTGAAAAACGGCTGCTTACAGGATTAGAAAGTCGCCAGCAGTTCCAGGCGCGCGGTCGTGCCATCACCTTCACCCACCAAGGGCGGAACCACATCGGCTGGGGTCTGGTTGCCATCATCATTAAAACGGACTTCCGCATTGGCAAACAGGTTCTTCGAAATGCTGTACAGCGCCGCAACGGTCACGGACGAAGTATCCTCGGCCAGGAAGGCGCTGTCGTAGGAAACAAAGTCAAAGCGCGCGGTGCCGGAAAATTTATCGTTAAATTGATAGTTGGCCATGACCATGAAGCCGCTGTCGATTATCTCATCGGCAAACAAAACCTCGCCGCCGACCAGGAGTTTGCCCGATTTCCAGGTGGCGTGAATATCAATGATATTTTCAACACCTTGATCCTGGGTCACCAAACCCACGGTCAGATCGAGATTTTCGAAGGCTTTAATTTCGCCGGCGATTTTGACGGAATTCTCCTCGGGGACATCACCCAGGTCATTCAGGACACCGGCAATGAGTTTCACTTTATCAATTTGGTAACTGAATTCCAAACCGGCGAGATTATTACCGTCTTCGAAGGTTGACGCATCCCAAATGTCCCACAACTGACCGTGAGTGATTTGGTACATGTCCGGCGCGTCTTCACGTTCCCAGCTTAAGCGGTTATTGAACACGCCGCCTTTCAAGGACATTTTGGGATCAATCGCCCAGTTCAAAAAGATTTGTTCCAACCGGCCCGAATCACCACCCGCACTGCCCGGATTAATATCCGCATCGAAACGCATGCTGATGCCTTCTTTCAATCCGGCTTCCACATCGATTTCTCCGGAGGTATCGAAGCGGCCTTCTTCACCATACTTACCCAAACCCGTACCGTCGGATAGTGTCCATACCATATCGACAAAACCGGATGGCGAGACATCCAAAGCGCCGGCGGAGTGTGCAAACGTCAGCGTCATTAACGCCAGTGAACTTGCTATCAACGTTCTATTCATGGATTTTATCCTCTTGTTGTTCGGTTTTTCGTTCCGATAATCATTCCGTTAACTGCCTCTTGGAGCGCACGGCGCAGCTGCCAATCCTGCGTCCCCCCCGCCTTGCGCCAATACGAGGCAAAATTGTACCGTAGGTGCCCAAAAACGTCTTTAAATCCTCGGTATTTTTTCAAATTAATTCACAATTGCGCAAATTGTGATTGTTGGCTAAAACGATCTGGCACAGTATTAGCTCATATTGATTACAAAGTGTGCATTGATTGGCGTTTACTGCGCAAACGCAAGTTAATCATTATAGGAATACACAGCCGATGCACTAAAAATAAGAATTTTAAACCAGGATCTTTATTAGTTAATTGTTTCGGTCTAACTTTTATCGATGAACGTCATAAGATTAACTACTTTCAAACTGGAACCCACACTATGAAAAAACTAAACAAAGTCATTGGCTCCGCACTATTCATCACTTCTGCAATCCTTATGTCTTCCGCGCATGCGGACAGCGGTTTTTATCTTGGCGCCAGCGCTGGCAACGCATCCATTTCCGGACAACCCGATACCAGCATCGATTTCGATTCAGATGATACGGGTTACAAGGTATTTGGCGGTTTTAAATTTGCCCTGCTCGCGATAGAAGCCAGTTATGTCGATTTTGGCAAGCCGGAGCAAAACAATATCAATGTTGAGTTATCCGGCTATGATCTTTTCGGCATATTGAATATCGGAATTGGCCCGATTGACCTGTTTGGTAAAGTCGGCGTATTTGCCTGGGACTCAGATGCTTTGGTTTCAGGCAACAGCGTTAATAAGGATGGCACTGATCCGGTCTATGGTATCGGCGCCGGCCTCAGCCTCGGCTCACTCAGTGTGCGCGCCGAATATGAATACTTTGATATCAGTGATTTTGACACGGTGGAAATGATCTCAGTCGGCGCGTCGCTAACGTTCTAAATACGCGTTCTAAGTGCGCGGCCTAAGTACGGGACCGTTATTCGTTATTGGTTATTAACAATGGGTCTTCCGAAGAATCGGTGGGCAACTCAACGCCGCTATTAAACGCAAAAACGCAGTGGCGCTAAGCGAGCCGGATAATTTTTAAAACCAGATAATTTTTAAAAAACAGGCGAGGATCGAATTTTGGATTCCAGATAGGGCGGTCCACTAGCGTATCCTGGCGATACGGATGCTTGGGTTGCAATAGTTTGAAGTCTTTGCGTCTTCGCGCCTTTGCGTTGAAGTTTTTTTGGTGCTGGCCTAGAAGTCTGTCGGACTTAGGACTGATCTGAATGGCACTTACTTAAAGAATGAGAGTTTATAAATAGCTTATTTGTTAGCCCTTATTTACATTCAATGAAATTCGTCATTGCGGCGGATGCCGGAATCCAGG
>DATCIR010000137.1:0-8922 GCA_036507695.1 Gammaproteobacteria bacterium
AATACCAGTTTGCTGTTTCAACATACTAATTTTCATTGCCCAAGTATGGCTGCTCTTGTACAGTTTTAACTCACTGCTGCTAAAAACTAACCCATGCTTGTCATTGTTCCACGCCATATTGTTTCTCTATGCTAACGTTCGAGTTAACCGGCCGAGGGGCGCGCAGCGACCCGAAGGTCCGTGTTGAACGCGGGGTTGGGCGTCTACTTTATTGAATCCAGTTTCTGTTTGGCTTGTTCTATTAGGGCTCTCAATTCGCCTAGCTGTTGAAGTGACAGAAACGCGTTGGCGGGTCGGTAATTACCGCATTTAACAGCCGCATCAATCTTTCCGGATCGGTTGCTAAAGGTTGTGGCGCTGAAGTAGCCTTTTGTTTTATACGTAGCCTCAAACTGACTCAGCTTTGTAACGTCAGGCGTGGCCTTCGAGATGTAGTGGAGCCCCTTTAACAACGAATCTACTTCGTCGTAGTCGATGAACGACCGGTTTGTATTTTCCAACCTACCACTCTCCTTGATTTCGATTACAACCCCAGATTGTTTTTTGCCGCTCGTTGCATCAGTAAACTCCATGGAGTTGACTTCGATTGTGCCGAGCCCTGCCATTTTCCCAATTTCGGAGTACCCCTTGATGACGACGGTTCCGGTTTGCACCTGAAATGCTTCTAGTTTGGTTGCCGGTTCCTTGTCAGTTTGTCCGGGTTGTTCTGCAGCCAACACTAACGCGGTAGAAGGAAGAAGAAATGCAAATGCCAGTGATCGTATATTCATTGAATTATCCTTTGTGTTGTGACTATGAGAGAGATGCAATTGACGCCCAACGCCAGCTTCAACTCGGACGCACATGAAGCGCAGCGGAATGTGCGTCCGAGTTGAAGCTGATGTTGGGTTCACCTTTGGCGGAACTTAATAATCTTGCCGCCGCTTTCTGGATGCCATGCATATGGAACATTCCTGATTGGCGTTTCTTTAGACCATGAGACCTGAACGTCTAGTTCACCGAGTGAGTAGTACCACGTTGCTGCTTCGCACACTCCACCATATTCCTTTCCATGCACTTCCGAGATCCCAACATACAAGCCAGACTTTGAATGAATGTTCCTCATATTAAAACTTAGATAGATGCCACTGTGCGGATGTTGCTCTAAGACGCATTTAGCAAAGTGACTGAGGTCTATCGGCATATTCTCGTCGGCGATACGGCACCCGAACAGCTTAACGAAATAGAGATGGAAGTTAATAGATTGCTGGCCGACCTTGCCAGGGAAAGCCGTTTGGAGTTTAAAGCGCTTTGTTTTCTTGACGTTCTCCCACCCGGCAAGAATGCTGCGGCTGAGAAGGGTCCAAGCATCGTCATACTTCGCCGTGTGTGTGTCGTTGCAGCGCTGGCAAATCACCTTCGACGTTTTCAGTTTGTCTGACTTGGCGCTATGGATTCGGATATTTCTGCGATCATCGCTATGGAAGAACACGGGAGAGGCTGGAGTTATCTTTCCAAAGAACCTTCTCATATCTGAAGCCTTTACCCGATGCTCGCCGGAATCGGCGTCAGCGCCACAGATCCAACACTCCATTTGTGAACCCAACGTTGCCATAAGCCGACCGCGGGCAAATGGCACTTACCTTTGATTACCACGACGGCTTAACGAAGCGGCCGACCTACATTCAACCCTTTATCTAGCGGGTCGGCTTGATGGTCTGGTTGGCCGACAAGCTCAATATAAACCACTTTGCTCGATGGCTCCACAAAACTATGCTGTGTTTTTGCAGGGTTTGACGCCACAATTGAAAGTGAGCAGGGAGCCTTAAAAAGCTTCAAAAAACCACCATATCCTGAATCTACCGATTCACCAAAGTGATTATCGAAGCCGATTCATTTGATTCCACCGATTCACTTTCTGAAACCACCATCGATGGCGCCATATGTTTTTTGTCTCTATTCGAGGCCAACGCCTGGCATCATTTGGCGGCTACCGCAAGCGGAGCGCCGCGGTTGCCGGTCAAATGGGTGCCCTGGTTAGCCGTTGTTTTCCAATTGATATTCATAATAATATTTAGCTTCTTCTCGAGCACTTTGATCAGCTTGTTCATTTGTTTGAGCTTTGAGAAGAAGCTGAAGAAAACTAGTTCTTTCACTTTCGCTTAGATTAGAATTCAATATTCTGTTTAACATCCAAATAGTATGTATTGTCGGTTTTCGTGCAATTGATGCTTTTAATTCTTCAACATAATTTGGATAAAACTTTTCTACTAAATGCACCAACGGACCAGGCGAACCTATATCTGCCAACGGGTTACGCTCCATAAACTCAAAAATATTAGGTATTACTTTTTCCACATATTTTTCATTTTCTATTTCTTCTGTTAATTCATATAGAACAGAGACGATATCCTCATGTTCTGATGGGTTAAGAGACTCCAACCTTTCTGCAAATTTTGATAAATGTGTTTCCATATTTATTTACGGTTAACGGCCATCTTCACGGGCGGCGTCGCGTTAGCGACGCCGTCCCGTGGAAGCGGTGGTTAGATTGCATGTTACATATGCTTAATGCGGTCATCACAGCTTTCACATATGTAGTCGATATGTGGAGGATGATCGTCATTCCATACGATCCCTTCCGACTTACGAATCACCTCGGAGCAGACGCAGCATTCGATTTCTGGGTCTTCTTCCCCACAAAACTTACAGATGTACTTCCCTCCAACGCGGATCGCGGTGTTCTTACTCCAACAGATGGTGCAGTCATACACATCACCATCGGGTGACTCTTCCGCCGCTTCACGTTGTGCATTCGCCAGTTCTGCTTTGTGTTCGTCCGCAAGTTCTTCAAACACCTTGAACGTGTCGGCATCAATATGGTCGTAGATGTCGATATCGGCATGTGTGTCATTAAAATCGATTACCGCCTGTGTAAGCCGACCAAGAGCTCGCCTTACCTCTGCCACATTCATTGTGAACTTGTGATGCTCGATATCGTTTCTTAGCTTCTTGAGCCATTCCATGTCACTAAAGAACGAGGGATCGACATCCTTTCCTTCGTTCTTTAAGAATTGCACAGCCTCCCACAAACCAATCGTTTTTTCCTTTTTTATGTTTTTGCTGAAGGGGTCTTTATAGATAAGCAGTGGATGAGACTGGGTGACATAGTACTTGAACAGCAATTCAACGAAGTGGGCAAAGTGCAAAATTGCAAATTTGTAGGCCCTTAGATCTCCCTTTGTGCCTTCTTGATACTTTCGCAGTGCCTCGTTAAGGCTATCAACCGCGTTTTCGAGAAGATCAAGTTCGTGCTCTACGGGCATTTCGCCTTACCTGTGATTCTGCAATCTAACGCCAAGTGTAACTGGCGCATTTGCAGGGAGCGAAGCGACCGAAAAATGCGTCCATGTTTACACGCTTGTTAGGGCTGAGTGGAATAAACAAAATCACCGAAAGTGATTATTTGTAATTCCCGCCCTTGATACGATGTTTGTTGGTTTTCTATCATTTCCCCGGTAAAAGTAAACTGGAATTTTAATTCTGATTTATCAGGGAACACAAAACGACCAGAGAAAACATCATCTTTGTCGTAGTTGTATTTATTAAAGTCGTTGGAAAAATCTGGATTTTGGTTAGTAACATCAAAAGTAAATTTATTATGCATTATGCCCGTAGGTGTTTTTGTCAACATTAGATCACTATTAAACGCAATATAATTAACTTCTGTGTTTTTTACTTTTACTTTGCCAAAGTGAACCATCGTTTCCGTGCTACCAGCAGCCGATGAGTTGTAATCCTTATCACTAAAGTAGAAATCTGCTTCAACATCTTTATTCACTTAATATGCTCCTTTAATTTGTTAAATGATTGTAAGCCCTAACAGTTGTTTATACAGATTGTCATTTTTCCAGACTTATCGACACAGTTTATAAATCTTTTTCCGAACATTGCCAATTGCGATTCACGTTGTCAATCAACTTTAGCTGACCGGATCTGCTGTCCCAGTTTTTAATGGGTAAGGTACCGCCCTTTTGCTGTTCTGATTTATTCTTTTTTTCATATTGTTATAGCTTAGATAGGCCATCAATTCTAGCCAGCGGGACGATTATTTGAGTGCTCGTTCAATAGCACTCGCCACCGGTTGCCGGATTTTTTTACCCATCAAAAGGTGTTTACCCGGCTGTATTTATTGCCTGTGTCAAATTTACTGACTTATCGACAATGTCACTAAGTCTGTAAAAGACAGATGGTGGACATATTGTTTGATTTTGGTAGACGACTGCTTTTATAAGCAGTACCCCTTACACCACGGTTAAATTGCGCGCAAAACAATAGCGAGGGAGATTCCATGAAATCGGAGACTATCGACAGGTTTTGGGAGAACGACATCCGCAAAGCGTAAAATCCTGGCAGTAAAAACCACGAGATGAGTCAGCCAGTTAAAGATTTCTCCCTGTGGTCGAAATGGCAGAAAATCAATTAATCAGAGCTTCCTTAATGACAACGAAAACGGCGACGTTGTTTTTATGAATGCACCCGACACGACATTCTCAGGCAGGGCTGCTTTGGTTTAATAACAAAGACTATCTATATATATCAGGTGCATTCTTTCAACTGAAAGCGCTCGGCGACGCTTTTATTGTCCGCGGTATTTTTCAGCCGGGGTGTAGTGAGCTTGACGGATTTCACGACTTTCTGGTTGCGCAGCTACTCGCTGACAACATCCCAGATGGGTTTTCCCAGTTGGCCGTCGTCCATGCCCGCCCATGCGCCCGCCACGTACTTGTTGCTGGCCTTGCCGTTTCTAACCTCCAAAGTTGCAAAAATTCACGCCGGGATACGCCCATGCTGCTTAGCTTGGTAAGCTGGCTATTGTCTTGTATTACTGCTATTAACGAATTGCTGGATTTATGCCGCCGGGGCTTGATAGCCCTTGTTGCCGGTTAAATCCGGCAATGCAGGCTGATTGACATCGCTGACCGCAATGAATTTTTTATCCCGTAAATAATCAGCCACCACATCCCACACTGGTGCGTTATTTTCAGTTTCCTGCACGCCGCCCCATCCCGCGACAACATAGTTTTTATTGGGTTGAACCGGTTTCCCGTGCAGCGTTAATGCGCTGATGCGTGATCCCATTGCCGCTGCCGGGTCCAGCCGGTAGTGCAATGCGCCGACGCGCACCATATCCCCGCCTTGTTGTTTGTAGGGATCGCGGCTGAAGCGGTTGTCGGCGATATCTTCCAGTATGTTTTTAAGTTGTTCACCACTGCGTTCGTTACGGGTTACCTGCGCATAGGTTATGGCGGTTTGCGCCATGACATCTTCCAGGGTGATAGGGGCGCCGGGGAGCAGGGTGGGAATGTCGCAGAGGTTGCCAGCGCCTGCCATGAGCGAAGCGCCGGCCGGATTCGCGGACCGGTTTTGCGCGGACGAGGCAGGGTGGGACCATAAGCCCGCGGTAGCCGCCGCCGCGAGTAATTGCAGAAATTCTCTTCGTGAATACGCCATCGTGTGACCAATGTGATTGTTTGGTTGGTCGTAAACTTGCATTGCTTGACTGAGGTAAGCTAGCTCAACGCCGTTACCAAACGCGCAACTAAACCCCATCCAGTTTGTGATTCTTGAGTCATTCGATTGGGTAACGGCAATGCTGCTGATATCTTTAATTATCAGGCGCTTATAGCGTGAAATTTGTTGAAGCTCGATCGATTTGGATGGTTTTTATATGGGTAGAACGGCGTGCGTGGCGCGGGGAGTGGGCCCAGTGCGTTTACAACAGTCGCAATGATCAGGGTTGTACGCTATTGGCTGGGGACGATTAGGCTGAATTTTCACGAATAACTTTTGTGTAACTCATGACGGGTTTCTATTAACACATGGCAAAACCACGATGGAAGATCTAACCACGGTAGCGACCCGGCTGTTGGCCGCCTTGTTCGCCGGTGGATTTATTGGGCTGGAGCGGGCCTATACCGGACGGCCCGCGGGCTTACGTACTCATGCGCTCGTGTGCATGGCCTCGAGTTTGTTAATGCTGCTGACGGCGTTTCAATGGGAACTGTTAATGGATGTGCCGTTGGACACGATTCGGGTGGATCCAACCCGCATGGCGCAGGGTGTGATGACTGGCATCGGTTTTTTGGGCGCGGGGGTGATCATGAAAGAAAAATTCACGATTCGCGGACTAACCACGGCGGCATCCATCTGGATCACGGCATCTATTGGCATCATCCTGGGAATGGGGTTTTATTCAGCGGGCATCATGGCAACCGTGTTAACCCTGATTGTTTTAAGTTTCTTTGGCTGGCTGGAAAGGCTCATACCCTCCCGTTCCTACAGCCGGCTGGTGGTGCGTTTTAAAACGCGTGCGGTCATGAAACGCCAGGAGCTGCATGAACTGGTGAAGCAATTTAAAATCCGTGGCAGTAATCCCAGCTATAAATGGGAAGAGGATGGCCGTTATCTGGAGTATCGAATGAATCTCGTGACGAATCATGCGAACAATTATCAGAAGCTGGCGGATCATCTGGCGGGCATGGTTGACGTGCATGAGTTTACGATTTTGCCGGTCGGCGATTGAGGTAGGCGGAACGATGGATAGTTAACCGGCTGGAAATTAGTAGAATCGTTTTGCGCATACGGAAACCAAATAAAAAAGGCGGTAATTGCTTACCGCCTTTTTGTTTTTGCCAGCCGGACAGTTCGGTAGCGATTAAAGTGAGCAGCCGGTCAGGTGGGAAGCGCCGTTCAGGCCGTCACGGTATTAGAACGTCACGCCTACCGCTTTCAGATTGTCACTGCCTTCCACTTTCTCATAATTAACCATCACACTGCCTGTGGCGTCTTTCAGTCCGTCGATGATTTCATTGTTCGCGGCGAACGTGATAGGCGTCCGGGTTTGCGCATCGATAATGGTAAAGGTTTTACCAGATGCATCCACTGACTTTACAGTGCCGATATGAGTGCTCGGTCCTGCGGCGTCACAGGCCCAGGTGGCTACGGGTGCGATTAATAGTGCTGCTGCGAGCAGTGTTTTGATACCGGTTGCTTTGCTGAACGTTGTTTTGCTAATAGATTGTTTCATCACAGTTGTTACCTCCTCAATTAAACCAAAGTGTCTTGCCGCATAGTTACGATTGACCGCTCCAACCGGCGAACACCCGGTTGGACCTTCCGGGCATTATTATGCGTCGCCTTGACTATGACAAGTGATCGCGGTCCGCGTTTCGCCGATCAGTGGGCGTCATTTATCATTCCTTCTTCTACCGGAATAAAAAGTGCCGCAAGAAAAGCCCGAGGCTTGTACGCCGAATAAAAAGTTTATGGGACACCATAAAGAAAATGATTTCTGCGGACGATGTAACTAGCTAAATATTAACCAATTATCCAGAGGAGCTGTAGCGCAATGGAAAGCACCCAACGTTTAAAAATAGTATTACATATGAGGTACTTATGGATCTCGACACACTTTTAGAATCACTCGAAAGCATGTCCGAACAAGCGCTATCCCGGTTCGTCAAGCGTTGTTTATGCCAGTCGCTGCATAATGCCACCTTGGGTGGGGAGGCGATAGACATCGATGTGCAGGTCGCACTCGATATGGTGTATGCGGAGTGCGCGCGCCGGGGCATTGAACGTCTTTATGATGCGGCGTTGGAGTCTGTTTCAGCGAATCCCCAGATTTGCGATGCCGCCTAACCGTCTGTTAACTATAATTATTTCCCATTAAAATAATAAACCACTGAGACAGGCGTTGCCGATGCAGCGCCTTTGTTTTATTAACAAGAAAGTACAGATATCAAAGTACCAGTAAATATATAAGTAAATACATATGTAAAATATAAATACTATTTACTTCACTTTATACTTCAAATCCTTATAATTTGTCCCACAGCAATAAACGCTCATCGTAACTGTGGTATTCATAAGCGATCCACAAAAATCAAACACGATTTGAGTCAGGCCGGCGCCGCGGCATTAGCGCCGCGATAGATTGTTTTTTTTTGTTAAATTTTTTCACGCAACTTTTTTTACTAAAAAATGGCTTTATAAACTTTCGACGGTTTATAAAAATTTTATTAACGCAACTGAGGACAGGCCAACATGGCAAAGGCAAAGACTTATAACGCAGGTGTAAAAGAGTATCGTGAAACGTATTGGATGCCGGAATACACTCCGAACGAAACGGATATTTTGGCGTGTTTCAAAATCACTCCCCAAGCGGGTGTGCCGCGTGAAGAAGCCGCTGCCGCCGTTGCCGCGGAATCTTCCACCGGTACCTGGACCACGGTCTGGACTGACCTGTTAACCGATCTGGATTATTACAAAGGCCGCGCTTATCGCATCGAAGACGTGCCGGGTGACGACACCTGCTTCTATGCTTTCATCGCTTATCCGATGGACTTGTTCGAAGAAGGTTCGGTGGTGAATGTGTTCACCTCGCTGGTCGGCAACGTATTCGGCTTCAAGGCCATCCGCGCGCTGCGCCTCGAGGACGTGCGTTTCCCGATCGCTTACGTGAAAACCTGCGGTGGCCCCCCGATGGGTATCCAGGTCGAACGCGACATTATGAATAAGTACGGCCGTCCGCTGCTCGGTTGCACCATTAAGCCGAAGCTCGGCCTATCAGCCAAGAACTATGGCCGCGCCGTATACGAGTGTTTGCGCGGCGGTCTGGACTTCACCAAGGACGACGAGAACGTCAACAGCCAGCCGTTCATGCGCTGGCGTCAGCGTTTCGACTTCGTCATGGAAGCGATTAACAAGGCCGAGAAGGAAACCGGCGAGCGCAAGGGTCACTACCTGAACGTCACCGCGCCGACCCCGGAAGAGATGTACAAGCGCGCCGAGCACGCCAAGTCCATCGGCGCGCCGATCATCATGCACGACTACATCACCGGCGGTTTCTGCGCCAACACCGGCCTGGCCAACTGGTGC
>DATCIR010000138.1:0-29658 GCA_036507695.1 Gammaproteobacteria bacterium
CAACGCTACGCAGTGGATTGCACGCTTGTCTTCACGATCGTCAAAGCGCATGGTGGCGTTGCAACTCCTTGGAATGGAACGACCATTCCGCATTCCCTTCCATAGAGCGCAGCGCCTTGCCCTGCACTCTGAAAATCGCACACTCCACCGCGTCCAACTGCGGATTCTAGGATAATAGGACGGCCCTGGCTTGATGATTTTTTGTAAGCTTATAGGGTTACGATAACAAAGTGAGTAAGCCCATGCTTGTTAAAATTCTGGATTACTTCACAATGCTGTCGATTGTCTGTAATGCTTGTGTTTCCTGCTCGTTATAAATTGATTTTGTTTCTTCGAAGACGGTGCCGTAATGCGGCAGAAACAGTAGTTGTTTAATGTCTTTATGGTACTGGGTAACGGATTCCGGGGCTACCTTTGACAAGGCCTGCAGCGTCGCGAAATAGTCATAGCCTGCGTCGCGAAACACTTGCTCGACAAAGCGTTTGCGGGCTTCCGGCCGGAGTTGCATCGGGCTGGTAGGGATCGGCTTTGCTGCCGTTTCGTAGGCGGCGGCGAGCTTTTCCAGTGCGGCTTTGTCGCCCAATGGCGCGGCTGCGCGCTGGCTTTGCTTTGACGATTCGCAGGCGGCCAGGTTAAATATGCCCGCTATGAATAATAAAATGAAAAACGCTGTTTTTTGCATCTCGTTTCGCATCAATGGTTTTCCTTGTGATGGCTTCCGTGCGCAACGATTAAAGCCCGGCAAAACCTTGTCGCTAGTTTAGCTATCGCAAAATAGAAATCCACCAGGCTGTGTTATGAGTTTTAAAAAGGTATATCAGGATGCCGTTGTTCGCGAAGGTTACCATAATGATGGCGCCCAGGCGAAGGCGGTTGACTACCTGGACGGGTTATATGCCGGTTTATTGCAGGATCGGCCAAGCCCAGGACCATTGCAACGCCGATTGGCGGGTATCTTTCAGCGCAGGCAAGACGGGGAAGGAATCAAAGGCTGTTACCTATGGGGCGGCGTCGGGCTGGGCAAAACCTGGTTGATGGATCTGTTTTTTGACGCCCTGCCAATTAAGCAAAAATCGCGATTTCATTTTCATGAATTCATGCAACGGATACATATTGCGCTGGCGGGTCAAAAACAGCAACGCGATCCATTAAAGGCGGTCGCGCGTGCGTTGATTGCGCAAGCCCGCGTGATTTGCCTGGATGAATTTCATGTGTCGGATATCACGGACGCCATGCTGCTATATGGCTTGCTGGATGAGATGTACCGCCAGGGCGCGGTATTTATTATGACGTCCAATGTCAAACCGGATGACTTATACCTTAATGGTTTGCAGCGCAGCCGGTTTCTACCCGCCATAGAACTCATTAAGCAGCGCAGCCAAGTTTTGCAGTTTGAGGGTGACAAGGATTATCGCCTGCACAAGCACCTCGCCAATCGAAACTATTATTGTCCGCTGGCGATGGATACAGACCGGTTGTTGGAAGAGCGGTTCGGTATGCTGGCGAAAGGGGTGGCTACCAAGGAATCCAAACTTACAATCAGCAATCGGCCGGTTCATGCGCGGGCGCATGCGGAAAACATTGTGTGGTTTGAATTCGAGGAACTCTGCGCCGGCCCGCGTGCGACCATTGACTATATTGAGCTGGCGCGGCGCTACGAATTTGTGATCATTTCCAATGTGCACAAAATGAATGCGTCGCACGACGATATCGCGCGGCGCTTTATCAATCTGGTCGATGAATTTTATGATCGTGATACCGGGTTGATTATCAGCGCCAACGCGTGGCCGGGGGATTTGTATGGCGGTCAGCGGTTTGTGTTTGAGTTTGAGCGTACGATTAGCCGCCTGCAGGAAATCCGGTCCAGGAATCCGCAACCGCCGGGTAATGCGATGGCCGATGTAAAAACCGGTTAAACCAATTAATCCCTAAAGCGATTCCCGGCAATACACGTTTGCCAGCCGCTGATTCGTAAATAGTAAGGGACTGTGATGTAAATATTTCACAGTTTCTTAACGAATCCGTCGTGTACATTGGTTGTCAATACACTGGATCAGTGCTTGCTTAATGTAAAGTCGAAGTATTCAGCGAATTAACAATTCAAAGGGATCACATAGGACATACGTTTTATCATGGACGAAAATCTGGACAACATCGTAGCGCAGCTAAAGCAGCAACTGAATGAGAATCCCGCGGATACCGGAGCCGCCGTGATGTTGGGAAACCACTTTTATGATCGTGGTAATACGGCGCAATCCATTGTGTATTACCAATACGCGTTGAACCTCAATCCCGATCAACCGGGTGTGCTGACCGATATGGCCACGATGTATTGGGACAACGGTGATTTAGGCCTGGCGGAACGTAAGTTCCGGGAAGTGATATCCCGTTATCCGGATTTTGCGAATGCTTATTTGAATCTGGGTTTGTTATTGCTGCGGGGAAAACGGCAAGTGAAAGAAGCCGCACTGGTATGGCAACAATTGCTGGCGCGTTGTCCGCAGCATCCCGCGGCGGAAAAAGCCCAGCAGTTGCTGAACACCCATTACCAATAACTAATTCCCGTCAAATTACGGATTTACAGTCTATTTAATCCAGCACCGCTTTAACCTAGGCTGCACACGGGGTGAGTAGTTACGTTACTTTTATCCTAAATTTAATGTGCATTTACCAAATCCGCTTTTTTACAGCCGGTTTTTCGAAATGCTTACGCTCCATAATAAAAGCTTATATGGATTTTTCCAAAAAATCGTACACACTCTAATTATGAATGCATAAATAAAATCTAGAACTGTTTTTTTTGGCGCTATTAGTTTAACAACGCACAGGGACAGCTGCTTTAAAAAGATAACAGGTTGAAACACTACGAGGGGTAGAGTTAGCTGGTTCCACCTTGCAATGAAAGGAGGAATGTTATGAAGCTCGTGCACTGCAGCGTACTGGCATCAATACTGGGAGTGATGCCTGGCTTTAGTTCGGCCTATGAGAACAGCGCGTTTGGAGGTCATCAGGAAGATTGTTTTGCCAAAGCGATGATCGGAATGGATTCAGTGATCAACTCCAGGCTAGGTGTTCCGGCTGAGCATGCGCTGGAGCTGACGGCGCTGCATCCTCAACCCGCCGGTACCGACGGCCGTGCATTCGATTCCGCTACCCTGAACGTGATTCTGTCGGCGTATTTGTGGGAAGATTCGCCCCATGCCTACGCGGTAGAGGTATTTTACAAATGCGCGCAGCAACAGTCCTTTCCGCAACAGGCCAGCGTTAAGTAGCACGCAACTGAGTTACGCAGTTTGCAACGATGCTGTGTGGATGGTGATAAGGTCCAGCGCAATAGCCGGGACGCTATTCGACAGCCCTTGTTAGGATACTGAATTCACAGCGGTATGCATTCTTATCGTCAGCTTCATGGAGATGCTTCTCGATTTCCCGCCACTGGTTCGGGTCGAAATCCGGGAACCAAGCATCACCCGCCGGCTCCACATCGACCACGGTCCTATAGAGTCTGTCGGCGATCGGCAAGGCTTGTTCATAGAGGGACATGCCGCCGATAATCATGACTTCGTCCGCGTCGTCACACAGGTCAAGCGCAGTGTTGATGGAATGGGCTACCAACGCATTCGCGGGGTGGTAGCTTTTATCCCGGGTAATAACAATATTCTGCCGCTCGGGCAGGGGTTTTCCGCCGAAAGATTCAAAAGTTTTTCTGCCCATAATCACCGGTTTGCCCAAGGTATGCTGGCGGAACCAGTGCATGTCGGCGGGCAGTTTCCAGGGTAATTGGTTTTTGTCGCCGATTACCCGGTTTTTCGCCATGGCCCAAATCACAGATACAATCATACCGCCACCGGCGCCTTAATGTGCGGGTGGGATTGGTAACCCGCCAACTCAAAATCATCGAAGCAAAACTCAAACACGGATTTAACATCCGGATTAAGCTTCATGGCAGGCAGCGGATAAGGCTTGCGTGAGAGCTGTTCCCCGGTTTGTTCCAGGTGATTCAGGTACAGGTGCGCGTCACCCAGGGTATGAATAAATTCGCCGGGCATTAAGCCGGTAACCTGTGCGATCATCATGGTTAGCAATGCATAGGAAGCGATGTTAAAAGGAACACCGAGAAAGATATCCGCGCTGCGCTGATATAGCTGGCAGGATAATTTATTGCCGGCGACATAAAATTGGAAAAACGCATGGCACGGCGGCAGCGCCATCCTGTCCAGCTCACCGACGTTCCAGGCGCTGACGATAAGGCGGCGCGAGTCGGGCGTGTTTTTAACCTGCTCGATAACCTGGCCGATCTGATCGATATGCCGGCCATCGGGCGTGGGCCAGGAACGCCATTGGTAACCGTAGATCGGGCCAAGATCGCCGTTTTCATCCGCCCATTCATCCCAAATGCTGACCTGGTTGTCGCGCAGGTATTTTACATTGGTGTCGCCCTGCAAAAACCACAGCAGTTCATGAATGATGGAGCGCAAATGCAGTTTCTTGGTGGTGACCACCGGGAATCCCTGCGCCAAATCAAACCGCATTTGATAACCGAAAACGCTTAGGGTGCCGGTGCCGGTGCGGTCGGTTTTTTTAACGCCGTTGGTTTTAACATGCCGCATTAAATCGAGATACTGCTTCATTTCGCGCCTCTGTACAGTGTGTGCAGTGCTGCCGTTAGCCCGGTTGTCTGGCCGATGATTTGGCTTCGTTGTTTTTATTATATGCCCACCATAATAAACCAATGCCCAGCAGGATCATAGGCGTGGACAGGAGTTGCCCCATGGTCAGCCAGCCGAAAGCGATGAAGTCCAGATGGCTGTCCGGCTGGCGGGCGAATTCCACGATGAAGCGAAACGAGCCATAACACAGCGAGAACAGGCCGGAAACCGCCATGCGCGGGCGTGGTTTCGCGGAATAAAACCAGATAATAAAAAACAGCACAATGCCTTCCAGGAAAAACTCATAGAGTTGCGAGGGGTGCCGGGGTTTGTCGCCCGCACCGGGAAACACCATGGCCCAGGGTACGTCGCTGACGCGTCCCCACAATTCGCCATTGATGAAATTACCCAATCGCCCCGCGCCGAGGCCAATGGGCGTCAATGGCGCCAGAAAATCCATCACCTCAAAAAACTTGCGCCGTTGTTTGTGCCCATAAGTAAACATGGCAAACAAAACGCCCAGAAAACCGCCGTGGAAGGACATACCGCCTTCCCAAACGCGAAAGACCATCAATGGATCCAGCAAAAATTTGTCACTGGCGTAAAACAGCGTATAACCGATGCGGCCGCCCAGCACCGCGCCCAGCGCGCCGTAGAAAATCAGGTCGGACATTTGTACCGGCGTCCAGCCTGAGCCGGGCTGTTTTGCCCGGCGGGTGCCGAGCCACCAGGCGGCCCCGAAGCCGACCAGGTACATGATGCCGTACCAGTGTACCTTTAACGGGCCGATTGGAAAGGCGACGGGATCTATTGCGGGATAGGTCAACATGTTGAATGTCAATTAACTCTGTGTTGGTCAAAGCCGGTAAATGGTTTGTGATTCTATCGAGGGCACGATCATACAACTTTTTCATCCGCTATTCGACAATAAATCCGGTAAGGGTGGGATGAACACTCAAAACGTTCAAAAATTACGCCATTTTTTGCTAACAATCAGCCCAATAGCAATCACTCCCGCAACAAGCGCACGGTAAAGCAACTCAAGTAGGCGGTTTCCGGAATGGCTGGATGCACGGGATGATCGGGACCGAGGCCGCCTTCTTCGACAACTTGTATCTGCCGGCCGGCTTCGCGGGCGCTGGTACGCAGTATCTTCAGATGTTGGTCGCGTGATAAATGAAACGAGCAGGAGGCCGAAATCAATATCCCGTTTTCAGTTAACAATTGCATGGCGAGTTTATTCGCCCGCTGATAAGCAATCGTGCCTTGCGGCACGTCCTTCTTGCGTTTAATAAACGCGGGGGGATCAAGCACAATCACATCAAATTTTTCGTTGGCTTGTTTGAGCGTGGTCATGGCCTCAAACGCATCGGCAGTGCTAATGTGAATGCGGTCTGCAACAGTATTGAGTTGCGCGTTACCGCGCAACAATTCACAGGCGGTTTCCGAGCTTTCAATGCACTGCACGCGGCGCGCGCCTGCCACCGCCGCCTGTATGCCCCAACCGCCGGCGTAACTGAACACGTCCAGCACGGTTTTATCCTTTACCCATTTGCGCATCGCCAACCGGTTCATGCGGTGATCGTAAAACCAGCCGGTTTTCTGCCCGCCCACTGCGGGCGCATGAAATTGCGCGTTATTTTCCATGACGTGAAGTTGGTCCGGCGCAGCGCCTTTGATAACCTGGGTAAACGTTTCCAATCCTTCCAGTTCGCGCGCCCTGGTGCTGTTATTCAAAATAATGGAAGCCGGTTGCAGCAGTTCATCCAGTACCTCGGTAATTTCTTTTTGACGAACCTCCATGCCTAACGTGGAAATTTGCATGACCAAGCTGTTGTCGAAGCGGTCAACCACCAGCCCCGGCAACAAGTCGCCTTCACTATAAATCAAGCGGTAATACGGCTGCTGGAAACAATACTGGCGTAAATTAAGCGCCTGTTTGATGCGTGCCGCAAACAACGCGCTATCCAGTGCCTGCCGGGCATGGTGGGAAAAAATGCGCGCGCAAATCAAGGAGTGTGGATTCACATAGGCGTTCGCCAGCGGCCTGCCGCTGGCGCTGGTGACGGTCACCGTTTCACCCGGTTGAAAACCGGATAATGGCGTGGACTGGGTATCGATTTCGTTACTGAATATCCACAAATGACCGGCCAGCACGCGGCGGTCTTCGTTTTTCTTAAGTTTTAGGGTTGGATAGGCCATGCAGGATTAACCATCACATTTGCTGTAATGCCAATAATAACGGCAACAGAATTGCGTGTATTATGCGGGAGCGCAGTATAAAGCACAATCGGCGCTGTCGCATTGGTATAAAGCCGATCGCAAACGAGGTACAATCGGGCTTCCTCAATATTTACTATCACCACAGATTCTAACGACTATGAAAAACCATTTGGCCTCGGAAACCAGTCCATATTTGTTGCAACACGCGGATAATCCCGTGGAGTGGTATCCCTGGAGTGACGAGGCGCTCGCGCTGGCGCGTGAGCTCGACAAACCGGTTTTGTTGTCCATTGGTTATTCGGCCTGTCATTGGTGTCATGTCATGGCGCACGAATCGTTCGAAGATGAAACTACCGCGCGCGTCATGAATGAATTATTCGTCAATATCAAGGTGGACCGGGAGGAACGGCCGGACCTGGATAAGATCTATCAGTTCGCGCACCAGATGTTGGCGCAACGGGGTGGGGGATGGCCATTGACAATGATCCTGACACCGGACGACCAAACGCCGTTTTTTGCCGGCACTTATTTTCCCAAGCAGCCCCGTTATGGCATGCCCTCGTTTATCGATATCATGCAACGGGTGGCCGCGTTTTATCGCCAGCGCAAGGATGAAGTAAAACGCCAGAACGACGCATTAAAGGATGTGTTGCGTCAGCTCGAGGCTAGTTTTGTTCCGACCCGCCAAAGCCTGTCGCCTTTACCGCTGGATGAAGCGCGGCGGCAACTGGAAAAAAGTTATGACGGCCTGTATGGCGGCTTTGGTGAAGCGCCGAAGTTTCCACATCCCAGTAATATTACCCGCTTGTTGCGTCATTGGTCCGCAACCAACCACGCCAATCAGCCGGACAAAACCGCGCTGGATATGGCGATCACCACGCTCAAGGCGATGGGCATGGGCGGCATCAATGATCAATTGGGTGGCGGGTTTTGCCGTTACTCGGTTGACCAGGAGTGGATGATTCCGCACTTCGAAAAAATGCTGTATGACAACGGCCCTTTGTTGTGTTTATACAGTGACGCCTGGGCCATCACCGGCGAGGCGTTTTTCAAGCGTGTCGCATCCGAGACCGCGGAATGGGTGATGCGCGAAATGCAGTCGGACGACGGCGGTTATTACTCGTCACTGGATGCCGATAGCGAAGGTGAAGAGGGCCGGTTTTATGTTTGGGATGCCGCGGCGGTTAAATCCCTGTTGAGCGAAGACGAATACCATGTCATTGCGCATCACTACGGACTGGACCGCCAGGCTAACTTTGAAGGCCGGTGGCATTTGCACGTTTACGAAACGCTGGAGGATACCGCCAGGCACTGCCTGGTCAGTGTGCAGGAAGCGCTTGAATTGCTGGCCAGCGCGCGTCAGGCCTTGTTTCGTGTCCGTGAAGAACGTATCAGGCCAGGCAGGGATGACAAGGTATTAACCGCCTGGAATAGTTTGATGATAAAAGGCATGGCCATGGCCGGCCGGCGCCTGCAGCGCACGGATTTTCTGCACTCGGCGGAATCCGCGCTGGCGTTTATCAAACGCGAATTATGGAAGTCAGACCGGTTGTTGGCTACCTGCAAAGACGGCAAGGCGCGCTTGAATGCTTACCTGGATGACTATGTGTTTCTAATCGATGGTATTCTGGAATTGCTGCAGGCACGTTGGAACGCGGACGATCTTGCTTTTGCGGTTGCGTTGGCCGACACGGTACTGGAAAAATTTGAAGACCAAACGCAGGGTGGTTTTTATTTCACCTCGCATGATCATGAGCAGCTGATCCAGCGCCCGAAGACGCTGATGGATGAGTCACTGCCGGCGGGTAACGGGGTGGCGGCCTATGTGCTGCAACGGCTGGGGCATTTGCTGGGCGAGCAGCGTTATCTGGATGCGGCGGAACGCAGCTTGAAGTCCGCCTGGGAGAGTATTCTGCGCGTGCCTTATGCGCACAACACCTTGCTCGACGCGCTGGAAGAATATTTGTATCCTCCGCAAACCGTCGTACTGCGCGGCGATGTTAATATATTAAAGGAGTGGCGTGACTGGTGCGCGCCGGTGTATGCGCCACGGCGCTTGCTGCTGGCGATACCGGATACGGAACAGGTGTTAGCCGGTTTGCTAAGTCAGCGCGTGCCGCAGGGCAAGTGGGTGGCGTATATCTGCGACGGGCATCAGTGCCGTCCGGCGGTTACCGACGCGGCGGCGCTGAAACAAACGCTGGGACTTTAAAAACTGCAACGCGAAGGCGCAGAGTTTTTGTAAAAAATACACTATGGATATCTCGATATTGCCGTCCAACACCTTATAGTCATTGACTTTGCTATAGGACAAATAATTTATTGGTTTCTTTGCGGCTTCGTGCCTCTGCATTGAATTCGTATTAGATAGTCCGGTCGAATTCAAACTTGAAGCGTTCTTCAAAATCCCGGAACGTGAACTGATGATTTTGGGTGCCGGCTTTTTCAATCTTGATTGCGCCCATGAGCGAGGCGATGCGGCCGGTGGTTTCCCAGTCCATATTGTTCATCAGGCCAAACAGAATTCCCGCCCGGTAAGCATCGCCGCAGCCGGTGGGATCGACAATCATGCGCGGTGAAGCGCTGGGTATTTCAATGTAATCGTCCCTAGTGTAGATAGTGGAACCGCTGCCGCCTTTAGTCACGATCATGGCATCCAGTGATTGCGCTAGCTGTTCAATGGTTTCACCGGTTCTTTCCTGCATCAATTGCGCTTCGTAATCATTGAGGATGGCCCATCTGGCCTGGTCGATGAAAGTTACCAGTTCATCACCGCTGAACATGGGCATGCCCTGGCCGGGATCGAAAATAAAGGGGATGCCGGCTTCGGCGAATTCCGCCGCGTGTTGCAACATGCCGTCGCGGCCATCGGGGGAAACAATCCCGATCGAGACATCGTTGGCGTCAAACACGCTGTTCGTGTGCGATAAGTTCATGGCGCCGGGATGAAACGCGGTAATCTGGTTGTCATCCAGGTCGGTGGTAATAAACGCCTGCGCGGTATACGCATCCGCAATGATGGTGATATGACTGTCGGTGATGCCGCATTCCGTCACCCATTCGCCATACACGCCGAAATCGCTGCCCACGGTGGCCATCGGCATTCCATCACCGCCCAGCAGGTTCAGGTTATAAGCGATATTGCCGGCGCAGCCGCCGTACTCGCGGCGCATTTCGGGCACCAGGAACGAAATATTAAGTATGTGAACCTTGTCAGGCAGGATGTGGTTTTTGAAATGATCGTTGAACACCATGATGGTGTCGAAGGCATAAGAGCCACAAATCAAAGCGGGCATATCGCTTTCCTTATCATTATCCAATGCAATTAATACAAAAATACAGTTAGCTATCTAATTCAGTGAAATCCGGACCGGTTGGCACACGGTACTTGCTGGGCGCAGCATCGCATGTCAAACAAAAGTGACTCTGTAGAATCCACTACATAAAAATAATAATACCCCATACGATCACCACGTTGGCCAGGCTGATGAACACCGCGGCCGATCCCATGTCCTTCGCCCGGCCGGATAATTCATGATGTTCATGACCCACCCGGTCCACAATGGCTTCAATGGCGGAATTCAATAATTCCACGATCAGCACCACCAACAGGCTGCCAATAAGTATAGATCGTTCTATATTATTCTGTCCCAGGTAAATCGCCACGGGCGTCAAAATCGCGGCCAGAGCCAGTTCCTGGCGGAATGCGGATTCGTGTTTAAGCGCCGCGGTAAATCCGCGTAAGGAATAACCGGTTGCGTTGATAATGCGCTTGATTCCGGTAGCGCCGGGTTTTGCCATTGTGTATAAAACTCTTATTGTTATTTTTCAGATGCCGTTATAGTTCAGGCCGCCAGGCGATATCGAGTTCCCGCGCGGCTTTGACATCATCCAGCCGCCGGACCGGCAATGAGTAGGGCGCACCTTTTACCAATTCGGGATTATCTTTTGCCTCCCGGTCAATTTTAGCCAAGGCCTCGGCAAACGCATCCAAAACCTGTTTCGATTCGGTTTCGGTGGGTTCGATCAACAGGCATTCCGGCACGATCAAGGGAAAGTACGTGGTGGGCGCATGAAAGCCATAATCGAGCAAACGCTTGGCGTAATCCATCGCGGTCACGCCGTGTTCCTTCGCCTGCCGTTTCAGGGTGATAATAAATTCATGGGTGGCGCGGCGGGTGGGTAGCGCTAAGTCAAAACCGGCCTGCGCCAATTTGATCATCAAGTAGTTGCTGTTCAGCGTGGAGTATTCCGCAATGCGGTGCATGCCTTCCCGCCCCAACAAACGGGCATACACATAAGCGCGCAGCAACACGCCGGCATTGCCCATGAACGCGGATAAGCGGCCGATGGTTTGCGGGCAATCTTTTTCGGTCAGCCAGTGATAGCGTTCTCCGTCATAGCCAACATAAGGCACCGGTAAAAAGGGAATCAAACGCTGATTGACACCCACCGGGCCGGCGCCCGGTCCGCCGCCGCCATGGGGCGTGGAAAAAGTTTTATGCAGGTTCATGTGGATGACATCAAAACCCATATCGCCGGGTTTGACTTTGCCCAGAATCGCATTGAGATTGGCACCGTCGTAATACAGCAAACCTCCCGCGCCATGCACAATCTCCGCGATGGTTTTTATCTCGCGTTCGAATACACCCAGGGTGGAGGGATTGGTCAGCATGATGCCGGCGGTTTGCGGGCCTACCGACTGTTGCAATGCCTCGAGATCAACGTCGCCTTGCTTATTGGTGGGAATCTCCTTGACCTTGTAACCACACATGGTCGCGGTTGCCGGATTGGTGCCATGCGCCGCATCGGGCACCAGAATTTCGGTGCGGCTAATGTCGCCTTTGGCGTCATGATAGGCGCGAATCATGGCGACACCGGCAAACTCGCCCTGGGCGCCGGCCATTGGTGTCAGGCTCACGGCTTTCATGCCGGTGACGTCCTTGAGCATTTCCTGCAATTCAAACATGCAGGCCAAAAATCCCTGACCCAATTGTTCCGGGCCGAGCGGATGGCGTTGCAGATAACCCGGCAGCATCGCCAGCGTATTACAGCCGCGCGGATTGTATTTCATGGTGCAGGAACCCAAGGGATAAAAATGGGTGTCGATGGAAAAATTCTTTTGCGACAAACGCGTGTAATGGCGCACGGTTTCCAGTTCGGACACTTCCGGAAGCCTTGGCGGCGCCGTGCGGCGGAATTTTTCCGGAATGGCCGTTACCGCTTTTCGTTCCACCGGTGACTGTGCCGCGTTGACACAGCCCGGCGTGCTTTGGTCGAATATCAACATAGTACGTATCTAGCCCTTGATTAAAATTGTTAAATATTAAAATTTCAGTTGACGTTGTTATCCCAGCGCCGCCAACGCCTGTTCATAATCCGGGTCGTTGGTCATCTCCTCAACCAATTGCGTGTAGAGCACTTTGTTATTCTCATCCAGCACCACCACGGCCCTGGCCATGAGGCCGGCCAGCGGACCGTCCTGGATCAGCACGCCGTAGTCCTTGGCGAAATGGCGGTCGCGCATGCCGGACAGCGCCTGGATATTTTCCAGTTTACCCTTGCCGCAATAACGCGATTGCGCAAACGGCAGGTCGGCGGAAATCAGCAACAGCACCGCGTCATCACGCGGCTTGAATGCCTCGTTGAATTTGCGCGTGGTGGTTTCACACACATCGGTATCCAGGCTGGCGACGATATACAACAGTTTCTTTTTGCCTTTAAAGTTCGCCAGCGTTTTATCGTTCAAGCGGCTGTCGGTTAGGCAAAAATCCGGCGCCTTGCCGCCAACGGCGGGTAACTCGCCGTTGGTGGTGAAAGTTTTGCCTTTGATCGTGAAAGCCGCCATGCCGTGTGTAACGATTATTATCTGTAAGCCGTTCAGTTATGACAGCGCCCTGGCCAGCGCCGCCGCATACTGATCGATATCCTGTTCGGTTTTGGTTTCCGTCGCGCAGACGAGCAGGGCATGGCCGAGTTCCGGGTAATCATCCGCCAGGTTGAATCCCGCCAGGATATTTTGCATTGCCAATTGGGCAATGACGTCTTGCGCGGGCCCGTTTAGTTGGAACACGGTTTCGTGGAACTCCGGGCGGTTAAACATCGGTGTGACGCCCTTGATAGCGGTCAATTTCTGTTTCAGCAACTGGGTATTAGCGTGGCTGTTGGCGGCCACGGTTTCAAGACCCGCGGGCCCGAGCAATGACATATATATAGTGGCGGCTGTGGTCATCAGGCCCTGGTTGGTGCAGATGTTGGACGTTGCCTTGGAACGGCGAATGTGCTGTTCCCGGGCTTGCAGGGTCAGGACAAACCCCGTTTTGCCGTCAAGGTCCGTGGTTTTGCCGATAATGCGCCCCGGCATTTGCCGGACATAGTCCTGTTTGCAGCACAGGAAGCCAAAATATGGCCCGCCCGAGGATAATGGAATACCTAACGGCTGACCTTCGCCGCAGGCGATATCGGCGCCGTGCTGTCCCCAGCTGCCGGGCGGTTTTAATAGCGCCAGGGAGGTGGGATTAACACACGCGATGGCCAACGCCTGATGCTGGTGCGCCCAATCCGTCAACGCGTCCACCTCCTCCAGCACGCCGAAAAAGTTCGGTTGTGGTATGACAAGCGCGGCGAAATCACCGGGATCCGCTGGCAAGGACGCCGGGTCAATGTGTCCGCCGTTGCGGTCATAGTCCAATTCCGTCGCGGTGATACCCTGGTTTTTCACAATGGCATGCACGACCTTGCGGTACAGGGGGTGCACCGTGCGGGGCATGAGTATGCGTTTGGATTTCGATTTGCGGTTGGCGCGCACCGCCATCAGGATCGCTTCGGCCAATGCCGAACCGCCGTCGTACAATGACGCGTTGGAGACATCCAGGCCGGTCAATTGCGTCATCATGGACTGGAATTCATACAGCAATTGCAAGGTGCCCTGGCTGGCTTCCGCCTGATAAGGCGTGTACGCGCTGTAAAATTCCCCGCGCGTGGCAAGTTCCCAGACCGCCGCGGGAATATGGTGTTCGTAGGCGCCGGCGCCTAGAAAGCATAATCCGCCGCGGTCGAGGCTGGCGCGATCCCGCATCAGGCGGGAAACGTCCATTTCACTCATGCGGGTTGGCACATTATCGAGCCTGCCGTGGCGCAGCGCCGCGGGAATCTCATCAAACAATTGATCAATGCTGTCAACGCCGAGCGCGCCGAGCATTTCCTGTATTTCTGCTGTGGTATGCGGTATGAAAGGCATGTGTCGTTTCTATTGCTAAAAGTTATATATTGGTTGTTTAACTAGCGGATTAATGCGCTTCTTCGGCCGCGAGTTCCTTATAGGTTTCAGCGTCCAGCAAATCTTCCACTTCGCCTGCATCGTTGGGTTTTAGCCGGAGCAGCCAGCCGTCGCCATAAGGATCCTGGTTGACCACTTCCGGTGTTTCAAGCAAGGCCACGTTGGTTTCGATGATTTCACCGGAGACCGGACAATACACATCGGATGCGGCTTTGACGGATTCCACCACCGCGCAATCATCGCCGGTATTGAATGCCGAACCGGCGTCCGGCAATTCAATAAACACCATGTCGCCCAGCAGGTGCTGCGCATGATCGGTGATGCCCACGGTCAATGTGCCGTCCGCATCCTGTTTTACCCATTCGTGGGTTTTGGTGTAATAAAGGTCTTCTGGAATATTACTCATGTTGTTATCCTCATGTGCTGTTGTTCCACATTTTATAATTGATCAGTCAATACAAGATTTGCCAAACCGCACAAAGGGTGGTTTGACAATTTTCGCTCTTAATTTTTTGTTGCGGATTTCCACTTCGCATTCGTTACCGGTTTGCGCGGGTACGCGGGCGAAGGCGATCGAGCAATTCAATGTCGGCGCGAAACTGCCGCTGGTGGTTTCACCTTCGCCGGCATTGGACACAAACACTTTTTGATGGCTGCGCAATACGCCGCGATCCAGTAACACCAGTCCCACCAGTTTGCGTTGTACACCGGCTTCGCGTTGCTGTTCCAGCGCCGGGCGTCCGATAAACCGGCGCTCGGCGGGTTGCCAGGCAACCGTCCAGGCCAGGCCGGATTCCAAGGGCGTGGTGGTTTCATCCATGTCCTGCCCGTAGAGATTCATGCCCGCTTCCAGGCGCAAGGTATCGCGCGCGCCCAGGCCGATGGGCTTGACGCCGGCCGCCAGCAATTGGTCCCACAAGCCGGATGCTTTACCGGCCGGAAGTATAATTTCATAACCATCTTCGCCCGTGTAACCGGTGCGGGCAATAAAAATGTCCGCGCACTGCGCGGCAAAAAAGGGCGCAAGCTCCCGGGCCGCGTTGATTGTGCCGCCCATGACCGCATGCACTTTATCGCGCGCCTCCGGACCCTGCACCGCCAGCATGGCCAACTCGGCGCGTTCGGTAATTTCGATGGCAAACGGCGCCGCTTGCCGGTTAATCCAGGCGAGATCTTTTTCGCGGGTGGCGGCATTCACCACCATGCGGTACCAGTTGTCTTGCATATAATAGGTGATCAAATCGTCGATGACACCCCCGCGTTCGTTGAGCATGCAACTGTACAGCGCCTTGCCCGGCGTGTTGAGTTTGCCGACATCATTGGCCAATAAGTATTGCAGGAATTCGCGCGTCGCCGCGCCTTTAAAATCGATCACCGTCATGTGGGAAACATCGAACACCCCGGCGCTGTTGCGCACGGTGTGGTGCTCTTCGATTTGTGAACCGTAGTGGATGGGCATATCCCAGCCGGCGAAGTCGACTATTTTGCCGCCGGCCGCGAGGTGTTTTTCGTAGAGTGCAGTGCGTTGCGCCATGGGGACTCCGTTAAGTTGAGTGATCGTTTTGAACCGTTACTGTGTAACGCAGCAAAAGCCGGTAAACAAAAAAGGGCGGTAGAATTCGATTCATAAAAAAGGAATTCTACCGCCCCTCTGTCCTCGGTTACCTGAGAGTTAAGCGTGAGCAAGGCCAGGCGAAAGGCTTGGCCAGCACGCTGCCCCTTCGGTGGATCATTTTACCAGCCCGGTGCTTGCTGCTGGCCGTAAATGATCGCTCTCCAGAGTCAACGATTAGCTGTGGTTCTTTTGCCTGAGCGATTCCGGACGGTGTTGCGCCTTCGGCGACGGTTTTCGGATTAACACTGACTGCATGATATCGGTGTTATCCACGGGCACATGATTCGTAATATGAATCAGTTATAAAAAATTCGCAGCTTATAGCGGATTGGCTTAGCGCAAACCGCGTGGCCGGTACTGGCCATGCCCGTGCTTTTCGTTACTAGCCGTTCTCTCCCACAGTAATGTGTCTGTGTTGAAGGGCGAACTATAGCGCGTGTTTGCGCCAAAACCAAGATAGAACAAAGAGATAATTGCCGCTTTGGTATGGCGCCGCGATTTTGGCGTGACCTTAAGCGCAAAACGAAAAATATCTTATTGAAATGTAAAAATAAACTGCGTATGCTCTAAGTAGTTACGTAGTGCGCAGGGAGATTTTTTAAATTAACGATTAAATTAACGATTAAATTTAAATTCAGTGCGCGGCTATGGCGGTAAGGCTATGGCGGCAATGAGTGATTGTAGTAGTATAGGGCGGTAGTATCTTAAGGTAGTAATGGAGACGGGCCATTACTTTGTTTGGATTCCACAGAATCCGGGATGTTGAAAAGTTGTTTTTCCGAATGTGATTGATTTCGCAAGCAATCTCTAATCTGGCGCCGATAATCAAAAACAATAGTCAGAGACGGTCTAAAACGCTTGCCGATATGAGTCCCGGAACGACGTCCAAGGTGGGAAAAAAATGAAGGTAATGAGTGGTTCGTTTTCGACTGTCCGAAATCGGTTGATTTCGGTTTTTTTCACAGTATTCGTATTTCTGGCGGGTTGCGGCCAGGAAGATCCGATTTTGGACGCCGCCGGTGAAAGCGGTGATCCAGTCATTGAAAACTTTTCCATCGCCTATATCAAACGGCCGGTCCGCGCCATGGATACCACACGCGGCCCGCGCAGCGTACCCCCTTTCCCTGAAGAACTGGACAACAATGATCCCCTGGCCGGTGTGACACCCGGGGATGTGTATGTCCGCGATTTGTCGTCGCCCAGCGCGCCCGAAACCAATATTACCAGTCTCATCACGGCGGCCATTCCCGGTGAGAAATCCGCCGGGGATGTGTCGGACCTGGAAGTCTCTTATGACGGCAGCAAGCTGGTGTTTGCCCTGCACGTCGGCATGGATGCCGCCATCAACGATGACGACGATCAACCCCGCTGGAACATCTACGAATTCGATTTAAGCCAACCCCTTGCGCCTGGCACCAATCCACGCCGAGTCATGAATGAGCTGGAAGCCATAAAAGGGCATGACGTTGATCCACACTATTTGCCGGATGGCCGCATTGTGTTTGTTTCGGATCGTCAAACCAGTTCCCGTGGCTTGCAAGCCATTACCGGGTTGCCAACCACGCCCACGCTCGATGAAGAACGCCGCGATCCGGCGTTGGTATTGCACATCATGGATGCCACGGGCGACAATATTAGGCAGCTTTCCTTTAATCAGAGCCATGAGTTCAATCCCACTGTTTTAAGGAATGGCAAGATTCTATTTTCCCGTTGGGAACGCGCCGGGCCGCGCGATGCATTCAGTCTCTACACGATTAATCCCGACGGCACCGGCCTGGAAGTTTATTATGGGGCGCACAGCCATGATCCAGCGACCAGTGAGCAGGCGTTTTATGATATCAAGGAGCTGCAAACGGGCAGTTTGATCTCCAGCATCATGTCCTATAACCGGCCCAGAACCCTATTGCCTAATATGGTGGACGATGTAGTCAACCATTTTAATGATGGCGAACTGGTGATTATCGATCAGGAAAATTTCGTCGAGATCAATCAACAACGTTTTACCAGCGCCACACAAAACACCGTTGGCCAGTCTTCGGCAACCAATAATCAGGTGCCCCGCGATGGCAGCTTGTCCCAATACGGGCGTTATTATTCGCCCCATCCCCTATGGGAAGAGGGGGGTGGCGCCCGGCTGCTGGTTGCCTGGTCCCTGTGCCGGTTGACTGACGTAAATGAACTGATTCGTTTGCCCTGCATTCAGGAAAACATTGACAACGCCACGCTTAAGGAAGCGGATCCCTTTTACGGTATTTATTTGTTTGATCTCGCCCAGAACCTGAAAAAACCCATCGTCAATCCGGTGGAAGGCATAGCCGCCGTCGACCCGGTGGCGATCGTTAACATACCCGTTCAGCAGCGGCCGGCGAGATTGACGGACCAGAACCTCAATGCCGCGCTGGCGGCGCGTGCGGTGGGTGTGGTGCATATCAAGAGCGTCTACGACACCCAGGGCAGCATGGCGATGGTGGACCAGCCCTTGCAGCCACCGACACTGAACAGTCTCACTTTGACCCCCGCCGAGCTGGCCCTGATTCCCCTGACGACAGTAAATATGGATCCGTTGACTGGCGCGGTTTCCACGGACACCGGCCGCACCGACCTGGTGGCGCGCACGGTTGCGGATTTGTCCGTTCTGCGTGATCCTATGCAAACGCTCACCAGCCAGCGCGTAGCGCGGTTTGTGCGCATTACCAAGGCGGTGCCGACCATTGATAATGACAATATCGATGACAATGATTTTGGCCGGTCCGGCGGTTATGAAATGCGGGAGATACTGGGTTATGCGCCGGTAGAACCCGATGGCTCGGTCTATACCGAAGTGCCGGCACAAGTGCCGTTCACCATCGAAGTGCTGGATGCCAAGGGACGGTCACTGATGCCGATGACTACCTGGCTGCAACTGATGCCGGGCGAAACCATGACTTGTAACGGTTGTCATTCACCGCGCGATGGCCAGCAAAGTATTAATCCGGGTGCGCCGGGCTCGCAATTCCCCAACACCGACGATGTACTGTCGCTGATCGGCGAAACCATGGCCGAGGCGCGGGCGCGGCAGGATGCGGGCATTGGCGGCACCTATGCGCGTTTGGATGGGGATATTGTCGACAACAATATCTGGGTTACACCCGATGCGGTGACGGAGTTTCCCTATCTGGGCGCGAACGGTTTAAGCACTGCCAGCCCGGTCAGCGACAACACCTGTGAAACCGACTGGAACTGGGTTACCAGCAAATGCCGCATCAACATTACCTATGAGCAGCACATTCAACCGCTATGGGATGCGACCCGGTTGCGGGATCTGGGCGCGGGCGAACTCGATTACCGCTGCACGTCGTGCCATAACGATGATGACCCGAATGTGGTGCCTGACGGTCATCTGGCGCTGGATGGAAGCCTGGATATTAATCCCAATCACGTCACGGTGCAGGCGATCCGTGACAACAACACCAATCAGGATCGCCCGGCTTCGTACGAAATGTTATTTGTCACGCGGCCGCGCATGGAAGCGGTGGCCACCGGTGGCACGCGTTTTATTGTGGTGAGGGATCCTATCACCGATTTACCCATTGACCGAAATGATCCAACGCTTACAGCCGGCGAAACGGATTTTGGTGCGCTTGACTTTATTGATCAGCGGCCGGGCATGGTCAGCGGCGGTGTGGCGGGCGCGCGGTTTAGCCGCCTGGTGCAAGTGATCACCGGTGACCAGATGCGCTTGGGTGATTTAACCACCACGCCCACGCTTGACCATACGCTGTTATTGACCGACGGCGAAAAACGCCTGATCATTGAGTGGATCGACAATGGCGGTCACGTCACCAATGATCCGAATCATGCGGCGCTGCAGTAAGCAATTCGCTCGATTAACATTGTTGCCGATCTAATTTGTTTAGATCGTAACCATAAACGACCCGGGATGATATTTCTGGTGTAAAGGATGGCGTAAAGGACGGCACAAAAGACTTAACAGGATTTATTTTGTGCCGATAGGACAATAAGGAAAATAGTACGCGTCGTGAATGGTTAAAAAACACCAAGGCTTGGTGGATTTAAAAGCAGCACCTCCCATCACCTGTGCGTCAACTCTGTGACAGTCGCGGTACTTCCGGTAGGATGCGTCAAACATCACGATGCGAGAGAATCAATTGAGGCTTGCAGTACGTTATTATTGCAAATTTGAACATATTGCCCACAGCGCTGGCGGATTTTATCGGCCGCTCGTGGGAATGCTGTGTCTGATTGCGTTTGGTTGGTGCTGTTCGCCACCCGTGGTGGCCGAAGAAGAGCTGGTTCGCCTGCAAGTGGCCGATCCGTTTATCGACTTGCGCACCGGTCCGGGCCGCGGTTTCCCGGTCTTTCACGTGGTGGAACGCCATGACTGGATCGATATTATCAAGCGCCGCACCGACTGGTTTCGGGTGCGGGCCAGTGATGGCAAGGAAGGCTGGGCTTATATCGAACAAATGGAACAAACCCTGGCCCTGCCGGGTAAGCGCACGGAGTTTGCGCAGGTTAAACAGGAAGATTTCCTGCAGCGTCAATACGAGTTTGGCGCCATGGCGGGTGACTTTGAAGGCGCGGCCTTGATGTCCGTGTATACCGGTTTCTCTATATCACGTAATTTGTCGGCGGAACTGGTGTTTTCGCAGGCATCCGGCACCTTCACCAATAGTTTGATGTTGAGCGCGAATATCGTCTCCAGCCCCTTCCCGCATTGGCGCGTGTCGCCGTTTTTTTCCCTGGGCGGCGGCGTGTTGCGCAACGAACCCAAAGGCACATTCGTGCAGTCCGCTGCAACGGATGACGCAACCGCCAGCGCGGGTTTGGGATTCAAGGCCTATTTGACCCGGCGCTTTGTGTTCAGGGCTGAGGTAAGGGAAGTGGTGGCATTTCTCGATGACAACAATAACGGAGAATTTATTGAGTGGAAGTTCGGGTTTTCGTTCTTTTTTTGATGCGCTTGGGTAAAGTGACGCGGTCAAAGGCTGTTCTGCTGCTGATGCTGGTGTTAATGCCGCCGCTTGCTATTGCACAGGAACAAGCGCAAACGCCATTGGCGCCGGCGGATGCGCCCTTGATTCAACCCGAAGTCGAGCGCAAGGAAATCATTGACGCCAAAATCGATACCGAGGATTTTGAGCTGGGATTTTTTGGCGGCTTATACAGCACGGAAGACTTTGGCACCAATTCCGTGGTCGGCGCCACCTTTGCCTTTCATGTCACGGAAGATTTCTTTTTTCAGCTCGCCGCCGCTGAAACCGAAACCCAGAAATCCAGCGTGGAGCGCTTGGGTTTTTTCAATATACTGAGTGACGACGAACGCACCCTGCAGTATTACAGTATATCCGTGGGTTACAACATTCTGCCGGGCGAGGCGTTTGTCACGTCGAACTGGGCGTTTTATACCGCGTTTTATTTGATTGGAGGTATTGGTAATACCCATTTCGCCGGGCAGGATAATTTTACCGCCAATTTCGGCGCGGGCTTCCGGTTTGTCGCCACCGACTGGATGGCGTTTCATGTGGACATGCGCGATCACATTTTCGATCTTGATATACTCGGTGAAGAACAGACCACGCATAATCTTGAACTGAGCATGGGGATTACGTTTTTCTTTTAACGGCGATCAATATCAATTATAGGCAAATGACCGGTAATGCATTGATGAGCAGAGTATCGTACAGATTAAACCTAGAATCCGCAGTTGGACGCGGTGGAGTGTGCGATTTTCAGAGTGCAGGGCTAGGCGCTGCGCTCTTGGAAGGGAATGCGGAATGGTCGTTCCATGCCAAGGAGTTGCAACGCCGCCATGCGCTTTGACGATCGTGAAGACAAGCGTGCAATCCACTGCGTAGCGTTGCTCACCCAACAGGTGAACCTCGTTCGTGCATGAAAATAGAATGACATCCTATGGGTAGCTATTTTATAAAGTGGTTAACTGCGGAATCTAGGTTAAAGCGTGCGCTGGTATTGGCGCTCTTCCCGGGGATCCTGTTTGCGTCAATCGCCGCCGCGGAATTGGTAAAAGGCGAAGCGCCCAACTTCACCTTGAAAAGCCTGCGTGGTGACAACTTTAAGCTGAGCGAACGCCGCGGCGAAGTGGTTATGCTGAGTTTCTGGGCCAGTTGGTGCGATCCTTGTAAACAAGGCATGCCGGCGCTAAACGATATTTATCTTCGTTATCGTGATGACGGCTTTACGCTGTTAAGCATTAACATCGAAAAGGATCCCGGTAAAGCCGTCAAGGAATTGCGCCGCCTGCAAGTGAGTTTTCCGGTGTTGATGGATACCGCGCACACAGTCAGTGAAAAGTACGAGGTGCAGGAAATGCCGAGCACGTATCTTATCGACCGCGACGGAAACCTGCGGTATACGCATCACGGCATTCCGGCCGGTTTTGATGATCTGATACTGAAACAAATACGGGAACTAATGGCGGAGTAGGCATGCGGTATTTACGGTCGCTTTTGATGTTGGCAATACTCGCGGGTTCTTGCACGTTATCCGCATGCGGTATTCAACCGTGGGTGAAACCCTATGAACGCGCCAACCTGGCGGACCCGGTGATGCGTTTTGCCAGGGACCCGGTGGCGGAAGCGTATAAAAACCATGTGCGCGATGCGCGGGAAGGCGCGCGGGGTGCGTCGTTAGGCGCGGGCGGCGGCTGTGGCTGTAATTAACCTGCGGCGTTGGCCCGCGTGGGCGATTGCGGTTTTATACGCGGCATTCGGTATCAGCCTGCCGTTGATGGCGGCGATTTTGCCCGAAGACCGCTTTGATATTCTGTATCACCGCTATGAAGGCGATCAGGTGACGGTGGATGGTCCATCCATATTGGGACGCAAGGCGTTTGGCAAGCATACCTCGTTATTCGCCAACTATTATGCCGACGCGGTTTCCAGCGCGTCCATTGATGTGCGCACTTACGCCAGCCCGTATGCGGAAGACCGCACCGAGTACAGTGTAGGCGCCGATTTATTGTTTGATACCACGACCATGGCGATCGGTTATACCAATAGTGAGGAACATGATTATTCGGCCAACACCTATCACCTTGGAATCAGCCACACCATGTTCGGCGATTTGACGACCGTGGACCTGGGCGTCTCCTACGGCGACGACGAGGTGCGGCAAAACCGCTATGATGTGGACGGCAATTTTATTGGCAACAATCCGGACTTTGGGGACAATGGTAAAGAAGACTTAAAACGCCGGAACTATCGATTGGGGTTGACCCAGGTCTTGACGCAAAGCCTGCTGGTGAACCTGGGGTTTGAAGCGATAAGTGATGAAGGTTATACACAAAACCCCTATCGTTCGGCACTAATAATCAATGAACTGGGTGTTGTGAGTGGAACGCCGGAAAATTACCCGGATACCAGGACGAGTGACGCGTTTGCGGTTCGCGTCAATTATTTTCTGCCCTACCGGGCGGCGTTGAAACTGGAATACAAATATTATTTCGACTCCTGGGACATTGAGGCGCATACCTACAAAATCGCTTACACGCATCCATTCCGGGATTATTGGATTTTTGATTTTCATTACCGGGTGTATCAGCAGGACCAGGCGTCGTTTTATTATGACCTGCTGCCGCAAGGCGGCGAGCAAACCTATCAGGGACGGGACAAGGAATTAAGCCAATTTAGCAGCCAAAGTTTCGGTTTCGGGGTGAGTTATGAGTTTTTGAAAACCGGTTGGTGGAAATTGGACCGGGGCAGTGTTAGTTTTGCCTATGAGCGCATGAATTTTGATTACGATAATTTCAGTGATTACGAGAATCAACTGGGTACAACAAATACTCAAGGTGTACCTTTTGCATTCAGCGCCGATGTCGTTGAGATTTATTTTTCCGTTTGGTATTAACACAATAAAAACAATATTCCAGTTCGTTTAGTGAGTGAAACACCATGCACAATGATGCGCAAAGGCAGTGAACCATGATGAAAAAATTAGTAGGTTTTTTAACGTTAATGTTGCTGATTCCGGCACTACCGCTGTCGCTGGCGGCCGAAAACAGCCCGTCCAACCTGGATGACAAAATCCAGAACCTGAAAAAGGAGGTCATGAAGTTGAATCGCGACCTGTTTATCCTGGAAGAGGAATTGTTATTTCCCACCAGCACCCAGATTGCGGTTTTTCTGTCCACGGATGTGGGGAATTACTTTCGGTTGGATTCGGTTCAACTTAAAATCGACGACAAAGTGGTCGCCAATTATCTCTATACCAATCAGGAACGGGACGCCCTGTCGCGGGGTGGCGTGCAACGGCTGTATATCGGTAACGTCAAGAAGGGAAAACGCGAAATAGTCGCCGTCTTCAACGGCCCCGGGCCCAATGGCCGCGATTACAAGCGGGCAACCACCCATGTGTTTGAAAAGGGCTCGGGCACCAAATACATTGAACTTAAAATCACCGACGTTTCTCAAAAACTCCAGCCGGAATTTATCGTCAAGGAATGGGAGTAGTAGCAAGCAATATGGACGTTAGAGGCCAGGATTGTGGTGTGAATTGTGATAGGTAAATATCTTCCAAAAATCAGGCTCGCGGTGGCATTGTTGTGCGCCGCGCTGGCAGCACCTGTTACCGCGGCGCCCGCGGCCGGCAGTCTGGACGATAAAAAGTCCATCCTCGATTTGGATTACGGCTTTGCGCTGTATAACTTTTACCTGGAGAATTATCTCGATGCCGCCAGGGCGCTTATGGTGGCGAAAGAGTTGAACCGTTTGCCGAATCAGGCGCAAGACGCGAACATCCTGCTGGGCGGTATTTATCTGCAGTATGGATTGCACCAGGACGCGGAAAACCTGTTCAGCAACCTGATTGACGACAAAGCGCCGCCCCAATTGCGCGATGAGATCTGGTATTCCATCGGCAAGTTGCGTTACCAGAAAGGCCTGCGCGATGACGCGATACGCGCGTTTGAACAAATACGCGGTTCCCTCGACAAAAGACTGTACCACGAAAGCCAGCTATTACTGTCGAATATGCTGATGCAAAAGAAGGAATATGAACAGGCGGCAATCATTCTGAAAAAACTGCCCGGTGGCTCGGTTGACGCAAAATTCGCGGAATATAATCTGGGTATCGCCTTGTTCCGCGGCGGCCGGGAAATCGAAGGCGCGGAATATCTGGCCGAAGTGGGCCGCCTGGAAAGCACGGATACTGAAATGCTGGCGTTGAAGGACAAAGCCAATCTGGCTTTGGGTTATGCGTTGCTGGGGCAGGAAGAAACCGCCAAGGCGCGCGCGTTCTTCCAGAAAGTGCGCTTGAAAGGACCATCGTCCAACAAGGCCCTGCTGGGTTTTGGCTGGTCGCACGCCGTGAAAAAAGATTATGAAACGGCGCTGGCGTCCTGGCTGGAATTGCGCTCCCGGAAAAAAACCGATTCCGCCGTTTATGAGTCCTTGCTGGCGGTGGGTTATGCGCTGGAGCAATTGCAAGCGTTTCCGCAGGCCATGCAGTCTTATTTGGAAGCCATTCAACTGTTCAAGGATGAAGTGGCGCGCTTGGACGTGGCGATTCGGGAAGTAAAAACCGGCAGGCTAATGAACTTCCTGGTGTCGCAGGCGTTGGGCGATGAACGTGGACAGTTAACGGAAGAAGGCCTGTTACGAGAGGTGCCGGAGTTCCGGTTTATTACCGGTATCGTCTCCAGCCACCGCTTCAATGAAGCGATCCGGACCTTGCGTGATTTGCGCTTGATGCGAACCAACCTGGAGTATTGGAACACGGCGCTGCCGGCCTATGACGACATGTTGCTGCTGCGGCGTCAGGCGTATGAAGAACGTTTGCCGCAACTGATGCCGGAACAAGGGGTCTATAAAATTGCGGCGTTCAAGGACGAAAAAAATCTCTATGAAGAAGACTACAAGCGTATCGTGCAGCAGCGCGACTTGAAAGCCGTGGCCAGCGAGAAAGAAGCAAAGTTACTTGAGCGCTTGGATACAATAAAAGCGAATTTGCGTAATGCCGGCCGTCAAATGGATGCCACCGAGTATGGCAACCTGGAATATAAATACAATTTGTATCGCGGTCTGATTGAATGGGATATCAGCACCACGTTTAACGAACGCATCTGGAAGCTGAAAAAAGGCCTGCGGCAACTGGATCGCGAGATTAAGAAAACAGAAGAACAACAAAGAATCATTAATACCGCGAAAACCCGCGCGCCGCGCGGATTTGAAGGCTATAACCGGCAAATCAGCGCCATGAGCAAGAAAATCAAGGCAATGCAATCGCAAATCGATAGTGTTTCTGAACAGCAGCAACAGCAGGTGCAGGATATAATCGTGGACGAATTGGCGTGGTTGCGCGACCGGTTGGCGGAATATCTGGATCAGGCGCAATTTTCACTGGCGCGCTTGCAGGACATGGCATCTGAAAAATAATTGGCTAATCACCTACAGCATTATCTTGGATTTACAAAGGCTTTGAATTTAACAAAATTATGGTTGGGATCATGCGGCAATTGAACGGCCTGAAAATATTGCGAATCAGCCTGCTATTTGGTTTAGCCATGCTGGCGATTGCCTGTTCTTCCGGTGGAAAAAAGGAAGCGGCAACGCTGGAGTCGTTGGAAAACCGCAAAGTCAAGGTAAACCCGCAGGATTTGCCCACCGCCAATAAAGTGGATGCCAAGAAACGCTACCAGGAATTCGCGGCATCCACCAGTAACCAGGAATTGCGCGCCGTGGCCATGGAGCGCCTGGCGGATATCGCGCTGGAAACCAAGCAGCATGAAGAGTTCCGCGAAGCCGAGTTGAAAGAAGCCGAACAGCGCGCCCGTAAGGGCGGCGACGCTGTGGTTGTTGATACAAGCAAGCTGGGTGACTATACCAGTGTGGCGGATCAATACGAAAAACTGCTAAAGCGCAGTCCCGGCAGTAAGGACAATGAAAAAATACTCTATCAGTTGGCGCGGGCGTATGATTTGAGCGGCCAGCCGGAAAAATCACTCAAGGCGCTGACCCGGCTGATGAAAGAATTTCCCGAAAACCCGCATGCGGAAGAGGTGCAGTTCCGGCGTGGCGAAATTTACTTTAGCCTGAGCGATTTTAAAAACGCCGAGCATACCTACGGATATGTGTTGAGAAACAAGGACTCGCCGTTATATGAGCGTTCACTCTATAAACACGGCTGGTCGTTGTTCAAATTAAGCAAGCTGGAGCAATCGCGTTTTTCTTTTTACAAACTGCTGGATTTGCAATTTGGTTCCGGCCGTAGTTATGACAGTTTCAAACGCAGTGAAAAAGAGCTGATCGACGATACCATGCGCGTGATTGGTTTGACGTTTTCCTTTGAAGACGGAGTAAACACGTTAAAGAGTTTTTCCAGGAAGTATGGCGCGCGGCACTATGAGCCGCAGATTTATAAGGAACTGGGCGGCCAATATATCCGCCAGGAGCGTTTTGCCGACGCGGCGAATGTTTACGCGTCTTATGCGGAAGTTTATCCCAACAGCCGCGAGGCGCCGCTGTTCCTGGTTGAAGTGATCAAGATCTATGAAAAAGGCGGATTTCCTCAGCAATTGTCCGCCGCTAAAGCGGACCTGGTAACCCGGTACGCCATTAGTAAGCCTTACTGGAGCCGGCATGACCGGCAACTGCTGGAAGATGTTTCGCCTTACATCAAGAGTAACCTGGATGAACTGGCCCGGCACTACCACGCCCAGGCGCAGAAATCCAAGAAGACCAGTGATTACCGGGTGGCCGCCCACTGGTATCGCGAATACGTCACATCGTTTCCGGCCGATGCGAAAACACCGCAGATGAATTTCCTGCTCGCGGAAAACCTCATGGAAACCGGTGACTATCTTGCCGCCGCCACTGAATATGAACGCACCGCCTATAGTTACGCGGCGCATAAACAGAGCGCGGAAGCCGGTTATGCGGCGTTGCTGGCCCATCAAAAGATATTGGGCACCTTGAAAGGCAATCAACATACCGCAAAGCGGCATGAAACCGTCGACAGTGCGTTGCGCTTTGCCAAGTCGTTTCCCGGGGACAAACGCACCACCGCCGTTATGCTCAAGGCGGCGGAAGAGTTGCTGGAACTGAAGCGCGGAGGAGAAGCATCGCCGGTCGCGCAACAAGTTATCGAATTGGAAAAAAGTAAAAAGAAACCGGACCAGCAACTGGCGGCGTCCGCCTGGGCTATTGTCGCGACAGCGGAATTTGCATTGGGCAACTACGCGAATGCGGAACAGGCCAGCCTGGCGCGGTTGCGCATGAAACTGCCGGACGACAAAGAGCGGCAAACCCATGTCGAGCGTCTGGCCGCGGCGATTTACAAACAGGGCGAACTGGCCAAGGCGCAGGGCCAACACGCGCAAGCCGCGGATTATTTCTTACGGATCGGCCAAGTCGCCCCAACCGCGAGTATTCGCCCCAACGCGGAATATGACGCCGCGGCGGTATATGCCGAAGCCGGAAATTGGCCAGCGGCCATTGGGGTGTTGACCGGATTTATCCGCAATTATCCTGATCACAAATTTGTGCCAGGCGTAACGGAAAAACTCGCGTTTGCCTATGAACAGAGTAACGACTGGTCCGCGGCCGCGGTGACCTATGACAAGATTTACGGCAGCGAACAGAATCCGGAACGCAAGAAAGCCATGTTATGGCAGATGGCGGAATTCTATGAAAAATCCAATGATCCCAATAATGCGCTGCGCATCTATGAGCGCTATGTGAAGGAATTTCCCGAGCCCATGGATCAAGCGACCGAAGCGCGGCAGAAAGTTGCGGATATTTACAAGACCCAGAACAATCATGAGCAACGCCGGTATTGGATGACGGAGATTATCGCGGCCAACGAGCGTGGAAAACCGACGGAACGCACCCAGTTTCTAGCGGCCAAGGCCTCCCTGGAATTGGCGGAACCGGTATTTCAAAGTTACCGTAACATTCATTTGGTGCAGCCGTTGAAAAAAAACCTGCAAAAGAAAAAGACCGCCATGAAGGATGTTATCGATGCCTACACCAAGGCGGCGAACTATGGCGTGGCCGAAGTCACCACCGCGTCCACGTATCGTATCGCGGAAATCTATAATGATTTCAGCCGCGGCTTGTTTGCGTCAGAACGGCCCAAGGGATTATCCACCACTGAACTGGAGCAATACGATTTGCTGCTGGAAGAGCAAGCCTATCCCTTTGAAGAAAAAGCCATTGAAATACATGAGGCCAACGCTGACCGGGTAAAAACCGGTGTGTATGATGAATGGGTCAAGAAAAGCCTGATAGAGCTGCGTAAATTGCGGCCCGTGCGCTATGCTAAGTTAGAGCGCAGTGAATTATTTGACGTGGCAATTGAGTAACTGATGTTGGGCGGATTGGGAGTAAAGTTATGAACACAATAGTCATGAATGCAAAAGTTATAAACACTAAAGTTATAAACACGGTGAAAATTGTGACGCTCAAACAGCTGGCGGCAATGACCGGCTGGCTTGTGGTATTGCTGGCTCTGATGCAACCGGCAGTAACCCTCGCGGCGCCGGCCGAAGACCGCTTGAAACTCGATGAGACCAGCATCCAAGGCGCCAGCGAATTGCCAAAAGTGCTTTACATCGTGCCCTGGAAAAAAGCGGATGTCGGCGATAAGCCCGTGCAAGTCAACCGTATCGTTGATGAAGTGCTGTCCCCGGTGGACCGTGATGTCTTAAACCGCGAAATCCGGTTCTACGAACAATCTCAGGCGCAGTAGTAGTTACCCCCTCCCTCTAATCATCCTCGTTCCCACGCTCTGCGACTGTGAAAGTATTCTGAAATACAACAAAAAACCCTCATCCGTAGCTTGCGGTGAGCGCTGCGAACCGCAACATTCGAGCGGTTGCGGTGCCCGCTATGGTTCGCTTCGTGCCTCAGCGGCACCCTACTATATCCTCGTTC
>DATCIR010000139.1:0-3601 GCA_036507695.1 Gammaproteobacteria bacterium
TGTTGCCTGGTTCTGGTGGGACACCATGCAGAGCAAAGAGCTGGCGCGCCGGGCCGGTAAACAGGCCTGTGATAAAGCCGGGGTGCAGTTTCTGGACGATACCGTTGAAAATAAGAAAATCTGGGTGCGGCGAAACCCGCACGGGCGGATGGAATTGTGCCGCATGTTCTTTTTTGAATTCGCCACCGATGGCGAGTATCGTTACCAGGGACGTGTTGTCGTGCTTGGCAAAACCATAGCGGATGTCAGCATGGACGCCTACCGGATTTCATAATTGATTTTGGTGTGCTTAAACACATTAACGATCAAAGACCCGAAACCCATGACGGAAATCAAAGATTTTTCCGCGCAAGAACTGGATATGGTCCAGCAGACGCTCAAGGAACGTTATGGACACAACGTCGAGCTCGAGCTCGCGGACGTTGAACTCCGGCTGGATCCCATTGCGTACGAACTCACGACCTGCCCCGCACTCTACTGGGAGATGAGCGGCTGCCATTTCGTGATCAGTAAACTCGGCAAAATGCGTTATTACGCGCAATTTTATTACCGGGGCTATGAACAATTTGGCACCGGCATTCGGGAATTTGACGATCTGTTTGATTGTGTAACGACTCTGCTGCGGGTGCAGGCGGATCATGATTTAATGAAAGGCCAAGACTAAGCGCTCCCGGTAAACGGCCAAGTTCGCAAGTGCACTACCGCCGTGACCCACGACTCACCCGCAACTGACCCGCAACTGATTAGCGCAAATCAAATCATTGAGTTCTCTCGATTACAACCTGGTAAGCGTCGGTCATTTGCCTTGCCCGATGCGACCAGTCATATTGTTCCCGCGCTATTTTTGCCAAATCACCGCCCAGATCTTTGCGGTTCAGCATTTCCAATAACGCGACGATATTGTTTGCGATGGCTTCCACTCGCTGCGTGTAATCCATGGGAATTTTCATAGGCTCCACCGCATCGCTGGGCAGGTATTGTTGCAGCTCATCAACGCCATCCTTGAAGCCGCTAAAGTAACTCACCACGGGCAGAACACCATTCGCCAGGGATTCCATCAGCACCAGTGGATACGCCTCCGGGATAACCGATGGAAACACCGCCAGGTCGGCACAAGGAAAGACATGGGACAACTGCTCGTGATTAAATCGCCCGAGAAATACCACTTGCGGCAACAGGCGCTGCGCCAACGCGAAGTACTCGTCGGGATTCGCCAGGTTATCCAGATAATAAACCACATCCTCCCAAAGCGCCGCGGACTGTTTTTGCTCCGGTTCCAGCGGCGAATACAAAAGATGCTGCAACAACAAATAATCACGTCTTGCCAGCGCGTAGATGAACGCCTCCAGCACTTCACGAAAACCGCCCGCGCCAATAACCAATAAGCGGGTATTGGGGTGGACTTTATAAATCCCGGGTAACGCACAGATAAGGGACTGCAGGCCCTTGCCGCCCGTTAACGCCCCGACAAACACAATAACCGGTTGCGAAAAATCGACCGCCGCCAGCTTGTCTTTGATATCGCGGTCCACACTGTTATGAACATAAGCGTCGCTCAACGTCGCAATTGCATCATAGTGATGCCGATCCAGTTCTTCATGCATGGCTTGCACGTCCTGGGGTGATTTACCTTGCGCATCATCGATCAACCGCGAAGTGGAAAATGTTTTAATGCGCCCGGGCCGGGACGGCCGCGCTACGGGCGCAAACAAACGCGTATCAACGCCAACCCCTACAATATGCGTTTTCTCCAGGATCATAGTGCTTAAATCGGGGAATAAGTTGCATAGCCGGTTTGTCACTTCACGGTTACCGATAATCAGGCCCTGACAACCCATAATGGCCTTTCGGGCCTCCAATTGATAACGGAGATCTTTCTTAATCGCGTATTCAATTTCACTGCCATGCGGATAAATCACCAACGGGATATGATTACGCTTACAATGCGCCAGCGCTAAAGAGGGTTGCAGCACCAAGTGATTCGCATGCAGGATGTCGATTTTAATTTGCGCTAGAATCAGCGCAAGCAAACGATCGTTTAACGCCTTGTAATCGTCCAATTCCTTATCAGTAAGGTGAATGAACTCCTTAAACGTATCCGAACGTTGTTTTCCGCTGATATAGACGGGATATAGGTCGCCGTAGGGAATTTGATGCAAGGTACAGGTATTTTCGTATTGTTTATTGGCAACACTGATGGCGCAACCGCCGTCGCGTTTCCATTGCCATAACTGCCCGGCGAATTCAATTTTGGCCGGATGGTATTCCCGGCAAATGATATGAACGCTATGGCCTTGATCCAGGAAAGTCCTGGCCAGGTAACGGGTGAATTCATTGCTGCCGGAACCTGTCAGGTTGTAACCATGAAACAGGCCGATTTTCACCCGCAGCACTCCAACCCGGGTGTTATGCGCAGTGTATCTGTAAAAACATTTTTCATTAAATAAATAGTAGTATGTCCGCGAAGGAGTGCCGGAACTATTTAGCGTTTTTTAAGAGAGGCCTTTGGACCCTAAATATAATATCGCTGACACAACGTAGCCCCCATCATCCCCCTCTTTCAAAGGGGATGATAAGGAGATGACATGTGCAATACGTGCTAATTGGGAAAGAGGATTTTTCCGGCTACCTGCACCGTCTCGCGCCGCGGGCTAGATACCCAATTAAATTAAGCAGCCAATAAAAGCAACACCCAGCTTACCGCCATGGACCGGTTTAGTACTTGAGTTTCAGTTTTGACACCTGCTCCTTGGTGGCACCTGGCACGCCATCCTTCTCCTTCCAACGGTTGAGAAACCAGGCGTCGTCGCCAACCCATGCCTTGAATAACCCGAAATTCTTCTGCCGCTCTTCATCGGTCGCGCCCAGGAATTGATACATATTGCCGGGCTTTTTGTCCTTAGTGTTCTTGCCATCATCCAGGCGGCGCATGATCGCACCGGTATCCGGCCAGCCTATGAAATAAACTAAACCTGCGTAGCTATCCATGCGCGGTCCCTGTTGCATTTTTTTGTACTTTTCCTGATCCGCCTTAAAATCTCCCAGATAGGGAGACTGCGCGCCGTGACATGCACCGCATTTGGCCTGCCAAAGCGGTTGAATATCTTTGCTGTAAGTGACATCGGCCGCCAAAGCGGGGCCAGCCAGTACGAGGCCGATCATTGCGGTAATAAATTTATTTCTCATGGGCTCCTCCCGTGGAGTTGATTCGTGAAAATAAACTGCGCATTTGTTATTGGTAAACCACTATTATAGGCTAACTTTTGACTTTTACTTTTGTCTTTTAGTTTTTTCTTTGCTTTTTAGTGAACCTATAGATAGACGATAGCAATAAACCCGGCAATGACAATGTGCCGAAATAGTACACAGGCTCGCGCAGTTGGCTGCGCCGGTTTGAAGAAAAACTGATTGAAAATATTCAAACTACGTTCGATCAGCCTCAACACTGACTTACTCTCAGTCCCAACCCATGACACCTGGATTATTTCAACGCCCGGCTGTAAAAACAAAAGGTCACACGGTACCGCCTACTTTATAAACCCCGTAACCAAAGTAACTTATGCCGTTTAGCCATAGGTCGTCATTGATGCGTAATCATCGA
>DATCIR010000140.1:0-7508 GCA_036507695.1 Gammaproteobacteria bacterium
GCGTTGAAGCCGGCCGCCAAAGCGATAACAAAACACAAGATTTCGTATCGCGTGATTTTTCGGTGCATGGCTTCTCTCCCCTTCAACGCGCAATATTGATTACAAGAATAATCAGTCCTTTTATTGTTACCGCCCCGGTCGTCCCGCCTATTGATGACTCGCTAGTACTAAAATCCAAGTGCTAAAATCCAAGTGACGCGCGCGTGGCAGGCCCGACAATGCCATCTACCACCAATCCCTGTTGTTTTTGAAATGCGATTATCGCCCGTTCGGTACCAGGTCCGAATATTCCATCGACGACTACCTCGATATCCGCATTCGCTAATGCTTGTTGTATCGCCTTCACATTGTCACCCCGAAGGTACGGCCGCTTTACCATCAACAAGCGCTCTTCATTCGCCTCCGCAGAAACCCGCACCGTAGAATGTTGCACTAACATTGATTCATCGACACGGACACCATGTACGGTAATAGGTAGCGCAAGCTGCCAATTATCGGATTGGATTATTTGCTGGAAATTATCCATCCGATACACGGTCCGTCTTAGCAATTGGTTTGAATGATTGAGAAGCCAGTTGCGACGTGTTTCAACATAATGTGTAAACCAGCTTTTTTCACCCATATCTTCTAACTTGCCATGCCCGGCAATCGTCTTGTCTCGGACCAGATACCAGCTACCATGGATACGGCTATCGTAAATGATGCCGACGCCCAGCGGTATTTGTGCGTTAATGTAAGCGGCAGACTTCAAACACGGTTCCCAGTAGACACGGTCAAAAAACGCGTCCTGCACTTCCTGCATGACGGGGTCGTCTCCGGCCTCCTTCAGCAGAGCACGAAAGCCGTAATCATGGTCTAGTGTGAGATCGCGTTGTTCCAGACGCCCTAAATAGCCGGAAAGTTCAGCCGCCAGATCCGCTCCTTCCTCACTACAATAATCCTTAATGAGTAAATACAAATTGCCGCTGGCTAATGTGGTCTGAGACCGGCCATAGGTTAAATGGCCAGTATCCCCCTGTAATAACGTGACCCTGCCATAATCCCCTTTAACTCGGCCGGTTTCGAAAATATTGACAATGGCTTTAATAGTCAGCTTTTGTAAATCCGTTAACATGGTTATTCATCTCCCGGTGAGAGTGATTTTCGCACCTGTAATACGCAATATGAATGAGGTGTTGCAACGACCAATAGGAGGCAGCGCATGTGGGTGAATCGAAATACAGCAATCCGTCCAACCCCCGAATAGTACTGTTTTGGTTGTGCCCATAGTCAACTGGAGCGGTCACGATCCAAAACAGCACGCGATAAAAGAATAAATTACGGGATAATTTCCCTTCGGGAGGAAGTCTTGGTCCTCGCCATTGTAAGGTCTGTCAGACCTGAAAAGCGTGGTAAATCCCTACTGATTCGATTTGGTTTGGTAATGAACATCAGCATTCCTCCCTTTCACATGATGCTCAATAGGCAATTACATCGACTCGCTCGCAACTATTGCTTGTTATTCAGGGACACTTGCTGAGACGATGTTAAATGCTGCTGAGTTACTCAAAGTCTACAAAAATTAATCATTTTCCAGGTTGACTATCACACCTGTCTTGTTCAGCTCAAGTAGGCAGGCGAGCAGGATAGTCAATAATTCTTTGAACTTATGTATTCAATATAGTTAATGCAACAAAAACTTGCCATACGATCACAGGGTAATTTACGCACACTTTCAGAAATTATCATGATCTATGTCAGCCATAACTGGTCAATAAGGCACAGGGATGATTATTACTGATCTCGTTTCTACGTTGCTTGTTGTTACACAATATCGTTCCGGACAACAATTCGAACCAATGGCTCAATACAGATCTAATCTCGCTCAATTTCGAATAAACACGCCACCTTAAGTTCAGGCAATACCGAATACCGGTTACTGCGGCGGATCAATCTGGCTTTTCCCAGGCGTTGGACAAAGCGAACGCAGCTGATGGGTACCAATAGTGGCATCAATGCGATCAACCCAGCTAAACACAAACCAGGTCAGCTGGAACGCCAAACATTCCAGAATAAAAGCGTGAAACTTGTAGAAGACCTCCGAAATAGAAAACGCTGCAAATACTGCAGGCATTTCATGATTAATATTGGAAAGGACTCCATTGGCGCATTATGACGTATATAACTCCGTATTTTGAGACACGTCGTGCTTGTTATTAAGTTTTAAATAAAGCGTTAATGATCACCCGCGCCTGCTGCTGGCTGGCGGGAGTCAATGGGCCTAACAACGGACGCCAATGTTCACTGTACCGGGCGGCGCGAGCGCCGCACCACCGCTCCCGCGGCATGGGGTTGCGCAGAAAGGCTTCATAATCCTGAAAATCCTCGCGCGTTAAGCTGGACAGGGGTTTTTGCTGTTCCAGCAAACTCTATATATAGTAGGCGCTCCGCCTCTATGCGGTAGCTGCGATAGGTCTGGGGCGAGTCCGCATACTCGCGCAACCAGCACTGAATGGCCGCCAGGTCATTGTCGGCGCCGATCTGCGGCACGTGATGCATGACACGATTGCGGCCTTCGCAGCCATCCAAATGAGCCGGCACCGCGAGGCGTTCCAGAGGGATCGGGTAGTCCAGAGTAGTCCCTTCTATTTCAGTAGGGTGTATCGCGCAAACGCCTGGCGCGGAGTATAAATGGTGTCAGTGCCGACTGGCGCTTACTTAAGCCCCTTGAATTCCAACACCCTTAAAACCAGCTATCACACCAATCGGCGGGTTAAATGACCGCGTTCGCCGGGAGGCAGGCCAGGGGACGGGAGGACGGACGTGGTTATTTGGCGCAAAAAAACGCGGCCTCCCGGTCGGGAAGGCCGCGTTTGTTTTTCTTACGTCTGACTGGCAGGTGAGACGCTGTGCCGCCGCCACCCGCTACGCGCCGGGACCCGGCTGGGACACCGGCGCGTACGATCAGTGGGTTACCGCGCCCGAACGAAAGCTTGTGTCAGACCGTTATAGCCGTCGGTTACCAGGTTAGTGGAGTTGGAGGTAAAACCGATGAACAGGCCGTTGCCGCTAATGACCCCATCAGTGTGGCCGGCGTCACCCTGTTGGCCGGCGTTGCCGACGCTGACGCGCGTAGTGGTGTTCGTGGTGCGGTCGCGCATAAAGGTGTCGGCGAGTTCGTTGGTGTCACCCGTCACCAGGTTGGGGGCGTAGGACGTGAACGCGACGTAGCGGCCGTCGTTACTGATACTGGGCTTAACGCTGCCGAGCTCGCCGGTGGGAGTCTGGGCACCGCTGCTGCTGACGCTGACCCGCGTGGTGGTGTTCAGGGTGCGGTCACGCACAAACACGTCTTCCGCCACGTTGGTGTCGCCGGCAACCAGGTTGGTCGCCAGGGACGAGAACACTACGTAACGGCCGTCATTGCTGATTCTGCCCATGTAGCTGTAGCTGTTGGCCTGGCCGCCGGCATTGGTCAGGCTGACGCGGCGGGTGGTGGCGCCGGTAACATCGCGCACGAACAGGTCTGGCGAACCGTTGGTATCGCCGGCAACCAGGTTAGTGGCGTTGGAGGTAAACAATACATAACGGCCATCGCCGCTGATGGAGGGACCCGGATCGCGGAACGAGGTGTTATTGCCCTGCCCACCGGCGTTTCTGACACTGACACGAATAGTGATGTTGGAGGTCACATCACGGCGAAACATGTCAGGACGCGCATTGGTGTCGCCCGCCACGAGGTTGCTCGCCAGTGAAGTGAAGGCGATGAAGCGGCCGTCATTGCTGATCGAGGGCTCATTGCTGGAGGCATTCCCCTGCACGCCGCCCGTGCTGCGGCTCACATGGACCGTAGTTTTAGCCAGGGTATCGTAACGAAAGATCTGGTAGGCAGTAGTAGTCGATGTTGACACCAGGTTGGTGGCCGCCGATTGATATGCGATATAGCGGCCGTCACGGCTGATGGTGGGATTTCCCGAAGTTTGATTAGCCTGTACGCCACCGGCGCCGAGGTTCACCCGTACCGTGGTGCCCAGCAGGCGGTCGCGCAGGAAGATGTCATTGTGGCAATTGGTGTCGTTGGGCACCAGATTGGTCGCGCCGCTTGCGAATACCATGTAACGGCCGTCAGCACTGATGGCCATACTATCGACTGTACCCCCGCTAAAGCAAGTGCCGGAAGCCAGTTCTCCTGCCGTGTTGCGGCTATCAAGTGTGGTGCCCGCCGCGGACGCCGCACCGCTGATGCACAGCCCAAACATGCCGCACGCCAACGCGGTGAAACCGATATTCCTGCCCCGACTAATTGCCCTTTTCATCATAAAAAATCCTCTACTTTGTTGTTTTATGGCCAACCGTTTGGCCGAAATTTGGAATTGAGGAGTCTACCGGAGAAATGTGAACTTCGGAAGGTGGAACAGTAGTTTTTTTGAGCGGCCGCGGAAAATCAGCGCCCAACCGATGAAAAGTATAAGGAAGTATAAATGCCCTTTTTTACGGGCCGGTCAACGCCTAATTCACCGGTTACGAGGAGCCACGCGCTCCGCCACCACCCACCTCGCGATGTTAACCTTGTCCTTCTGCTAACCTTCGGCTTTGCGAATACCTGGTGTCAGGCCTTGCACCTGACGAGTACTGTGCCATGCCCGGCACACACGCCTGATCCAGCGGCAGAAAAGACCAGCGATTTCTGGCTGTTTCTGTCCGCTGGATTTTTTGGCTAGCGGCTTCTTCCACCTGGTATTCTGAACGCATTGAATAAACTTCCGGTTTAATCCGCGTATTCGTGGTGAGTAATGATCCTACCCCCTGATAGACACTATAATCAGTATCAATATCAGAATCAGTAAACCGATTAGAATTTTGCTTACTTTCCCGCAACATTTTTTAAACAATCCACCTATTGTGCCATCCTTACCGGGATCGACAGGCTCTGGTGTAGGCCTGTCGCCACCCTGGAAGACCGCGGCATCAAGTGTTTGCTCTCTGGTAAATTCATTTCCCCTTATTGTTGCGCCTTTGGCAAGGAATCTACAGTGGTAAGTCCCTGGTATCGTTGCAACAAAGTTTTGTTCAAAGATACCCGGTTCAATTTCATCAAGGCTAACTACGAAGGCGCTCGAATCAGGACGTGTTACATCAACGTTAACGATTGCCCGGTTTTCGATGGGCAAACCATATTCGGTGAGCAATGAACGCAGCCGGACGTTTGCCATGGGTTCAAAACTATCCTGGTAAACTGCAGCATTCATTTTCAGATTGGAATAGGTATTCACAATAACAGAGTAGCGAACTCCATGAGTCGCTGCGGACTCGAATAACCGTGGATTCACATCCCTTAATATGGAAAGTTGCTTCTTATAATCACCAGGGTCTATTTTCAGGACCACATACCATTCGCCAGTATGGTTGCCCGCGGGAAAAGCCACAGGTAAAGTAAATTTGTAATTCCTGGATTTATTCCCTACCGTATAATTAATGCCAAGGCCCGCAGCGTTGGACGGTTCAATAATATCGCCATTTGGCGTTTCGACGGCAATATTTACCGCCTGTATATCCACCATCAATATTACGGTAGCATCCAGATCGGCTTCATTCACGATGAAAGGTATGCGGACCACCTGCCCGCTTGCGATGTAACCTGTAGGGTCCAGGATGATATTGTTATTGGTAACACCTGCTAAAATTTGCAGGAAATATTTTGGCAGCAGGAAATAGTCGTCTATGCTGGCACTTAACAGCCCTGTTAGTTTGAGGTAACCACCCGTGCCATTTGTCAATTGAGTCAGGGCATTGGTGTTGACCTGGGATTCATTGCCCAGTCCAATGGCGAATGTTCGGTTATTTATAGCGCCAGAAACACTGGCGATGGATACGGGCTCGTTTTCCAGGCCATCAGTGAATACGATCATCGCCTTTTCTTCATAATCGGCTGCTGGTAACGCATTTAAGATATCGCGCGCCAATTGCACCCCGTCGCCTACTGAGGTATTGCCATGCGCCCCGTGACTGGTCACCGCATTGATCCCGGCAATCCTGTCCCCATCATTGTTAATTCTGGTAACCGCAAGGCCCGGGTAAGTAGCATGGTTAACCGGATAGGCATCGGAATCAAAACGTATCAGGCCGACACCATTGTCAAATGGAATAATTTCCATGAACTTTATGGCCGCATCCTTCAATACATCCAGGCGTGTCAGGCCGGAAGTACCCGCTTGCCAGCCCATACTGCCGGACTGATCCAGAGCCAGCATGACCGCAACCCTGGGGCGAATAATCGAATTCGCCTTGATCACGAAACTAAACTCCTGACCACTCTCGACACACTCAAAGGTGACCGAGCCATCCGGAACAGCCACATTTGCAGGCCCGGCAGTGTATCCCAGCCAGATTCGTGCAATGACATAGGGTTCGGGTTCATGGGCCACAGTAATCGAACCCGATACCGGGAATAACACGGAAAACGGGCTCGCCGGTTCAAAGCCGGCTTTTACCCTGATCGTTGCCTCACTGCAGCCATACACTTTGAACACGGCGGCCCGTGACGCGGTATCGCCGGACGGGATGTCATTAAAGTTAATGATGGGAGGCATGCCGGTGTTGTCGACTTCTACGCTGGGAGCAAGGTTATGGTTGGTGTCATAGCAGGGTGGAATGACAATTGAAATATGTTTCGAAGTCTTGGCCAGTTGCTGGTTGTCCGGCGGCGCCCATGGCCGTAAGCCCGAACCGCCATCCCAGGGCTCCATCGTTTCGACTATCCTGGCATGGTCCGTTTCAATTCCATAGGTGAGTAAAGGATCAAGGCGCCATTCCTCACCGGGCACTGTCTGCCAACGGGCCCACAATCGGTCAATATTCGCATGCAGCAGAAATACAAAAGGGTCCTCGAATGCCGTGTGAGCCGGGCCTATGGTTCCTCCAATATAACCATGGATACTATTATGATTTGGCGACTGCTCTACGGTCGTCCTGAACTGGAACCATTGCTCGTTTTGCGGAAAACCATTTGATGAGTTAACAATACCGGTATCGGAATCGACGCCCGGAGGGGATGGTGCGGCCGCGCCCCCGGCAACATCTCTGGATATGGGAGGGAATCCCGCAAAAGGGGCGCCAACATTGCCATTAGATTCTCCCATAAAGGACGTAGTAAAAATATTATACGTACCCACACCGCCATTGTCGGCTGCGCGGGGATCATCCGTCCAGTCCCAGTAATGCAAGGATAATTCCGGGTCGATTTCTCTCAATAATTCTTCATAGCGGTTTAACAATTCACGATGCCACGGCAGGAATGAAGGGCCGCCGTGAACATGGGTGGCTTCGTGTATTTGATCCTGCTTCACCCACTTGGAGACGCCATCCGGGTAGTAGCGACTGTTCAATTGCACTACGGCATGTATGAAACGGTCTCGTTCCTCGTCAGATACATGCGCAATGTTTCTTCTAATTCCGTCACCGAGTGCCATGACGTTCTCTCCTTGTGATTTTACTAAGACAATCGACAGTATATGGGTATAGGAAGAATA
>DATCIR010000141.1:0-3163 GCA_036507695.1 Gammaproteobacteria bacterium
GATTCGTGTTCGTAGGCGCCGCTCTGGAGCGAAAGTCATAGCCGTAGCTATGGCTTGGTCGCTCCCGCCCATCCCTGGGCTTCGCGACACCTTTACGGTCCCTGTAAAATGAGTGAAGAGCAAGCCTACGGACGCGAAGACAAGCCAGAACCGCGATAGGTCGAATGTTGAAACAGTGTGTTAAAGGATTAAATTGCATAATCGTTTGTATTTCCATCTCATCTTGGCTTTTGGTGGCCGCCTGGTGAGAAATGCGGGCTAGCCCTTTGATATTTCAAACCAGGCATACATGGAAAAATTCAGGCTTTTCCAAAATCATTTTGGCGCCACGCTTCATAAACAATAACGGCCGCGGCATTGGATAAATTCAGGCTGCGGCGGCCTTCCAGCATGGGAATGCGGATCACCGCGTCTTCCGGCAGTGACCGCAAAAAGCGGCCTGGTAATCCTCTCGACTCTGGGCCAAAAATAAAGGTGTCGCCGGCCTGATATCGCACGCCGGAATAATTCCGGCTGCCTTTGGTGGAACAGGCAAAAATCCGTTCCGGAGGCGCGTGTGATAAGAACTCTTGCAGAGAATCGTACACCGTTACCTGGGTCAGGTCGTGATAGTCCAGGCCCGCGCGGCGCAATTGCTTGTCGCTAAGATCGAATCCCAGGGGTTTGATTAAATGCAAGGTGGAACCACAATTGGCGCTTAAGCGAATAATATTGCCCGTATTGGGCGGGATTTCCGGTTCGACCAGGACAATGCGAAACATCCGGCAATGATAGCAAATCCCGTGTTTCACGCTACTTGTTATTGCCGGCCCATAGGTTATCCCGGTAAAAGTTGGTAAAATACCCAAACGCCATCCCCAAGATACCCGGCCCCATGAACGATAATGATAAACAGATGTTAGCCAGCGAATTTTGCGGCATGAAGTTCGACACCCCCCTGGTGCTGTTATCCGGTTGCGTGGGATTTGGCGAAGAGTACACGCGTGTCAAAGGTTTTTCCAACCGTGATGTGGGCGCGGTTTGCCTGAAGGGCACCACCCTAAAACCGCGATTGGGCAATCCGCCGCATCGCTTGGCGGAAACTCCCATGGGCATGCTGAATTCCATTGGTTTGCAGAATCCGGGCACTGGCTATGTCGTCAATACTATTTTACCCACACTGGATTTCAATGAAACACGGTTTATCGCCAACGTTTCCGGATCAACCATCGAAGAGTATCAGGCAGTCACCCGCCTGTTTGACGACTCACCCATTGACGCCATCGAAATCAATATTTCCTGCCCGAATGTGAAGGAGGGCGGCGCGGTGTTTGGCAATGATCCTGTTATGTCAGCGCGGGTCGTCGAAGTCTGCCGCGCGGTAACCAGCAAGCCGCTGATCACCAAGCTGTCGCCCAATCAAACCAATATCGCCGAAAACGCGCGCCTGTGTATCGAAGCGGGTACCGACGGTTTTGCGGTGATTAATACCGTGATGGGCATGGCGATCGATATTGAAAACCGGGTGCCGGTGATCGGCGCCAACCAGGGCGGATTGTCCGGGCCGGCGATCAAACCTATCGCCTTGTTGAAAGTCCATCAGGTTTATCAGGTGTGCAAGCACCATGACATCCCCATCATTGGTCAGGGAGGCATTCTCACCGCGCAGGATGCCATTGAATTTATCATCGCCGGTGCGGCCGCGGTGGGTGTTGGCACCGCGCTGTTTTATGATCCGCTGGTGTGCCCCAAAATAAACCAGGGCATCGTTGACTACTTGAAACGTCATGAACTTTCCGAAGTATCGCAGTTGGTCGGCACGCTGGCCACTAATGTTTAACCTAGAATCCGCAGTAAAAAACATTAACGCAAAGGTTCCAAGAATTCAAACTATTGCAATCCATGCAGTCGTATCGTCAGGATACGCTTTTGGACCGCAGCACCTGGAGTCCAAAATGCGATCCTCCGCTATTTTTTTATCCAGCACCCTTCGCGTCACTGCGTCTTTGCGTTGAATACGAGTGTTAATTTACCCACGGATTCTTCAGAAGACCCAGAATTACAAATCATTCAGTTGGAAGAGATGTTCACTACGGCGACAAGTGGTTTTGCCCCCCGCTATAAACATAAACGGCCGCGACCGGTGTTTGCCGGCAGGTTGGAGTATTAAAATTCTGGATGGGCTAATTCGTTGTTTTTAGGCTATTAATTATCAGAAATAGCTTGGTTTTACGGCAATTTACCACTGCAACGACCATTGAAATGGCGTTAGCGCCTACCGCGACTTTTGGAAAGCGGTGCGGCGGGACCGGTTTGATCGTAAAAATTCAGAGCTACAACCTGGCGGCTATGCGGTGAATTTCGGCAATGCGGGTTGAAGTTCTCCTCGCGGCGCGCCGACTGGCAAGCCAATTATTTTTCGTATTTGCTTAAGCAATCACACTTCCGGACGATACAGAAACTGATCGACCATTTTTAAAACGCGCGAATTTGATGCTAAAACAGCTGGTTAGAACTACTGGCGCCGCGCCGGATTTTGAAGGCCCAAAGTACACAAAGGTTGGCGGCGGCTTAACGGACCGAGGTTTATGAAGTTTCACCAACAAGGCTTAAATATGATTGAAATGGTGATGACGCTGGTGGTATTGGCGATCCTGGCGTCCACCGCAATTCCGAGTTTTGTCGAAAAGCGCACTGAAAATCGTGCGACGGCGGTGGCTGGAGTGGCCGGGTCACTGGATTCGGCGTCGGCAATTAATTTTACCGTGCGCAGTATTAACAGTAATAACGGTGTAGCGATAACGAATTGCGTGGATGTTGCGGCAGCGCTGGAAGGCAGCCTGTCATCGGAATACATCATAACCCCGGCGCCCATTCGTCCGGGCACCACGCAAAAATGCAGGGTAACGCATCGCAATAGAGAAAGCGCGGAGTTTATTGGTCACGGCATTAGCTAACAGCGCCAGCAGTATTATCACGTCGTCATTAAGCCGCTTGTTTCTATTTCTCAATTTTAGTTATTTTCCCATCCGGGTTTCTTAAACCTAGAATCCGCAGTTGGACGCGGTGGAGTGTGCGATTTTCAGAGTGCAGGGCTAGGCGCTGCGCTCTATGGAAGGGAATGCGGAATGGTCGTTCCATGCCAAGGAGTTGCAACGCCGCCATGCGCTTTGACGATCGTGAA
>DATCIR010000142.1:0-25173 GCA_036507695.1 Gammaproteobacteria bacterium
GCGGTGGAGTGTGCGATTTTCAGAGTGCAGGGCTAGGCGCAAGGACGCGGAATGGTCGTTCCATTCCAAGGAGTTGCAACGCCGCCATGCGCTTTGACGATCGTGAAGACAAGCGTGCAATCCACTGCGTAGCGTTGTTCATCCAACCGGTGAACCTCGTTCGTGCATGAAAATTAAATGACATCCTATGGGTAGCTATTTTATAAAGCGGTTAACTGCGGAATCTAGGTTAAAGGCCCTGCTATTTGATGTGGATGGCACCGTGGCGGATACGGAGCGCGACGGTCACCGGCTGGCGTTCAATCGCGCGTTCCAGGAAGCGGGGCTGGACTGGAACTGGACAGTTTCCCTGTATGGTGAACTACTGTCGATCACCGGCGGGAAGGAACGCATCCAGCACTATCTGGACCGCTATCACCCGGATTTTTCCTGCACGGGCGGGTTAACACAATTTATTGCCGGCCTGCATGCCGCCAAAACCCGTTATTACACCGAGCTGCTGGCGCAGGGCGCGATCCCCTTGCGGCCGGGAATCGAACGCCTGTTTCGCGAAGCCCGCGAGCAGGGGTTGTTGTTGGGGATTGCCACCACGACGACATTTGAAAATGTCGAGGCCTTGATCGAACATAACCTGGGTGCCGATGCCATGGCATGGTTTGATGTGGTGGGTGCGGGCGGCGTGGTGCCAACTAAAAAACCGGCGCCGGATATTTATTTCTATGCCATGGAGCGGTTAGGTCTGACGGCCCGTGACTGCCTGGCATTTGAAGACTCGGAAAACGGCATTCACGCCACCCGCGGCGCCGGATTGACGACGGTGATCACGACCAACGATTATACTCATGAGCATAATTTCGCAGGGGCGGCCCTGGTGCTCGACCAGCTGGGTGAACCGGATGCGCCGTTTCAGGTTTTGCAGGGTGCTGCCAATCACCATCGTTATTTCACCGTGGACTTAGCCCGGATGATTCATCAACGTTTTGAAACTGGCCAATCAGCATGAGTGAGTACACCATCAAACTGGCAAACCGCATGGCCTATATCGAGCCGTTTCATGTCATGGATATTTTGGCCACGGCCAGGTCCATGGAAGCGCGGGGCACGCACGTTATCCACATGGAAATCGGGGAGCCGGACTTTGTCACGCCCGAACCGGTGATACGCGCCGCGCAAGCCGCCTTGCGGCGGGGATTGACGCACTACACGCCGGCGGTCGGATTGACGGTGTTACGGGAGCGTATTGCCCTGTACTACCAGACCCGGTTTAACGCCGACGTGAATCCCGAACAAATCATTATTACCCCGGGCGCCTCGGGCGCCTTGTTACTGGCATTGGGTGTGTTAATCAATCCCGGCGACAAGGTGGCCATGAGTGATCCCGGTTACCCCTGTAACCGGCATTTTGTGCGCCTGTTTGACGGCGAACCGGTCGGCGTGCCCGTGGACGCCGGCAGCCGTTATCAATTAACGGTGGATGGATTGCAAGCATTCCAAGCAGGCCAGGTGACCGCGGTGATGCTGGCATCGCCCTCCAATCCGACCGGCACCTTACTGACCCGTCACGAATTAGACCAATGGATGCGCTATGCGCAGCAAGCGCCGTGTTATTTATTGATGGACGAGATTTATCAGGGGCTGGTGTACGGGGAAGAGAGTTTCACCATCGCCGGCCGCTGCGGCCACGCGTTTGTCATCAACAGTTTTTCCAAATATTTTTGCATGACCGGTTGGCGCTTAGGGTGGCTGGTGGTGCCGCCGGGCTATCAGCGGCAAGTCGATAAGCTGGCGCAAAATATTTTTCTCGCGCCATCCACGCTGGCGCAATACGCGGCGGTGGCGGCGTTTGACGAGGATTCCATCGCCATTCTGGAGTCGCAGCGTCAGCAATTCCAGCAGCGGCGCGATTATCTTAAAAAAGCCATCCAGGAACTTGGTTTTCAGCTGCTGGTGGAACCGCAAGGCGCTTTTTATCTCTATGCGGATTGTTCCGCGCTTACCGGCGATAGTTTCGAGTTTTGCCAGACCTTGCTCAAACAGGCGGGTGTCGCGCTAGCCCCTGGCAAAGACTTCGGTCGGCATGAGGCGCATCGTTATGTACGGATTGCCTATACCACCGCCTTGGACCAGCTGGAGCAGGGTGTGGAAAAAATCCGTCAATTCCTGGCGAGCATTTGATAAAAATTATTAACAATCAGTTAGTTAGTATAATTATGCCAATTACGCCAGTATCCCGCTTTTTTTGATTTGGCTATTTTTTTAATCTTTGGTTAAGATAGAGTGGTTATTATTTAATCACCATGAAGGCTTATACGGCTTAGTCTTAAGTAAAGCTAAAGCTGATGTTTTTTTAGTTTTAAGGACATGATCTTATGCTCGATTCCGCTGAAACGATAACGCAACGACCTAATTTTAATAGCCTAGGTAACAACATGAGTAACTGCATACGTGTGGTGGCGGTGGACCGGCGCAGCAATTCCTGGCGCACCATCTTCGGGTCTCTAGTCTTGCGGCGGCGCGCCAATCCCCGCCGCACACAAGATGGTGATGGCGCCCACTATGTGGATGTGCATGAGCCCCTATTATTCTTTGTCGCCGTTGGCGCCTTATTGTTATGCGTCGCGGACGCGTTTTTTACCCTGACCTTGCTGGATTTTCATGGCAGTTATGAACTGAATCCGGTGATGGATTATTTTATCCAGAAAGACATCCACCAATTCTTTTTCGTGAAGTTTGGCCTGACGGCGTTTGGTATTGTTTTTTTGGTCCTGCACAAGAACTTTCGACTTCTGAACCGCATCAGCGGTTACCATATTCTGTACGGCTGCCTGATAACCTACGCAACGCTTGTTGCCTACGAAGTGACGATGCTGGTGATTCTTCCCTGGTTTTTCTGAGGTGTTTTTTTTAAAACCCTTATTTTGAAAACAATAGTTTTCAAAACAATAGTTTTCAAAACTGCTGTCTTCAATATTCTTGTCATCAATACACATAGCCTTCAAGCCTGGCTGACACCGCCAATGCCGTTTTGCGCGCCTCACTGCGTCTGATCGTATTGCTCAACCCACAACGCCGCCGCGCCGGCGACCGCGGCGGGCATGACCAGAAAATTAACCACCGGAATCAGGGTGGCGACACTGACCACGCCGCCAAAACTGTACGATAGGATTTTGCGTTGTTTAAACAAGGCTTTTTGCCGGGCAAAATCCAGGTGGTTCTGGCTCATGGGGTACTCCATGTATTCAATATTGAGCATCCAGGCGGTAAATAAAAACCACAGCACCGAGCCGATAATATTGACGCCCGGAATGACTAACAGAATCAGAAAGGGAATAGACCAGCCGATGAAATAGCTGAATTTTTTTATTTCATTCAAAATCGACGGCACTATTTGCCGGATAAACCCCGCCTGGTTCATTGCATCGGGCAGCATGCCGCCCTTGAGTTTTTTCAGCACGGCGGCACACAACACATCGTTGAATGGCGCGGCGATGATATTGGCGAACAGGGAAAACGTGAAAAACACAAACAACAGGCATAACAAACCAAACACCAGGTAAAACAGCCAGCTTAGCCACTGCAGCCAATCCGGCAATTTTGTGATTAGCCAATCGACGGCGTTGCCGATTTGCCCGAATCCAAACCAGATGACGGCGATAAACAGCGCCGTGTTAATCAAGAGCGGAATAATAACAAAACGCCGCAAACCCGGTGCCGCGATGAGCCGCAACCCTTTTACTAAATATATGATTCCGGCGAGTGGATTATCCATTAACGAAAGGATTTTAGATTCGCCGTGACGTTGATGGAACCCTTGCGGGCCAATAGCGCCGAGCCGTACGCCGCTTCGGTGTGTGCGGATACCGTAACGGGAATGCCCAGCATCAGCGAACGGATCATGGTCCACGCCTCATTTCGCGCGCCGCCGCCGGTGGTGTAAATCTTGCCGGGAAACGGCGCGCCCAGTTCGGCCAGCCGCTCATAACCCTGTAGTTCAATGGCGGCGATGCCTTCCAATAGCCCCTGAAAAAATTCCACATCATTCGGCGGCCGTGGCAGGGTCCGCGGCTGCAGATTCGGATCATTGATGGGGAAACGTTCGCCTTGGGAAAACAGCGGATAGTAATCCAGGTCGGTACTGACGGCGGGTTTTAATTGGGGGGTCATTTCATCCAGCTGTTCCTGGGTAAAATATTTCAGCAGCACCGCGCCGCCGGTGTTAGATGCGCCGCCCACCAGCCACTGGCCATTGATGGGCTGACTGTATACACCGTAACGGGGATCAAATACCGGTTCGTTCGCCACGACTTTTAACACCAGGGTGGAACCGAGCGAGGTGACCGCTTCGCCGGGTTGGCTGGCGCCGGTGGCCAGAAACGACGCGGTACTGTCCGTGGTGCCGGCAATAATCTGGGTCGTGATTGGAAAATTAAAGCGTTCGGTCAGTTCAAAGCGGATAGTGCCCATGATGGCGCCGGGTTTGATGACCCTTGGCAATAATTGCCGGGGCGTTTTTATCTTGTCCAGCCATTCGGGCCACTCCAGCGTTACCGGGTCATAGCCCAGCTTAAGCGCGTTGTTGATATCACTGATGCCAAAGCGGCCGCACAGTTGGGCGCTGACCCAGTCGGCCTGGTGCAAGGCGTAGCCGGCGCGCTGGGTAATTTGCCGATCCTGGTACCACAGCAGCTTGGCCAATGCCGACGCCGGGCCTTGTGCGGCGGAGCGTTTTAAGGCGTATTGCTTGATGCGCGTGGCTTGTTCGGCCGCCCGGGCGTCGTTATACATGATGGCCGGTTGTAAGGGTTTACCCTGCTTGTCACATAACAAGAGTGTGCTCGAAGTGCCAGCCACCGCGATGGCTTTAACATCCGCGGGATTAATCTGGTTCGATATATCCTTGAGTACCCGTTGCGTGGCCTGCCACCAGACTTCGGGATCCTGTTCGATATGGTTCGCCTTGCGCAGCGGTAGTGGTACGGCCGTGGTGGCTTTGGCACGCACCATGGCATTTTCGTCAATTGCGATGGCGCGGCATCCGGATGTTCCCAAATCAATACCGATATAAATCGCCATTGTGAATCCCGGATTATCCGATTTCAGGGGAGCGAGACAGGCTCGGGGGTTTGCCAGCCAGGCTTACGATGTTCCGCCGCCACGCTGGTATAGATCCCGCCCCGAACATTGAAAATGCCGTTGACCCGCATAAACCGTGGCGCGCAGGCGCTTACCAGGTCATCGAGGATTTTGTTGGCGACCGCTTCGTGAAATGCGCCTTCATTGCGGTAGGACCACATATACAGCTTCAAGGACTTCAACTCAATACAATGACGGTCCGGCACATAGTCGATTTTGAAGGTGGCGAAATCCGGTTGGCCGGTCTTGGGACACAAACAAGTGAATTCCGGGATATCGAAACGAATGGTGTAATCCCGCTGCGGCGCCGGGTTGTCAAAAATTTCCAAATTTTTACTGGGTTTGGTGGGCATTCTTGGCACGATACAAGAACCCGCCCGCGCCTTGCAAGGACTGTTATGCGGATTTTGGCGGATTCATGGCAAATTTCCTGAAATTTGCCCGTTTGGCTTGTGCCAGGCCCCTCCCATCTTGTATCTTTGCGCTCCATGCGTCTGAGTAAAATTAAATTAGCCGGTTTCAAATCCTTCGTCGATCCCACTACCATCCCCTTGCCATCCAATCTGATTGGCATTGTTGGCCCGAACGGCTGTGGCAAGTCCAATGTCATCGACGCGGTGCGTTGGGTGATGGGGGAATCGTCCGCGAAAAACCTGCGTGGCGACTCCATGGCGGATGTTATTTTCAACGGTTCAAGCGCCCGCAAACCGGTGGGCCAGGCGGCCATTGAATTGGTATTCGATAACAGCGATGGCACCCTCGGCGGCCAGTACGCCCAGTACAGTGAAATTTCCATCAAGCGGGTGGTCACCCGCGATGGTCAGTCCCAGTATTATCAAAACGGCACCCGCTGCCGGCGGCGCGACATTACCGATATTTTTCTGGGTACCGGCCTCGGTCCACGCAGTTATTCCATTATCGAACAGGGCATGATTTCCCGGCTGATTGAAGCCAAACCGGAAGACCTGCGGGTTTTTCTGGAAGAAGCGGCCGGTATTTCCAAATACAAGGAGCGGCGCCGTGAAACCGAGAACCGCATCAACCATACCCGCGAGAACCTGGCGCGGCTGACCGATCTGCGCGAAGAACTGGCCAAACAACTGGATAAACTCAACCGCCAGTCGAAGACGGCGGAAAAATACAAGGTTTTGAAAGAAGAGGAACGGCTGTTAAAAGCGCAGTTAACCGCGCTGCGCTGGTTATTGCTTAGCGAACAGATTCAGGAAAAAGACGCGCTGATCAAGGAGCAGGAAACCCGCTATGAAGCCGCGATGGCGGACTTGCGGCGCCTGGAGGCCGAGCTGGAAAAAATGCGCGACTCCCACGTGGAGGAGACGGATCATTTCAATGAAGTGCAGGCGCAGTATTACAGTATCGGCGCCGACATTGCGCGTATCGAGCAATCCATTCAGCATGCCAAGGAGCGCCGCCAGCAACAGCAGGATGATCTGAAACAAACGGAGCGCTCGCTGATTGAATCCGAGACGCACCTGAACGCCGACCAGCGCAAGAAGGCGCAGCTCAGCGAATTTCTTGAACAGAACGCGCCGCTGCTGGCGAATGCGCGGGAAATAGAAGCACGCTCCTCCGAACTACTGGCGCAGGCGGAAAGCGCCATGCGGCAGTGGCAAAAAGACTGGGAAACCTTTAATGAAAACGCGGCCATTCCCGCCCAAACCGCGGAGGTGGAACGCACCCGGCTGAATCATCTTGACGAGCGTATTATCCAGCACCAGCAACAATTGGATAAGCTAGGCGTGGAGCAACAGGGCTTGCAATACGCGAACCTGCAAACCGAAATTGACGCGTTGATCGCGGAGGAAGTATCCCTCAAGCAGCAATGTGACGCTTTCCAGCAGGGTGTCGGGCAACGCCAAATGGAAATTGCCGGATTGCGCGATTCCATTCAACAGTACGATGCTGATCTCAACAGCAAGCGGGGTGAGTTGCAAACCGCCAAGGGCCGGCTCGCATCCCTCGAGGCCTTGCAGCAGGCCGCGCTGGGCAAGCAGCAATCCGATGCCGCGCGCTGGCTGGACGCGCAGGGATTGGCGGACGCCAAACGCCTGGCGGAAAACATTAGCGTTGAATCCGGCTGGGAAGCCGCGCTGGAATGTGTATTGGGGAATTATCTGGAAGCCGTGTGTGTGGACCGGGTGGATGCGGTGGCCGATGCGCTGTCCAGCCTGCAACAGGGCGCTATCACGTTGTTTGATACCACGTCGGCGATCACTGATGAATCTCACCAGAAAGCGGAGCGCCTGCTTTCCAAAGTCACTTCTCCTCTGAATCTCGATGCATTGTTGGGCGGTGTGTATTGCGCCACTGACCTGTCCGCCGCGCTGGCGTTACGTTCCCGTCTTTCACCCTCTGAATCCGTGATTACTCGTGATGGGTTCTGGCTGGGGTGCAGCTGGTTACGGTTCTCCAGGGATGTCAACGAACAGTCCAGTGTGCTGCAGCGTGAAAAAGACATACAGCAGTTGAATTTCGCCATTGAAACGCTATCCCGCGACATCGCCATGCTGGAACAGAGTAGCGCAGTGGCGCGTGATGCGCTAACGGACCAGGAGATACAACGCGACCAGACGCAAGGCGAGTTCCAGGCGGTTAATCGCCAGCACGCGGAACTGGAAGCGCGCATCGCGGCAAACCGGGCGCGCGTGGAACAAATGCGCGCACGTGAACATGCTATTGAAAAAGAAATCGAGGAGCACCGGCAACAAGTATCCCGCGCGGAGCAGGAAACCCTGCAATCGCGCGGCCGGCTGGATCAGGCGATCCGCGAAATGGAATCGCTGTCGGAACGCCGGGAGTCTTTGCAGAATCAACGCGATCAATTGCAGGCGGCGCTCGATGATGTCCGGACCACGGCGCGCAGTGACCGGGACGCCGCCCACGAGATTGCCTTGAAAGTCGAAGCGGCCCGTACGGAAATCGCCGCCATCAATCAGAATCGCGAGCGTATGAACAGCCAGCTGGCGCAATTGCGGCAGCGCAAGGAAGAACTGGAACAGGCGCTGGCGGCTGGCGAAGAACCCATGCAACTCATGGCGGTGGAACTGGAGCAATCGCTCAATCAACGAATCGAAGTTGAGTCCCGCTTATCGGATGCGCGCCACAAAGTCGAAGAACTTGACCACGCCATGCGGGAAAATTCCACACAGCGTCATGCGGTGGAGCAATCCATTGAAACCGTGCGCAGCGAAAGGGATCAGCTGCGGATGGCCTGGCAGGAAATCAAGGTGCGGCGTCAGACCCATGAAGAGTCACTGCAGGAATCCGGTTTTCAATTACCGCAGTTATTGCAGGAGATGCCTGAACGCGCCACTGAACAGGAGTGGGCGGAGCGGGTCGAGGCCATCGAGGGCCGGATTTCCCGCCTGGGTCCCATCAACCTGGCGGCCATCGAAGAATATAAGCAACTGGCCGAGCGTAAGGAATACCTCGATAAACAGAACGCGGACCTGGTGGAAGCGCTGGAAACCCTGGAAAACGCCATCCGCAAAATTGACAAGGAAACCCGTGCCCGCTTCAGGGAAACTTACGACAAGGTCGACGCGGGTTTAAAAGCCAACTTTCCCCGTTTGTTTGGCGGGGGACATGCGTATCTGGAATTGACCGGCGAGGATTTATTGGATACCGGAGTGTCGGTCATGGCGCGCCCGCCGGGCAAACGTAACAGCACCATTCACTTGTTATCCGGCGGAGAAAAGGCATTAACGGCGGTGGCGCTGGTATTTTCCATTTTCCAATTGAACCCCGCGCCGTTTTGCATGCTGGATGAGGTGGACGCGCCATTGGATGATGCCAACGTGGGACGTTTTTGCCAGATGGTGAAAGAAATGTCCGCAAAAGTGCAGTTTATTGTGATTACCCACAACAAGATCACCATGGAAATGGCCAATCAATTGAACGGGGTCACCATGCATGAACCCGGCGTATCACGCATAGTCGCGGTCGACGTTGATGAAGCGGTTGAACTGGTTGCGGTGTAGTGCTGTGTCAGTAACGGCGGGCCGTTAATTTTAATTGCCGTGATTTTATCAGCGCGTGATCCTGGGCCTCGCTTGCTGCGTCACGGGGCAACGATGGGTGGAAATTCCTGCAAAAACGTCGCCGTGGTCTACACTTTTAAAAGTGTCAAATACATCAAATCGATTGCGACAAACATGGACCAATTTCGTTTGATACTTGCCGTGCTCGGCATTGGCTTATTACTGCTGATCTACTACCTATCACGGCGTTCCGGTTTTCGGCGCGGTGACATCAGTGACATCAGTGACATCAGTGACATAAGTCGCGATAAGCCGCGCGCGGCAACGGCCCGCTACCGCATTCCCATGTCGGGTGATGTCAATCCGCCCGAGCGGCCCTACCAGGCAGCCATGGAAGCGCCGCAAAATTCACCCAGAAAAAGCCGCAAACGTTATGTTAAGTTTTTGTCCGGAGGTGACAACCACCGGCCCAAAACGGCTGCTTACCATCCGCTGGAGAATGCATTGGAACCGCTGACCGTGATGGTTTATGTCATGCCCTTGCCGGGGATTACCTTTCGCCGCGAGCACGTGCTGCGTTGCTTGGAATCATTGGGTTGCGTGCCGCGGTCTGACGCCGGTTATGATTACGTCATTCTCAATCAAAGCGAGAATAAAACCTTGCACCGCTTGTTCATGATAAGCGATGCGCATTCACCCGGTATTTTCGCCAGTGATGAATCCGCCGAAGACAAGACCAACGGTTTAATTTTTGATATGCAATTGCCGGGACCCATCGATAGTGTGATGGCGTTTGAAAAGTTATTGGATATTGCGCGCCTGGTGGCAGCTCGGTTGAATGGAGTTGTGTGCGACGATTTGCAGAACCGGCTAACCAAGCAGGCAACCATACACATTAAAGACAGGATACTTGATCATAATAGAAAGTTGCGGGTTACCCATTCACCCTCCCTGCAATAATAATCTTTAGGCGGCTTTTCTGCCGCTTAATACGTTTAATAAATCATCCAGCGCTTTCACCCGCGACTCCATATCCGGCAGTGGTTTGACAATCCGCAGTTTGTTCTGGCCGTCCATTTTAAAAATAGTGGATTGTTTCTGGATCAGGTTAATCACGGTCATGGGGTCAATGTTGGGATGTTCATTGAATATAATGCGGCCGCCATCCTGGCCGAATTCTATTTTTTTGATCCCCAGCGGCGTCGCTTTAAGTTTGCAGCTTGTGGCGCGGAACAGGTTCTTGGCGCTCTCGGGCAGCAGGCCGAAGCGGTCGATCATTTCCACCTGCAGTTCACGCAGCGCGTCTTCATTTTCCGCGCTGGAGATACGCTTGTACATGATGAGGCGGGTGTGGATATCCGGCAGGTAATCATCCGGGATTAATGCCGACACACTGAGGTCGACTTCCGCGCCATGGTACAGGGGTTTTTCCAATTCGGGTTGTTTACCCGATTTCAGCGCATTCACGGCCCGTTCCAGCAGTTCCATATACATAGTGAAGCCGACTTCCTGCATTTGGCCGCTTTGTTCTTCACCGAGTAATTCACCGGCACCGCGGATTTCGAGATCATGGGTGGCCAGGGTGAAACCGGTTCCCAGTTCTTCCATGGCCTCGATGGCTTCCAGGCGCTTGATGGCGTCGGCGGTCATCGCATTGCGTGGCGGCACAATCAGGTAGGCGTAAGCCTGGTGATGGGAACGGCCCACGCGGCCGCGCAGTTGATACAGTTGCGCCAAACCGAACCGATCCGCGCGGTTCATAATGATGGTGTTGGCATTGGGCACGTCGATACCGGTTTCAATAATCGTGGTGCACACCAGAATATTAAACCGCTGATGATAGAAATCCGCCATCACCCGTTCCAGATCCCGTTCGCGCATTTGGCCATGGGCGATTTGCACATTGGCGCCGGGCAGTAACTCGCGGACTTTGTGCGCGGTGTTTTCAATGGTTTCCACTTCGTTATGCAGGAAAAACACTTGCCCGCCGCGATGAATTTCCCGCAAACAGGCTTCCTGGACAGTCGCGTCATTCCATTGGCTGACAAAGGTTTTGATCGCCAGGCGCTTGGCGGGCGCCGTCGCAATGATCGACAGGTCACGCATGCCGGATAGCGACATGTTTAAGGTGCGGGGGATGGGGGTGGCGGTGAGGGTTAACAGATCCACCTCGGAACGTAATGCCTTGAAGCGTTCTTTTTGCCGGACGCCAAAGCGGTGTTCCTCATCGATAATAACCAGGCCCAGATTTTTAAACTTGACGCTTTCCTGTAACAGTTTGTGCGTGCCGATGATAATGTCGATAGCGCCGTCTTTCAGTCCCTTGATGATAGTGTCCTGCTCCTTTTTGGAGCGAAAGCGTGACAGTGACTCAATGCGCACCGGCCAGTCGGCGAAGCGGTCCTTGAAATTTTCATAATGTTGCTGCGCCAGCAAGGTCGTGGGCACCAGCATCGCGACCTGCTTGCCATCCTGCACCGCGATAAACGCGGCGCGCATGGCGACTTCGGTTTTGCCAAAACCCACGTCGCCGCAGACCAGCCTATCCATGGGTCTGCCGTTTTGCATATCGCTCATCACGCCTTGAATGGCATCCAGTTGATCCGGCGTTTCCTCAAAGGGGAAAGAATCCGCGAAACTCAGGTATTGATCTTTCTCGATGTGGTAACTGTAGCCGGCGCGCGCTTCACGCCGCGCGTAAATATCGAGTAACTCCGCCGCCACGTCGCGGGCCCGCTCCCGCGCTTTGCGTTTGGCTTTTTCCCACTGCGCACTGCCCAGTTTGTGCAGCGGCGCCGCTTCCGGGGACGCGCCGGTGTAGCGGCTGATCAGGTGCAAGGATGCGACCGGCACATATAACTTGTCGTTGTCCGCGTATTGGAGCATTAGAAATTCCTGCTCGATGCCGCCCACGGTGATTTTTTGCAAACCCAGATAGCGGCCCACGCCATGATCTTCATGCACTACCGGTGAACCGTATTCCAGTTCCACCAGGTTTTTTATGATCAGGTCGGGATCGCGCTGCCGTTGTTTGCGGCGCCGGCGTTGCAGAACCCGTTCACCAAAGATCTGCGGTTCCGCGATGACGGCAATGGAAGAGTCACTAAGCAGCAGGCCGTTTTGCAGGGGCGAAATGGTGATGGCCAGTTTGTCGCTGGCGGCAAGAAAACCCGCCCAGTCTGTTACCGGTGTTACATGAATACCGTTGTTTCTTAATAATTCAACCAGCGTTTCGCGCCGGCCGGTGGATTCGGCGGTGAACAGGATGCGGCCGTCGAAGCTGCCGGCAAATTGCTGCAGCTTAGCAACGGGGTGGGCCGCGCGCGCATCGATGCTGACCAGCGGTGGAGTATCGCAGTCAAAATTAAATGAACCGGGTTTATCTTCCCGTTTGAAAGACTGAATGTCGATCTGCGCGTAGTGTTTGAAAGATTGAAACAGCTCGTTGCTGCGCACGAATACGGCTGGTGGCGGTAAAATGGGCCGCTGCAAATCATAGCGGCGCTGTTCATAACGCTGTTCGATCTCCTGCCAGGTGGTGTCAGCCGCTTGCCGGGCATCGTTAATCATGCACAGAACGCTGTTACCGGGCAGATAGTCAAAAATGCTGGCCGTCTGTTGGAAAAATAAAGGCAAATAATATTCGATACCCGCCGGCGCACTACCGTTGCTGACATCACGATAGATGCTGCTGTTATTGGGATCACCTTCGAAAGCGGCGCGGAAAGACTGACGAAAGTGCGCGATGGCCTGTTCGGTTAACGGAAATTCCCGGGCCGGTAACAAGTTGACCTCGTCAACCTTTTCCAGGGAGCGTTGGCTTTCGGTGTCAAAGCTGCGGATGGTTTCAATTTCGTTGTCGAATAACTCAATGCGGTAGGGTATGCGGCTGCCCATGGGGAACAAATCAATGATACTGCCGCGCACCGTGAATTCGCCGTGTTCCATGACCTGGGAAACCAGGCGGTAACTGCTGCGGGTCAAGCGCTGGCGTAGGGCTTCGATATGCAGTTGCTGGCCGGTTTTGATTACCAGGCTGTTCGCTTCCAGAAATTCCCTGGGCGCCAGGCGTTGCATAGCCGTGGCGATGGGCAGCACCAGGATACCCTTGCTCATTTGGGGCAACTGGTACAGCGTCAACAGGCGGTCGGAGACAATGTCCTGATGCGGTGAAAAGCTGTCGTAGGGCAGGGTTTCCCAGTCGGGAAAATTGAGCAATGGCAAGCGCTGCGAGCCCGCGCCGTAAAAACGCAACTCATATTCCAGCCGGTACGCGGCCTGGGTATCGGGGGTGATGATGACGAACGGGCGCTGTGATTGCAGCGCGGCATTGCAGATGGCCAGGCCGTAGCTGCTGCCATACAAGTGCCCCCAGTGCGTGGTATAACCGGGTTTATCGACCAGCGGAGGATTAAAAATACTGCAAGGTTCAGTCATTCGGCTGCAATCAGAACTTTTTTCAGTGACGGCGCGTATTGTAGAAGTATTCGCGCGCAAGTACAAAGGCGGGATGTGAAATCGCGGGGAGCAACCGTTACCGCTGAAAGCGGTTTATTTAAGCTCTTCGATGCTGTGATGTTTTTCAGGTACTTGGGGAATGATCAGGCTGTAGCCTTTGGATTGCCAATGCACGAGTTCGGTGACCGCGTTGGGAACGATGTGCACAAAATCGTGAAAATCCTCCGGCGTGTAGCCAAATTCCGCCGCTGATAGGGCGCAGACTCTGAATTCCACACCAAATTCAGTGTAATAACGCATGCGCTCCACGACGTCCCGGTATTTTTCATAATTGTGCCGGGCGAGGGTTACGATTTCGGTGCCGTGCAGCACGACTTTGACATCGACGAAATCCGGCGCGATTGCGTAAGGTTCTTCGTTCAAGGTGTGGAACATGCCGAGTATCCAATACAGGGCGCCGCCGATTTTTTCCGGATGATCGAAGTAAAATTCAAACACCGCCTTTTGTTCGGCATAGGGCGTGGCGACGATTTTGGCGCCGGCATCGGCCTGGCTTGACGTAACCCAACACAGCATCAGCAATGCCGCTGCCAGGGCGCGTTGGCTATGCCGGTAAAAGTATTTTAGGGTGCTAGGTGTCATGGTGCAAAAGGAGTGATAGTTGAGCCGTCGGCTCCGGGTTTCCTTCATACAATAGCGGCGTAGAACGCTAAAAATAAAGCAAATGGGAGCGTACCGTTATCGGTAAGGTGTCACATTTATTGGATATTTAAAGATTTGGCGCGGGCCGAGGTTTTGAATAAACAGAACTAATTTTCGGGGTAGCTATAGTGTTTCATATCCTTGCGCCGCCCGGTTGAGCGTTGGATGACGACGCCCTTCACCTCGAAGGTTGAAATCAGTTCAACCGGCTCATAGTCAGGATTTAAATAGTGAATCCAGCGGCGGCCTTCCTCAAGCCGGTATTGGCCAAACAGGATCTCCCCACCATAATCGATGACCGCATAGGCTTGATGCACAGCCGGTACGGCCGGATCAATGATAATGATATGGCCGTCCTGAAATTCGGGGCTCATGCTGTCGCCGATAATGCGAAGTGCGAAAGGCTCTGTGGTGCCCGCGCTGCAACCGGAATTGTTCATGATCAAACCGTCTTTGGTAAATTTTCAGTAGGTAACTTTTTGGTGGCTAACTTTTTAGTGACGACTTAGTGACCTACTGTGGAGTGTCGAAGCTAGCCTCCAACAATTAAACGATATAAAAGCAAACAGCCGTATTGTAACGGCTTCGCCAGCGTTGATCCATACGCCGCCGATTGCGGCCGGGTTTACTCATTACTCGGCGGTACATGATTCGGGTAACCCGATGGTTATTAGGGAAAATGGGCTAAGTGGGGATTAATTTTCAAAGTTGAGTTCTTCGATCAAGCGGGTGATGGCGCTGATCGCCCGTTTGCTGGGGTCAATCAAACGGAATCCCGTATCATGGAACGCGGGATTCACGTCCTTTTTGGTCCACAGGCTTTGCGCGGTCAGGGCGATCATTTGCGGTATGGCGTCATCGGCCGGGATTTCCATGCGCAGATTGAACGTACACTGCAAGGGAATGGATTGTTCGCTGATTAACAGCATGCCTTCGGTGGTGATATCGACCAGATGCCCCAGTAATTCGTTGTTTTCCGCTTTTACCACACGCAGATATTGAACCAGGTTCCAGCGTTGCTGGCTGCGTTGAATAAAATTGTGATCGATTAACAATTTTGCTGCCAGGTTGTCCATGCTGTGTTTTCCCCATCGGTGGTGATTGTGATTAACCCGCCGGCCGGCGCGTTAGCCGGTGACTATTGAATTACTTCGGCACGTCCTGGTTCTTCATAGCAATGAAACGCCGGAAACGTTATCGCTGGAACAGAGTTAATTCCTAGTATGAAACATGCATGGCATGTACCAAATTTAGCCACATTGTGCATGGAACAGTGGAGCAACGCGTTTCGGGTGTGGCGTACATTATGAAATCAAGTAATTGAATTACAAGGCAGAACCACGATGATGAGACGTGCCGGTGAACTACCCGGCCCGGCCTAGTTCTATCAGGATAGGCTTCTCAGCGCCAACGGGCGCGGAAATAGTGAAAGAAACAATAGTGAAAGAAACAACGGGTATTCATTAAGTTATGCATTATAATGCCGTTTTTCTGTCAGTCTACTGAGATATAATTGATTCATTTGATGATAAGCAACGGCTTCCAGTAACCGACGCCAGGTATTCGCAACGACACCACACCATGTACGACAATTATTTCGGACTCAAGGAAACACCCTTTACCATTGCCCCGGACCCGCGCTTTTTATACATGAGCGAGCGGCACCGGGAAGCCTTGGCGCATCTTGTCTATGGCTTTGAACGGGATGGCGGGTTTGTATTGCTGACCGGTGAAGTCGGTACCGGGAAAACCACCATATCGCGTTGTTTGCTGGAACAGTTGCCGGACAATTCCAATGTGGCCATGGTGCTCAACCCCAAGGTGAATTCTCAGGAATTGCTGGCCACCATTTGTGATGAGTTGCACATCGAGTACCCGCAAGGCAACACCAGCCTGAAAGTGTTTGTTGACTGCATTAACCGCAGTTTGCTGGAAACCAACGCGCAAGGCAAAAAGACGGTTGTCATTGTGGAAGAAGCGCAGAACCTGGAAATGGAGGTTCTGGAACAATTGCGCTTGTTAACCAATCTTGAAACCAATCAGCGCAAACTGCTGCAGATTATCATGATTGGCCAGCCGGAATTATTACAAGTGCTGGCGCGCCCCGAATTGCGGCAGCTGGAGCAGCGTATTACCGCCCGCTATCACCTGCTGCCGTTATCGGAAAAGGACACCATGGAATATATCCGGCACCGCCTGGAAGTGGCGGGGCTGAGGGAGCCGTTATTTGCCTATCCGTTGCTGAAAAAAATCTACAAATTTACCGGTGGTATTCCCCGTAAAATCAACCTGCTTTGCGACCGGGCCATGCTGGGCGCTTATGTACAAAACCAGAAACAGATCGATCAGCACATTTTAAACCGCGCCGCCAAGGAAGTATTCGGTTCCGCCTTGGAAACCAACAGCCGGTACGCGCTGCCGAAGGACGCGCTGTGGGTGATCATGGCAACACTGATCATGCTCGTGTTGGGCGGCTATATGGTGTACCAGTATCAGGACAATTTCGTGCGCCTGGCCGGCAATGTTAAAACCAATGTCAGCGCGGATACCACGCCTGCCCTGGAAAAAGTCAGCGCCGCGGCGGCGCCGGCGCCGGATGTCAGTCAGTTTGTAAAGTTGCTGGATCAGCAGACGGAGTCCTCAAGTAAAACCAATGCATTTGAGGCGCTGTTTACGCAGTGGAACGAGCCAGCAGTGGTGGGGATAGACGAAAACCCTTGCAGTATCGCCTTAGCAAAAGGGTTGGGTTGCTTGACGAAGAGCGGCGACTTACAAGGCCTGCAAGCGATCGACCGGCCGGCGGTTGTGCGCTTGCTGGCGGGTAATGATAGACCGGTGTACGCCGCATTGGTGGCGCTTGACAAGAAAGAAGCGACGCTGGTGGTTGGCGGCCAGCAAGTCACGGCTAGCTTAACGGAACTGGAATCGCGCTGGTTCGGAGATTATATTGCGTTGTGGCGATTACCGCCCCATTATAATGGACCCATTAAAGTGGGTACCAATGGCCCTGATGTGCAATGGCTGGCATCGCAGCTGGCGGAAATCAGCGGCTACACGCTTGAAACCGATGAGTTGGTGGATTACGACACCCGGTTGATTCGGCAGGTAAAGGATTTTCAGGCGCAGGAGGATTTGTATTCTGACGGTATAGCCGGCGCCCAGACACTGATCCGTATCAATTCGATTATCGGAACCAATGAGCCGCGGCTAAGCAAACCTTCCGGCACGCTCGTGGCGCCCGACAAACAAAGTGCTGGCGCTGTTGATGAGCATCGTCCACAATTGTATGCCCATGTTTCACCTGCTGCTGAGTAACGATTAATGTCGTATATATTAGACGCCTTGAAAAAATCCGAACAGGAACGCCAGCGCGGGAATGTTCCGGATATCAAGTCAGTGCACAATACGGCTGTTGCCGAGGCGCCTGATACGCGGCGCGGCTGGTGGATCTGGTTATTTATTGCGGTGTTGGTGGTGAATGGCTTGATTTTCACGGTTGCCTTTCTTGGAGGAGACGGTGACAGCCCGCCGGATGCGGGCGGCCAGGCTGCCAACCTTGCAGCGCCTGCCGGGGAAGGGCCGGCGCGGAATCTGGCGCAAACCGTTACCAAATCCCCACCACTGAAATCACCTGGAGCCAGTGGAGATTCTACAGCCGTCGAAACCACCGAGGGCTCCCTTCAGCCGCCGCAAACCCAACCCAGGGTGGTTTTTTCCACGGAGCCGCTCGATGACACCGGCGGTACGGGTGAAACAATAGCGCCCGCGCGCGCTTCCCGGAAGCCGGAAGTCGATGCTTTACCGGCGAAGCAAGCCAGCAAGCAAGCCCCGAAACCGGCTCGCCAGACAGTATTGATCAGCGAATTGCCCGACAGTATCCGGCAAAAAATACCCAGTATGGAATTTAGTGGACATATTTATTCCACCACCGTGGAGCGGCGGTCGGTGATGATTAACGGGAAAAAAATGCGGGAAGGCGACGTGGTAGCGGCCGGCTTGTTGTTGCAGGCGGTCACCCCGGATGGCGCGGAATTTGTGTACCAGGGCTACCGTTTCAAATTAGGCGCTTTGCAGGACTATTCCTATCGATAGTCCGTTGCCGCCGTGTTTTTCTCCCAGTGAGTCGCAGGCGTTGGTTTAGTCAGGCAGTTCAGGCAAGGAATTAACATGAGTTTTAAGCGGTATGTACGTTTATTGCGTGGTTCCCCGTTTTATTATTCTCGCGGCAATTACCCCCGGCCAGTTGACCTTAATCGGCGTCGCCTTCTTGGGCGAGCGGTGGTGGGCGCCGGCCTGCTTACGCTGGCGCCTCCGCTGCTAACCGGCTGCAGTTCCGTGATGTCATCGGCCAAGATGGCGCAGTTGTTTGGCGGCAAACGCAGTAATATCAAATCCCTGGGGCCGTTGCAGGATCCTGATGAAAACGGGATTCGTTTGCCTAAAGGGTTTGTGTCGCGCGTGGTTGCGCGCACCAATGAACAACCGGTGGTGGATTCCGGCTACACCTGGCATTGGGCGCCGGATGGCGGCGCGGTCTTCGCCATCACGGGCGGTGGCTGGATTTATGTTTCCAACAGCGAAGTCAGTGGCGGCGCGGGTGGCGTGGGGGCATTGGTGTTCGGTGTAAACGGCGACTTACGCAATGCCTATTCCGTACTGCAAGGCACCAGCCGTAACTGCGGGGGCGGAAAAACGCCCTGGGGAACCTGGTTGTCTTGTGAAGAAGTCAGCGACGGTCATGTATGGGAATGCGATCCGGAAGGTATCAATACCGCGCGCCGCCTGGATGCGTTGGGGACTTTTTCCCATGAAGCGGTGGCATTTGATGGAGCCAATAACCAGCTTTATCTGACCGAAGACGCGGAGGATGGCCGGCTTTACCGCTTTACCCCGGCCGGAAAGGATGCCAAGGGTAATCCCGATCTGAGCAGCGGCGTATTGGAAGTGGCCCAGCTGCTTGAGAAAGATTCCAATAATGTGGCCTGGCACGCCGTAATGGATCCCCATGCGCAACACAGTCCTACCCGGCAGCAGGTAAAAGAGAGCACCGCGTTTAATGGTGGTGAGGGTATTGTCTATCTGGATGGCCGGGTTTTCATGGTAACCAAGGGGGACGATCGAATCTGGCGCTATGATATCGCGAGCCAGACCATGTCCGTGTACTATGATGCGCAAACACACCCCGACGCTATCCTTACCGGGGTGGATAATCTCACCGCGGTAGCGACCGGAGAAATATTTGCCGCGGAAGACGGCGGCGATTTACAACTGGTCGCGATATTACCCAACAAGAAACTGGTACCCGTATTACAGGTGGTGGATCAGCCCAATTCAGAAATCGCCGGGCCTGCGTTTAACCAGCACGGGAACAAGCTTTACTTTAGTTCACAACGGGGCAAGAGCGGCACCTCCGCGGGTGGTATTACCTATGAAATCAGCGGGCCATTTTTTGTGAATTAGCCGGCTGTTGCAAACCGGCAGTAAATGGATCTGCAAAGGAAGCTTTTTATGTTTGCCGCTTTTGTCGAAAAGGAATGTTAAGTGGTAACTACTCACCCCATGTGCAGTGTCACCACCACCGGATTTTGAATCCTAAAAATAACATAACTACCTCTACTTTGTTACTTTGGTTTATGTTTATGAACAATCCCGCACGGGAAGCGGAAGCGTCTGGCAAGACACGCCGTAAATACATCCATGCAGGCTCGATGGCGGCTTCCCTGCCGCCAACGGTCTTGCCAGACACCTCCGCCTCCCGCGCTGTGCATGCGGTCATTTAAAGTAACAAAGTAGAACTACTTACCCCTCCTAACCCCCAGTTTCATTGTTCAAAGCCATTTGAATGGCGATCAACGGATTGTGCCCTTTGTTGGCCATGGTTTGCAAATAGCTCGATATTCGACAATACGCATGGGCGTAATCCACATTGCGAAAGCACCCCGATACTTTTTGTTTTACCTTCGACATACGCAGGTCGCGCTCCGCCCGGTTATTGGTGAAGGAGTGCGTTGGCATTTTTGGCAAACAGCAACACGGCCTGTTCATGCCGCTGAAGACGCTCCCACAGGGGGTTGCCAACAGTCGACGTACAAGCGGTACGGGGTCGGTCAGATCAAGGGATTGCAGGCCTGGTTCTGAACGGAAATCGCCAATTCCGAGAGACATCGATTACTTTCGGCTAAGGCGGGGGACGCTTTTTGAATAGGCATCCGCAAAACTCCAACTGTGTTGTTGTCCTGTTGCTTTGAACAGGCCGATACGCAAATTCTCGATATCCCTTTCACCAAGATTCTCAATTGCAAGCGCCGACCGTGAAACCCCAACGCTAAGGTGAATTGAATGACTCTTAACTGTATCAGGTGTCAACGCCATCAGTGGACGGGCATCTATTGAACAAGTGACCGATATCCGCTATTGCCTTCAAAATGGTGTATGTCGTGCCTACCGTCCCAAACATAGTGAGAGCGGCCTCCATGATCCAAGAGCCGCGACAAGAATCCGTGGCTTTGACCTTGAGGAGTTGTTCCTCTCGAACGCCCAGTGACATGAAGTGTTGGTCGAAGACTTCTTGTGCTACTTCAGCAAAGTTGTTGTTCCACTCAAACCCAAACTCGGATAGGAATAAATCACTGCCGTCTCTTGCGAACCAAGCGCTTTCTTGCTTTTCGAATTGTGCAAAGAAGCTCTGCAATTCTTCCGACAGCGTGATTTCTGCACGAAGATTGGCGATGACAGTTTGTTTGTTCATACAGAGATACCCTTCGCTGATTAGTTGTGCCTAACGCTGCGCTCACCGGCAAATAACGAGCGCAGCGAGTAATTTGTCCGTGTGAAGCGCTTTGTTATAAATTCTTTTCATTCTCTTTGTCGTGCCAAAGCCTTAATATATAGATTATTTCATCGGCGATAAGGTAACGTACTGTATAGTTGCCTATATAAAGATCGCGGATTTGCTCCGGGTCGGATGCCTTCAAAACGGGTAAACCAATTTTGGGAAATTGCTTGAGCTTATCGACACCCTCTTGCAGATCTATCGCAATTCGACGGGCTGCGAATGGATTCTTAATCTCTACAAATTCCACCACGCTGCGGAGATCATCGATGGACTCCGGCGAATACCTTATCTTCACGATTTAGGTGGCGATTTGCGATTATTGGTGCCCCAGCTATTCAGCCAGGCATTCACATCCTCTTCATCAACTGAGTTACCCGCCTTTATGGATTCAAGGGCTTCAAGGGTATCTTGCCACCTTGAATCTTCCAGGGCTTGGCGCGCAAGAAACTCTTTAATCGCTTGATTTATGAGGTAATTCTTGCTCCTATCAAGCTTTTTGGAAAGCGCCTCCAGGGGTTTTTCCACATCGTCAGCGATTCGAATACTCGTAATACTCATGAAACTAACCTCGGTGTAGTTATATGTATTACATGTTAGTACAGTCAAGGCGGTATGGCTAGAGGAATTTATAACGTAAAGTTGAGGGGCGCGCCGCTTTTGGCGTGTCCCTCTCGAACGCCATGTTAGAAGGCGTGCTGAGATGACCACGATTGCGTGCGTGCCTGACGTGACAGCATCATTCCCAGCATCGTAACGTCAACCGCTTTGTTGGAAAGTATGACAATACCGGTCTTGGCCTTAGTGTCTATGGATACGTAAGAAGCGTAACCGCCAACCATTCCGTTGTGCCAAACCACTGCTCGATTGCCGACAAATTTATCGATGAATGTCGGTAGCATCCAGCCGATTCCAGTGGAACCGCCAAATTGTTGCTGGTGCATTTTCTTGAGTGTCTGGGACAAAACGGAACCATCCTCGATATTCGCTCGAATGAATTTCAGCATGTCTTCTGCATCGGAATTGAATGCGCCGGCGCCAGCAAGAACACTAAATGTCCATATTGGATTAGGTGTGCCACTCTCCGTATGGCCCTGAACAAGATAATCTTCCATCACTGGGGTCAGTGTTATCGCGGTGTTTCTCATATCAAGCGGTGCTAGAAGCTTCTCCGAAACCAAAGATTCAAAGTTCTTTTTAGTGACCATTTCCAAAACGTGGCCAAGCAAGCCCATCCCAAAATTCGAATACTCGAATCGGCCTGGCTCGCGTTTGTCCTCCGTGGTTTTTAAATATTCGAAGATGTCTTTCGGCTCAACGAGGCTATATGGGTTTAGTAACAGGTTTTCTTTTCCTGCTAGTTGGGTTGCTTTTTGCAGCAGCGATTCTGGGACGCCTGGAAAGCCAGAGGTATGTGTGACCAGTTGTTTCAATGTAACCTGCTGCGCGGCTGTCGATAGGGCAACCGATCCTCCAATGAGTTGACCCAGAGTTGCATCCATATTAAGGATACCTTCGTCGCAAAGAATCTGGAGCAATGACGCGGTAAAAAGCTTACTGACCGATCCTATTTGAAATACCGTTGAGGCAACTGGGACGGCAGTGTCTTCTTTGTTTGCCGTTCCGTAGCCCTTAACGAATGATTTTCCATCCTTGTAAACACCAATTACTAAACGATGCGAAAGTTCACTGCGGGTGACCTTTTTAACCTCTGAATCGAGGACGGCTTCAAGGTCTTTATTGTCTGGCGTGTTGTTCAGCCGGTACTTCAGATACAGAACCGCCGACACAGCAACTACTACGACTAGTGCAAGTATGATTGCGAGTATCTTCATGCGGTGGGTAGCCTTCTAACGATAAGAATCAGCTGCGCCGCTTTTTGGCGTCGACTGGATGCGATTGTTATGCGCTTGTATTAATGCTTTGCATGAGCGCTTTGTTTCTTGCGTTGCGCTCTTCTTGCAACGTCTCAATCTTATCAACTTCATCCTTCATGAATAGCACTGGATTCCACTCCTCTGGTGCTGGGGTGCTTTGTGGGGGTAAATGTCCAATGCTGCGTAACTTTGAAGCCAAACTATGTGCTTTTAACCCTAGTGTTGCGTATTGCAATTGACGCTCTTCAAACCCTTCTTCATAGTCTGGTGGCGATGCAGCATACTCAAATGCCCCAGATATTTTATGATTTGCGGCTTCTATTAGGTTGGGGAAGCTAAGCACCTCATACATTATATCTGCTGGGAGAGTTTTCCATTCCACCTCGACAGACAGCGGATCAAAACTTGGTGTTTTTGTTTGAATTGACCTACATCCATCTTGGTCTGGTTGGCCACAACAAAGTCCATCATCTGCCACGACATCAGCGCATCCGTTCACGAATGTATCGAGAATGCAAGAAATACGAATGGCTAGATATTCAAGCTCTTTTTTGTTCTTGCCTTTCTGGAACCACCATTCCTTTACGGCATTGAGCAGAACGCCTAGAACCACACCGACTAATACATAAGCTGTTTTATCCATACAGGCTCATTTCTTGTAATGCATAACGACCAAGCTCACCCGACTAAAACCGCGTAGCGGTTTTTGGTCGGGTGGAGCGCCGTGTTATGTGTTGTATGCTTCATGGTATGTTGCCAGTACTTGATGGATATCCCAATGTTGGGTAACCCATATAGTGTATGCCAACCAAGTTACTTGCCAAACGCCATTTCCTTTGCCTGTTACTTGTTTGCCTACCTGCCTCCGCACAGCAAGGGTGCTGACACGTAAGCCAGGATAGCTTTCCATGCATTCAGTGGCATACAGCCCTTTGTCCGTGTTACAGGCGAAATAAAATATGTACCCATACGGTGTAATGCTTTTAATATTTGGCGTTCCTACTTCTTTTTCCTTCCGCCATATTGCTTGCTCTTGATCTGAAGTCAGTTCGATTTTTGACGGAACTGGTTCAGTTTCTAAATTTGATAAGCCCCACCAATACACAAACATTGGTGAAAGGACTACCAGTACAGCAAGCCCAATGAATATGAAGCTCAACTTTCTAATCATGATTTACACATAACGCTGAGTAAAAGGGCGCGCGCTTTTTGCGCGTCCATTTTGAACGATTTGTTAGCCCAGGTGCATAACAAACAGTTTAAAGAGTAAGCTAAATTGAAGCTTAAAAAAAGCTTTGAGTATTGTTTAAATGAATATTGAAATGTCACCGGCATCAGCCGGGCTAGTTGACTCAAATTTGATTGACGCTGATTTGACATACTTGTTCACCGCGTTCACGCGGCAATATCCCTATTCAGTATTTTATGACTATTTCAGATGTTCATAAATATTAGGGCTTGATATGTATTACAGCCTTAAGTTGAACAATGCTTTTTATGGCGCTAACGACCAAGCTGTGTGGTGCAAACGAAGCACAGCGTAGTTTGCGTCCGAACGAGCGCCTTGTTATGCGTTTTAATATTGAACAAGATTATCTGCATTTGCACACACAAAAGAAATATCAACAAGTTCGTTTTTGAAGCCTACGCCTGTTCCGAATACAGGATACTGATGTACCTTTTTACAATAATTATCTTGAATTTGAATCTCAATGTCATGATCAGTTAGTGAGCTTGGAGATTTATTTTGTAAAAAATGGAATATTTCTGATAGTGGCGCAAAAAACACTGGTATTGTTTCATCTGTGATTGACACAAAAAAATATTCCTGATTCCAGCGCCACTCTATTGAATTAATAACCTTAATATCGGGGTATTCATAACCACCTATGCCAGGAGAAAACTGCCGCTTATCATCATGATAGAAGAGGAAAGGATCTTGCGGCAATAGAGTGATTAGATGTTTTATGGTCTTATCAGAATCGTCCCATTCTGATATGGGATTTATTGTGTGTTTACTTTCCAACCATCGCTCCATGGCGCTGATATTAAACGACAACCAAATATAAGTAAGCGGTGGAGTACTTGCAGTTTTGTTCTTGCGAAACATTATGATGTGCTTCCTTTACGCATAACGTCGCCGCTAACCGGGACGCCGTAGCGCCGGGCAATT
>DATCIR010000143.1:0-18660 GCA_036507695.1 Gammaproteobacteria bacterium
GCCGCCGGACAGAATCCCAATTTCGGTTTTAACCCGCTGGAAGGCGCCGCCACCATCACCGCTTATATCGTGCAAATGGCCATGGGTGACTTGCCCCACGGTTCCATCGCCTACCAATCGGTGTTCGCCGCCGGCCTGGTGTTGTTCCTGATCACCCTGCTGTTCAACCTGATTGGCTTCTATCTGCGCCGGCGGTTCCGGGAGGCGTATTAGCATGACAGACGCATCCCGCTCTGATCCACATACCGGCTTGGCGCGCATCGTCGCGGTCAATCGCCGAGTGGATATCGTCATGGCCAGTATCGGTATCCTGGTATTAGCCGTTGCCACGATCCTGCTCGCCAGCGTGTTTATCGACCTGCTGCTAAGTGGCTGGAAGCGGCTCATCAACCCTGATTTCTACACCAACTTTCCGTCACGCCGGCCGGCGCAGGCGGGTATTCTCTCCTCGATAGTGGGCACCAGCCTGGTGATGCTGGTAACCGCGGCGGTATCCATTCCGTTTGGTGTAGCGGCAGGACTTTATCTTGAGGAATACGCCGCTAAAAACTGGATGACGGATTTGATCGACATCAATGTCAGCAACCTGGCCGGCGTGCCATCCATCATCTATGGTCTGTTGGCCTTGGGTTTATTCGTCTATGGTTTCAGCCTGGGCGAAACCATCCTCACCGCCGGCTTAACGCTGGCGCTGTTGATCCTGCCGGTGATTATCGTTGCCACCCGCGAAGCGGTGCGCAGTATCCCGCAGGAACTGCGCGAGGCGGCCTATGGATTGGGCGCGGACAAATGGCAAGCGGTGCGCATGTATGTACTGCCGGCGGCGCGACCGGGCATTTTGACCGGTGTCATCGTCGGGCTGGCGCGCGCCATCGGCGAAGCCGCGCCGGTGATCACGATTGGCGCGCTGACTTTTATTGCCTTCCTACCGCCCGCGCCATTAAAAGCAGAAGCACCATTTATTAATTTTGACTGGCTCACCAGCCCCTTCACGGTCATGCCCATCCAGTTATTCAATTGGGTCTCGCGTCCCCAGGCGGAATTCCACGTCAATGCCGCGGCAGCGGGGGTGGTACTGATGATCATGACGCTGGCGATGAATGCGCTGGCGATCTATGTTCGCCTGCGCTTGCGCCGCATACATCGCTGAGGGCAGTGAGGAGATTTTTATACATGCACCAAACAGCCCATTCATACCAGAGCACAACCATGAATACGACAACAACTCCGACGTTCGCTGCAAATACCGTGGCGGAACAGCAGGTCACCCAGGCAAACATTACCAATTCGTCTCTGCTGCGGGCTGAAGTCCGCCAGCTCGATTTCTGGTACGGCGAGCACCAGGCCCTCAAGGCCGTCGACCTGCCGGTGGCAAACTGCAAGGTCACTGCCCTGATTGGACCCTCCGGTTGCGGCAAAAGCACCCTGTTACGTTGCTTCAACCGCATGCACGATTTGTATCCCGGCAACCGCTACGGCGGCGAGATCGTGTTGTATCCTGAACAACGCAACCTGATCAAGATGGATCCGGGCCTGGTGCGGCTGCGCATCGGCATGGTGTTTCAAAAACCCAATCCGTTTCCGAAATCGATTTTCGAAAATGTCGCGGCCGGTCTGCGGGTGCGTGGCATCAACGCCAAAGTTGCGTTAAACGAACGCGTGGAACAGGCGCTGCGCAGCGCCGCATTGTGGGAAGAAGTCAAAGACCGCCTGCAGGAATCGGCCTATAGCCTGTCGGGCGGCCAGCAGCAACGTTTGTGTATCGCGCGCGCACTGGCGCCTCAGCCGGACATTCTGCTGCTCGACGAACCCACCTCGGCCCTGGACCCCATCGCCACGGCCAAGATCGAAGATTTATTGACGGATTTACGCAATACCGTGACGGTAGTCATCGTTACGCATAACATGCAACAGGCGGCACGCATCTCCGATTTCACGGCCTACATGCACCTGGGCAAGCTAATGGAGTTCGGCGTGACCGACGAACTGTTCACCGCGCCGAAGCATCACATGACCAGCGACTACATCACCGGCCGTTTCGGCTAGACTTATTGTGAGACTAGGAACCACTAAGTTGAGAGACAAGGAACCACTAAGTTGAAACACAAGGAACCACTATGACCGATAAACACACCCTGCGCGTTTTCGACGAGGACCTCAAAACACTAAGCAATGAGGTGCTGAATCTCGCCGCCAGTGTCGCCGAAGAACTGGACGGCGCGCTGGCCGCATTAACCACGGGCGATGATAGTGTGGCGCAAGCCGTTATCGAAAGCGACCGGCGCAGCGACGCACTGCAGGATCGAATCAATCAACATACGACGCGCACGCTGGCGCGTCAGCAAGCCATGGCCATCGATCTGCGCGCTATCCTCGCGGCGGCGCGCATCGCCCCGCATTTGGAACGCATTGGCGATTACGCCAAGAATACCGCCAAGCGCACCCAGCGATTAAAGCAACCCATCGACGCTGAACTGGCCGCGCAATTCCGCTGGATGGTGACGCGCATCCAGTCCATGCTGCGCCGGGTGATCGATGCTTATGCTGAAAACAATGCGCAAGCCGCGAACGTTGCCTGGACCGACGACGCTGAACTGGACGCCGTCTACTCCAAACTGTTCGAGCATCTGCTTAAACTCATGCGCGAAGACAACAATCGCATTCCGGATAGCATCCAACTGCTGTTTATCGCCAAAGGGCTGGAACGCGCGGGCGATCACGTCACCGATATCGCCGAAGAAGTATACCTAATGGTAACCGGCCATCCGCTGGCGGGCCCGCGTCCCAAGGTTGATGAAACACAAGGTGGATGAAACAGCCGATTAGTTACCGGATCGCGACGAGACCTCGTGTCCGTTCGCGCGCCAGCTCCAGAACGCCGACACGATCAAGCCAGCCAGGCCAACAGCTTCAACCACCGGACTATAAGCGATATACATCGTGCCGATGACGAATGCCGCGCTGACCGCGCCGAGAATCACCGGCAAATACCTGCCATGACAGTGCCGGTAGTTAATAAATATAAAGACGCTTGTTAACAGCGCAAACAAACTGATCACAGCCGCCTGCAGGTGGGGATTAAAGGGCGCCGTGAATCTGACCAGCGGGAATATAGCGGCGGCCACGATAAAACCCTTGCAGGAAACGATCGCCAACAGTGCGGTCAAACCGGGCAGCCACCCGCGGATTGGCGCTTCCGTACTTTCTCCGGTCACCATTTTTTGCGCAACCATAGTCATGTACTCCTTAATCGCGGCTCTTTCCGTGATTAGCGAATTGAAGCTCAGGATTTGACGGCTTTCATCACCATCGAATGCGCACCCAGCGATGCAGCAACATCACGAGTTTCCTTGCTGACACTGGCGGAGAAATAATCCAGTTGCTGTAACTGCGCCACATCTTTAAATCCAACGTCACGAAACAATTGCAAGTAATCGTCTTTCTCCATGGCGCCGACAATACATTCCGCCCATAATTTGGGATTCTGCCGGCAGGCTGCAGAGATTTCCTGACTCACCACGATATCGGCGACCTGTACCCGTCCGCCCGGTTTCAGTATCCGGAATATTTCCTGAAAAGCTTTTTTCTTGTCAGGCACCAGGTTGAGTACACCATTACTCGTCACAACATCAATACTAGCGTCCGGCAAGGGAATATCTTCCGCCTCAGCCTCAATGATTTCGATGTTGCGAGCCAATGCCTTTTTGACATTGGTCCGTAATTTTTCCCGCATTGCCTCGGTCATATCCAGCGCATAGACTTTTCCGCCAGCCCCGGTTAACAATGATGAAATTAACACATCGGTACCGCTGCCGGATCCAATATCCACAATCACATCGCCTTTGCTGATGGCTTCAACCGCAAACGGGTAACCCACACCGGCAAAGGATTCCACCGCCGTAGCCGGAATCGCATCCAGTTGTGATGCCGGATAACCGACAAACTCACACGCCGGCCGGCCTGTGGGGAAGTGGAATACCTTATCCGGCATCGCCGCCACTTCGGTGTACATCGCCTGCACGGATTCAATAATATGTTCTCGTTGTAAGCTCGTAATTGCGACCATCGTTAATCCTCCTTGAAGCTGAGTTTTACTGTCCATTACAACTTACGAAACAGCATTTTTATTTTATTTTGCAGTTCTTCCGGCGCTTTTTGCTCCGTGGCGCCCTTTAAATGCAGCTGTAAGCGTTTTTCGAATTCCAGGCGCGAGTAACAACTGCGGCATTTGGAAAGATGATCCGCCATTTCCTCATGCCTGTGCCCATGAAGCTCATGGTCGATATAGTCAAACAATCGCTTCAGCGCTTCCTCGCAGTCGATGGTTTTTTTGTCACTCGGATGACTGTTGCTTATAGTGTTACTCATAGCGTATCCCGCCTGTTCAATTCATTAGTAGGCTCAATATTAATACCCCGATCACTAGCGTGTTGCCACAGCGCTTTTTGTAACAGTGACCTGGCGCGCGACAAACGCGAACGCACGGTACCGACCGGGACTTCCAGCATGTCAGCAATCTCCTGATAACTAAAACCTTCCACTTCCGCCAGCACCAGAACAATCCGGAAATTTTCCGGTAATCCATCCACCGCCTTAATCAAATCATCCCGCAGCAGGTTGTTTAAAAACTCCTGTTCCGGATTACCCCACCACAGTAGGAACGGTTGATGGAGTTTGTCGAACAGCCAGAATTCCCCGTCAGCACCATCTTCCTGGTCCGTGTTTATTAAAGTTTCCGCCCGCGTCCTACGCTTACGGCATTCGGTAATAAAACAATTGGACAGGATCCTGAATATCCATCCCCGAAACGCCTTGCGGTCATTGAGCGTATGCAAATTACCAAAGGCCCTGGCAACCGCATCACCCACCAGGTCTTCCGCATCCGCCGGATTTTTTGCCAGCCGCAAGGCAGTACCATACAGGTCATTGAGCACAGCCGTGACCTCTCGCTCAAACCACTGTTTTAATTCTTGTACTTCTGACATTTGCACTAATGTTCCTGTTTGCATGGGGCAAGGACGCATGACGTCTACAAGAGTTCCCGGGATTTTACATTATTTTATACGCTATTAGCCCTATACGGATTGCCACTATTTCAGCATTTTCGAATATAGCAACTACCCACGAATTGCTTTGCCTACTCACGCATTTAGCGACATGGACTAACTCCCGCTACACAAATGCTGGAGGAATCTAACGCGAACGGACATACATAATCAAGCACATTACGTAATGATAAAACCGGATACTCGTTAACGAATCACCCGCATCATTTAACCCGCCGGTGGACACACGTAAAAATAATTTTTGTGGATACAACATACTTACAACGCATTTGAAATGGTTTTTATATTTTTGGGAACTGTTTTTTGATTGACGCGTCCTTGCGCCGTAGCACACTAAAAATAATTTTTACTGACTAACCGAACATAGGAGACGCAATCATGAACCTCGCAATCTCTACACAGAAAACAGACTTTATCTCTGAACTGGAATCACATGTTAAAACCATGTATCGCGCCGTGGCATTATACCCGGAATCCGCATTTCATTTTGAAATGGGGCGTGTTCTGGCTGAACGTTTAGGTTATGACCCGCGTGACCTTGACCGTATACCCGCGGCATCCATTGAATCATTCGCCGGTGTGGGTTATCACTTTGATCTAGCCGACCTGCAGAAAAACCAATTCGTAGTGGACTTGGGCAGCGGCTCGGGTATGGATACATTTGTGGCGGCCAACAAGGTCGGTTATAGCGGCTGCATTATTGGAATCGACATGACGGATGAGCAACGCAATAAAGCCAACTATCTGCGCGATACCGGTGGTTTTTGTAATGTCAGTTACAAGAAAGCTTATATTGACGACACTGGGCTACCCGGCGGACTCTATCATGCCGTTATCAGCAACGGCGTGGTTAACCTGGCCGCGGATAAAACCGCTGTTTTCAATGAAGCGTATCGTTTGCTGCGCAAAGGCGGCAAACTGGCGCTCTCCGACATTGTCACCGAAACGGCGCTGCCTGAGGGCGTCACCTGTGATGCGACTTTATGGGCGGCTTGCATTGGCGGCGCCATGCAACAGGATGACTACATCAACACTGCCGAACAAGCCGGCTTTCGCGTGATTGCAGTACGCGGCAACCCCGAGTACCACTTTATTTCCGAAGGCGCCACGTGGGCAACTGACACCTACGGGGTAAAAAGCATTTCATTGCTGGCAGTAAAACACTAAGCATCACTAATCAATAAAAACCAAATTAACGTTAAACAGGAGCGTAATCATGAGCAACTTAACAGAAAAGAAAGGCTACGTGTTTTCCATAACACATTTCGACAACGACCCGGATCGCGTCGCCGTTCCACTGGTCCTGGCCAACAGCGCATTGGCCATGGGGCAAGACGTTTTGATATGGGTGACGTTGGAAGCGGTACAGCTTGCCAAGAAAGGCGCCGCCAAGGGGCTGCAACCCAAAAGTTTCCCGGCCATTGAAGTATTACTGGAAAATTTCAAGGAAGGAGGCGGTAGGATCGGAGTTTGCCCGCCATGCGCCAAAACACATAACGTCACCGACGAAAACCTGGTCGAAAATGCCGGTTGGATGGGTGCGGCCGCCGTTTTGGAGCAAAGCCAAAACCGGGAGTCCGCATGGTTCTAATTTTAACTGACCAAAAGTTGGAAGGGATGCCAAACAGCATCCCTTCCCTCGCATGCTGAAACAATGCCTCCAGAACCATTGCATCGTCAAATAATAAATTGGTTGAATACCCTCAAATTCCACAGGTTGAAACTATGGTTCATAAAACTATGGCTCATAAAACTATGGTTCATAAAACTACGATTCATGAAACTACGATTCGTGAGATTATGATTAATAAGAATAGGCCAGTTTCACCGGTTATTTATTGGGTAAATATAAGAACCAGGATTTCTAAATCGGCGCATCAATCGTATTCGTTATATTTCTTGTGTTGACCACGCACCTTGTCAACGGGGTATTTTTTTTCGTTGATCGCTATTTTTTTATCGACGGCCGCGAGCAGGTCGACATTGAGTTTGTCAGCAATACGGATCAGGTAGATCTGGATATCCGCCAGCTCCATACGCACCGCTTCCAGTTTATCGCCCTGAATCAGCGTACTCTCTTCCTGTGACAACCACTGAAAGTGTTCGATTAATTCTGCGGCTTCGGCGATTAACGCCATTGACAGGTTCTTGGGACTGTGAAATTGGTCCCAGTCGCGCGCTTCCGCGAATTCACGAAGCCGCAGTTTAAGGTCTTGAAATTCATCATTGATCATGTAATTTTCATCCGCTTGTCTAAAATCTTGCTGAAGAATTCACTGCGATGGCTTGAATATTATTACCCGACTCACCGGAAAACGGATCACCTCTGTAACTGACGGGATCTATGAATGACCTAGCCGCGTCAATAAACTGAGTAGTTCCCAAATTACTGTCATAGTCAGTATTGAAACACTCAACACCAAATTCCTACTGGTAACTATCCTTCGCCTGACTGACTGACTGACTGACTGATTGACTGATTGACTGACTGGAAGCCATAGCAACATTATGATTGATAACAACAGGAACTAATTATTATTATTTTCCTTCATCCGGACATTATTTTTTTATTAATAGAATGACTAATTGATTGCCTGCCATAGTCCCAACACACCTTGCATCAAGGCTTGCTGAAAAAATCAAATTCCAGATATTTTTATACAACCCGTTGGCGAAATTGGTTTAATTCACGCTGTGTTGGCTTATCTTATATAGACGGCCGAAGAGAGCTTTCATATTCTTAACACGGAAGTATGCTCGAATTAATAATATCGCATTGCTTTCAATTAGTTGCCAATATATTAAATAACATATGCATCACATTGTCTATATATGTAACTTATTATTCTTACCAACCGCAGGAAAGTATGATCTGGATCAATGTTTTTTTGGTGATGCGTATTAGATTCAAAATATGATCATTTTAATAGGATGTGTGTTATGGATTTTTCAATGCTGTTCCTGATTTCTATAGCGCTGCTATTGTTCGTATCAGTTGTATTACTGGCATTTGCTTTTTCAGAATCTCTTTTCAGGATATTGAATCACGTGCCCGTCATTAACCGGAGATTCCAACGTCAGTACCAGAAAGAATGCCTGCACCACACGGTATACCAATTCCGGCTTTCTAAAATGCTGCATTTTATTGGCCTCAGGGTTAAGGATTTCGTCGACAGGGTGCCTGAATACCAGGTCAAAAAGCACATTGTCCGCTGCAGGCGCTGTCCGAACACCGGCACTTGCGATGAATGCCTGCGTGATGGTAAATTCATGAGTGATATGCACTTTTGTCCTAACTATAAATCGCTAATGCGCTATAGCAGGATTATGCCGCCGGCTGAATAAAACACGGCTTTAATCAGGCGCCTGTTTACTTCGTAATAGCGGCCATGCGTGCCGCAGCTATCCACCTTCGCTCAGCCACGAATCCGTGCTATTGCGCCCAGAGTTTTACGCATTACTACAACCCGTTCGAAGATTTCAACCATCGTACCACCGGTAACGCGCATATGATTAATCATTTTTATAACTGGAGCTGCTTAATAAATTTGTTTTTGGTTTTTTAATGACTTTGAACAAATAACGTATTTATTGGAACGATAGACTACCGGTAACTCAGCTAAACTTAAGATAAGTATGATTGCTGTATTGAGTTTTTTAAAGTTACGCATAGCGCAGGTGAATTATCATGACTAATACACGCTTCATCGATAACCGAGAGCTGGTCGAATGCGAGATTTGCCTGAAAGAAATTCCGATTTCCGAAGCCAAAAATCAAGAAGCCAGTGATTATGTTTTCTATTTCTGCGGCCAGGATTGCTTTGAAAAGTGGCGGAATTCTGAAGACGAAGCCGAATAAGCATGGTAAAAAAGCACGCCGCTTCTTCTTTTCGCTAGTCGACGGAAATGACGTATTCCTGCAATTTGTTTTTCGCCTTCATCTATAACTCGCTGGGTGTGCCGGTGGCGGCGGGTGTTCTCTACCCATTCTTTGGATTGCTGCTCTCACCGATGATTGCCGCGGCTGCCATGAGTTTCAGTTCGGTGTCGGTCATTACCAATGCGCTGCGTCTGAAACGCACTCAATTGTGATTCGTTGTATCCTATAGAAAAACGCTGCCGTGGCCAGTGACTTTTTTTAATCCCGCTTGCGGCCGGCAATCCGCTTGACAATGAACAACACCAACGAAACTCCCCCGAGCAACAATAAAGTCACGGCGATTCGCTGGCTTTCACCGGACACCAATTCGCTGCCAAAATGCGTCAGCAAAAAACTGGCCGGGATAATCCCCGCCAGCGTTGCTACCACGAAACGCCAGAAACTCAAAGCGGTAATTCCAGCGGCATAGCTCACTATATCGAACGAAACAAAAGGCAATAATCTTGAAACGAACACAATTCCCATCAGCGCATTTTGAGAACCGAGCAAGCGCTTTGCTATCCCGTCACCAATCCATTTTTGTACCGCATCCACACCCAACATGCGCGCGATAAAAAAAGCAATCATCGCGCCCGATACTGAACCAATAACAACATAAAACGTGCCCGCGGTATGACCATACGCCGCACCCGCGGCCAGGGCGATTGGCGCGCTGGGAATAGGACTTAGAATAATTGCTATTGTCATTAAACCAATGATTATCAAGGGACCGGCTATGCCGGACTCATCTATCCCTTGTTTCAACGCGGAAGTATCCTCCACAAATGCAACAACACCTTGCTGGAAAAGAATGGTATAGGCAACAATCAATCCGATCACGGTAACGCCAAATATCACTAGCTTCGTAGCTGCCGGTGGTTTTCTCATTACAATAGCCCTGGAACAAAATGTATGCCATGAATATAGCTTAAAGAACGCCCGAATGACCGCTTCAATTTCATGCGCATGTCAACCTTAACTTAATTTTGTTACTTGTCATTTCGCCGGGCGGCCCCCGGGAAGGGCTTACAGAGCCTGCTAACGATCGCATTTGCAAAGGAAAAAGATTACGAAAAAATCCCGGAAGGACTGTAAGGCTCAAGTCCGAGATGCCCGCCACACCAGACACCTTGGCCATATCATTGTTGTCAAACTGGTGCTTTTTTGACTTCCTTTTCCCGTTTTGTTATACCGCAGAGTCACCATGCTATTAAACCGCTGGATCCGAATGAACCTGGAACGTAACTACTCACCCGGTGTGCAGCCTAGGTTAAAGCGGTGCGGGTGTCTCCTGCCGGGGGCGTCTGCGGCCAGGGATGGCCGCAGTCGACGGATTCGCCGGGAGCGAATCCGGTCGCACGCAGTGCGCCCGCAGGGTGTGACAACAACCTACAGGGACGTACTTGTGGCGTCCCCCGGCAGGGGACACCGGCGCCGCCCACGGGTGAGTAGTTACCCTGGAACTCTGTTTGCAGCTGTCGAATTAATGCATTAGTCTAAGCGACTGTACCAGAGTATTCGGCAAAAATCGGCGCAGTGATCGCAACAAGCAGTACATGAATTTACTTGACTGGGATCCTTCCAATGCCGTGATGTTACTATTGTATTAGATGAATTGAATTTATTAAGGGAGACTCAGTAATGCCTCGCAATCTTCATATCTATAAGCATACACATACCATGGCCGCCATATTGACCGTCAGCCTGTTGATTGGCGCGTGCAGCAATATGCCCGTTGATCCTGAAAACAGCTCGCAATTCAAGATCGCCACCGGCTCAACAGTGACCCTGCACGAGCCGGTTACCATTCCGGCCGACACCACCACCGTGTATATTCAAAAAGGGGTAATCAAAACCTATTTCAAGATTAAATACTATCACCCGCATTGCGCATTGGAGATCAAAGCCCGGAAGGACGACGACCTGATTATCCAACCCGGTGAATTCACGATCTATCGCAGCTACTTCAACGAAGTTATGGGATCACAGGACTCCGGCTTTCTACCATCCGGCAAATTCCTCTATACGGGAGGTGGAATGGCGATCATGCAAATGCAACGGGTCATGTACCTGCGTTCCGCGGAACAACCCGATGTGTTCCGCCTTACCTGCACACAATGGGCATTATCCACCGACTATTCACATTTGAAGATCGCCGAGGTGCGCCAGGCGCTCGGCGCACTGATGAGCTTGCAACTGGCTGCAGGTGATTCGATCTAAAAACAGCAAGACGTGTCTATAAAACAAAATATCACGGATTTCGAAGACGAAAAAGAAAAAGCCCGGCACTGCATAGCGCCGGACTTTTTTTGTTTACTAGTTTACACTTTTAAGAATTACTGCGGAAACACACGCGGTTTTTACGGCACTATTAACGCATAACCGCGCGCTTCAAAGTCAGCGACCGCGACTTTGCCGCCTGGTACGAAATTAATGCCCGGTAACTTATTACTCATATTTATACCGATCTCGCGTGAGGCTGTTTGACAGAGATAAAAACGGAAGCCTTTCTCCAGACCATATTCAATCAAATGCCGGAATGGATTGGCGACGGGAGTGGTATTACCTTTACCGCCGAAAAAACGATGCTCGGTGGTGGCCAGCGCCGCACCTGAGCCGCTAAAAATAACCACAACATCGACATCCACGCCGATTTTCATGCCATGGACCACTTCGTAATTTTGCACCATGTGTTCTATGTTCGACAAGAACGTGGCTCTTTGTGCCTGCACATCGCCAAACGGACTACTGGGATGTAAAACTCCGACATCCACAACTACTTTGGCGTTGTCGCGAACCTCGAGACATTCGGTAATCGCCTCCGCACCAACACCAAACTCTACATCTATTGGAATGCCATTGTAATAATCCACCGGACAGGGTAACTCATAGGGGTAATTAGCGTTGTTAACTTGCATCCCATTACCATTTAATCCCTTATTACCTTGGGCCCCGTTATTGCCTTGTGCCCATGCCGCGCCGAATACTATTAATAAAGCAGCTATTACTGTTGCACCGACATATCTGGATTTGATTACTTGTTTTATCATGCGATGTACTCCAAAAAGTTAGAATTAGCTGACATTAAAATGCTAGAAATTTTATGATTGCGCCATTTTTAGTTGCGCCATTTTTAATTGCGCCAGAGTTGTGTCAAATATCACCGCGGTACAGCAAAAATCACTATACGGCATATTTTACAACTGGCCTGGCGTGGTATTACCGCTCCCCTGTTACTGCATCTCTAGTTAATGCATCCCTAGCTAAACATGAGCCATTCTACAATGGCGCGAGCAATAAACAAAGAAAAACGATCAATCAGATATAGTGCACAGTATTTTAGTTCAGGAAACCGTACCAAGGGCGACTGAGGCAAGTTCTAAAGGACCGGAAACAGTACGCCGTTTGACATCAACACTGATCACTCGCAATGCTGAAACTACCGTTGGCTACTAGCCCGCATTTCTCACTAGGCGGCCGCTAATGATCAAGAATAGACGAAAAAACAAACGACTATGCCCGAAACGTCAATAACACATTGTTCAGCTCTCTGGCCTATCGCGGTTCAGACTGGTCTTCGCGTCCGTAGGCTTGCTCTTCACTTTTGTACAGGAAGTACTTATGGCGCGAAGCCCAGGGATGGGCGAGAGCGGCCTGTTCCCGCGATCCTGGTGAGAAATGCGGGCTAGCGCATGACTAACAATTGCTCAGCCGAAACGATGTCAGCTGCCAAAATCGTGGCATGTACGGCGGTATCGCTTTGAAAAAGTGCTACCTGAAAGTTAAAAACTTTACCTGGGCAGCAGAAAATAACCAGTGGAATACGGATTTGTTACGGAACCGGCAACGCCACAGCCGTCAGGTTCATGCGCCAGATGCTTGCAGCCAATAACAAGCAGTGACTAAAAAGGATTAATTTCTGATCCTGACGATACTTACTTAAGTGATTGCCAAGCTTAAGTGATTCCCAAGCAAGGGTGCATTCATCCTGTCAGTTAAAATTTGTTGGCCTATCCGAAATGACAGACATAATCCAGCATTTCAACGGTGTCAATATCGAACATGCTGTTACCCGGCACATTGAAAGATTGCCCGGCCTTATAGGTTTTCCAGCCGCTCTCGCCTTTTAAGCGAACACGGCATTGACCTTTATTGATTTCCATCACTTCCGGCGCACCGGTATTAAATGTCAATTGACCGGGGAAAATCACACCAATGGTTTTACGCGTGCCGTCGGGAAATAACACAGTGTGTGAAATGCATTTACCGTCGAAATAAATATTGGCTTGTTTGACGACACTGACGTTGTCGAATTGACTCATAGCTTCGCTCCCATTGCGATTATTGTTGCTGGTGTTTGTTTGAAATTTATTTCATATCAGTGAGAATCCGGAATATGAGAATCCAGGGTAAAAGTACAATTGTTCATTTGGAAAAGCGAGCATTATTTTCCAGCAATGTTTGTCCCGGAATCATTTACTTTGCTGCTCCCGGCGCTGCATTGATATCCGCGGCGGGAAATAACCGGTCCGCCGCTTCTTTCGCCGCATCAATGTAGGGAATCAGCACCATTTCAATACCTTCCGCCTCAAACCTCGCCGCATCCCGCCGGTTGGATGCGGACACCGCCACTTTCCCTTTATATCCCTGGTGTTTCAATGCATGCAACAACGCCCGATTGAGTGAATTGTCACGCAAGGTACTGACTACCCAGGTCACCCGATCCAGAGGCAATGACGCAATGAACTCCGGGTCCTCCGCGTCACCATAGCGGGCGGCATATCCGTCATTGACATGATGGCGCACCGCTTCGGGATCAAAATCGATGGCAAGAATACGGCAACCCCGTTCCCGCAAATTTCGCGCAATGGCCGCCCCAAAACGTCCAAGCCCAAATAACAAAATATCCACGTTGCCAGTATTCAGCTCCGTATCATTGCTTTCACGGTGCGCCACCTTGCGTTCAAAGATTCCCAGATAGGGAGCCAAGCGCTCATACAAGGGGTGTGAATAGAGAATCATATATGTGGAGGCACTGATAGTGACAAGGCCAACCAAGGTAATAAGTCCGACTATGTCATTATCCAGATGTCCCAGACTTAATCCGAGTGCCGCCAGGATCAGGGAAAATTCACTGATCTGCGCCACCGTGAGTCCCGCTAGAAATCCGGTTCGCTTGCGGTAGCCCATGTAACCCATGATCACCATGACGATCAGCGGATTACCGATGAGCACAAACAAGGAAAAGACCGTCGCCGCCCCAAGCTGCGAGCCAAGGGTGCTCATGTCGAGACTCGCACCCAATTCAATAAAGAAGAACAGCAGCAGAAAATCCCGCAGGCTGACCAGACGCGCGGCCACCAATTCCCGGTACTGGGTCGACGCAATGGAAATACCCGCCAGAAACGCTCCCACTTCCTTGCTAAAACCAAGCGCATCACCCGCGGACGCGCCCAACACCGCCCAGGAAATAGCAAACAGCATGAGCAGTTCAGGTGAATGAGCAAGCCGGTGCATTAGTTTCGGCAAGACATAGCGCATTAACAACGCCACGGTGACCAGCATCAAGCCGCCTTTAAGGAGAATGACTAACGCCTCCACCCCAAGGCTGATGCCTTCACCCGCCTGGCCGATGGCGGTCAGGCCGATCATAACCAGCACCACCACGATATCCTGGACAATCAGAAAACCCACGGCAATACGGCCATGCAGCGCATCGACTTCGCGTTTGTCGGAAAGCAGCTTGACAATAATGATGGTGCTCGAGAACGTCAGCGCAACCGCCACATAAATAGCGGCGACGTGGGAAAATCCCAGGGCCAGCGCGATTAAATACCCAATCACGGAGGTGAAGAACACCTGGCCCAAACCGGTTGCCAGGGCCACCGGACCCACGGTACGGATGATGTGCAAATCGAGCTTTAATCCCACTACAAACAACAGCAGTGCGATTCCCAAGCGTGAGAAAAGCTCGATCTCACTGCTTTGCTCCACCCATCCAAACCAGGCAGGACCGAGCAATATCCCTACCGCGATGAACGCGACGATAAGCGGTTGCCGCAATACCTGGGCAATCGCCCCGCCAATGGCTGCTACTCCAAGCACGGCGCCGATCTGAAAAAAAACATTCTCGAACATCACCTGGCTAATCCTGCTCGTTTTCCAAAATACAACTACGCTACTGTTCTAAATTTTTCGGTCCTGCGAGTGCAACTGTAGTACACCTAGCGCTTTTCAGGTGCTATAGCGCGAATTCCGGCGGCAAACTTGGCGTGCGCAGCCACGTCTACAGGCCGGTGTTTAACCGTGGCGCTTGCCGGATCCTTACCAAGATAATTTTCGCCTTTCCAATTTCTGGCCGGCCGGATGGGCCTTGGTGCAAATCCACCGCCACAGTTCGGACACACGTTTCCCAATACGGTGTCGGTACAGGTCGCGCAGAAAGTGCATTCATAGGAACAGATGCGCGCCTCGAGCGAATCGGGCGGCAAGGGTTTGTTGCAGTGTTCGCAGCTTGGCCTGAGTTCCAGCATGGTTTTTTCCTTTCTTAGCGGCATAGAGTTAAGTGCAGTCTGGTTAACTATATGCAAGCGCCGCAGCGTGCGCAACGTCAGCGCAAAGTAAATCATCGTACTGAACCTGTATTGACACAGGGGGTTATTCAACAACAACCATCCAGCGTTCGCGCGGCAAACGGTACAAACAATGCTGCCCCAACGGGCTGCCCACCGGTATATTCGGATGATCAAATGTTTTTGCATCTTCCCGCATGCCCAACCGCTGCATCACAGCCCGCGATCTCACATTCTGAACCGCAGTAAAGGCCACAATTTCCGCAAAGCCCAGCATCTCAAAACCAGCCTGAAGCGCAGCCCTGGCAGCCTCGGCCGCAAAACCCTTGCCCCAATGTTGAAACGCTAGCCGCCAGCCGATCTCAACACACGGCGAGAATGGCAGCTCGTACGCTGGCATATTCAAACCTACAAAGCCGATAAACTCCCCGTTGGTCTTTAGTTCTACCGCCCAGAAACCCCAGCCTTGCTCTGTGATAATCGATTCACAACGCTGCGCCAGCGCATCACTTGCGGCGCGGTCGAGCAAGGATGGAAAAAACTCCATCACCCTTGGGTCAGCGTTTAATGCCGCAAACGGTTCGCGGTCGCTGGCACGCCATTGCCGCAACCGAAGCCGCGCTGTATCCGATTCAATAATCTTGGCGGGAGGCATAGTTTATCTGCACTCAAAAGAGAAACCATTCTAGTGAAACATGGCGTATTTTGGTTGCCTAATAATACTCGGTTTTTATTTTTCACCGTCACCTCATCCAATGAATAATAGCGACTGGATACGCCTGACCAGCGTTGAATCCGCCGGGCTTAGGTTGACAGAGATTTTAAAAAGTCACGTGAAGAAAACACCATCTAAAATATTCAGCGGCAAGCAAACACCTGCGATTGACTTATAATATCGCAACACGTTTTGGATTTTTGCTCACGTGTGAAAAATCAACGGCTCGGGTGTTTTTAAGAATCCGCCGCTACATATTCCAACACATGGCGCGCCATCCCTTGCGCCAGTTCCTGTTCGCTCATGAATACTTTGCTGGCGTATTCACCGCGCAGCACCGCGGCTTCTTCTTCACTGTACGCGCGCACCAGTACTTCGACATCCGGATTCAGCATGCGCGCGATTTCAATCATGCGCCGCGCGAACGTATCCGGCGCCGCAATTACCAGTGTTTTCGCCCGGGCGATGTGCGCCTGGATTAACACTGCCGGGTCGGATGCATCACCGCTTACCGCGGATACGCCGCGCTTGCGTAATTGCTCGACCAACTCACGATTTTGTTCCGCCACTACCACGGCGACGCCGCGCGCCGTCAACGACTCTTCGATACGCCGGCCCACATTGCCATAACCCACCAGCACCACATGACCGGTAAGCCGTTTCAAATCGGTGCTCATTGGCAGTTCAGCGAGCGGATCGGCGGGACGCTCCAGGCGGCGCGCCAGTCGCGAGCGTGAGCGGATCCAGTTTTGCGCCGGTTCGATCACCTGGAATACCAGCGGATTCAGCGCAATGGAAATGATCGCGCCCGCCAATATCAGGTTTTGTCCCTCTACCGGCAATATACCTAAAGTAACGCCAAGACCGGCCAGAATAAATGAAAACTCGCCGATTTGCGCCAGGCTCGCTGATACCGTCAGCGCCGTGTTAAGCGGATAACGAAACGCCAGCACAATCACGAAGGCTGCCAGCGACTTACCCAGGATGATAATTGCAACGACCGTCAATACCTGAAGCGGCTGGCGCATCAATTCCGCCGGATCGAACAACATACCCACCGACACAAAAAACAACACTGAAAAAGCGTCGCGCAGCGGCAGCGATTCCTCGGCGGCCCGGTAGCTTAAGGATGACTCGCGCATTGCCATGCCCGCGAAAAAAGCGCCGAGCGCAAACGACACCCCGAACAGTTCAGCCGATCCGTAGGCGATACCCACCGCCGCGGCAATGACGCAGAGGGTGAACAACTCCCGTTTTCCGGTACGCGCAACCTGCCACAATATCCACGGAAACAGCCGTTTGCCAACCACCAGCATGAGTACCGCAAACACCGCCACCTTGCCCAAGGTGATTGCCAGCGTAATGAAAAGATTCATATCGTCGGGTTGCGGAACGGCAGCAGGATTTTCACCGGCCAGCCAGCCGGCGAGCGGCGGCAACAACACCAGGGCCAGCACCATCACCAGGTCTTCGACCACGAGCCAGCCGACCGCGATGCGGCCGTTGACCGATTCCAGTACACCGCGGTTTTCCAATGCCCGCAGCAACACCACCGTGCTGGCAACCGACAACGCCAAACCGAAAACGATACCGGCGCCAAGACTCCAACCCCAAAGCGTGGTGACCAGCGTACCTAACAGTGTCGCCACCAGAATCTGGACAATGGCGCCCGGCAAAGCGATCTTGCGCACCGACCAGAGATCTTCCAGGGAGAAATGCAGGCCGACACCGAACATCAGCAGCATCACCCCGATTTCGGCGAGTTGCTGAGAAATTTGGATATCCGCGACAAAACCCGGCGTGCCTGGCCCCAGCAAAATGCCGGCGATCAGGTAACCCACCAGCGCCGGCAGCTTCAGGCGCGCGGCGATTACCCCCAATACCAGGGCCAAGCCCAGACTGGCGGTTATCGTGGTGATCAGGTTAAGACTGTGCGGCATATATATTGTTATCTGGATTTTTTATCGGGCATTTTTGACCGGAATTGTTGCCTGGGTAAGGCAAAGACTGACCTCCCGAATCATCGGGCTAAGTATACTCAATAATGGTAAAGTCCGCGTTCGACTCGGCATATTTAATGAAGTATTAATAGTTGACAAAACTGCCTTCGGATTTTCATTCGGTATGCGGACCTGCCCCACCCCTTGCTTTAACCTAGATTCCGCAGTTAACCACTTTATAAAATAGCTACCCATAGGATGTCATTTTATTTTCATGCACGAACGAGGTTCACCTGTTGGGTGAGTGACGCTACGCAGTGGATTGCACGCTTGTCTTCACGATCGTCAAAGCGCATGGCGGCGTTGCAACTCCTTGGAATGAAACGACCATTCCGCATTCCCTTCCATAGAGCGCAGCGCCTAGCCCTGCACTCTGAAAATCGCACAC
>DATCIR010000144.1:0-13436 GCA_036507695.1 Gammaproteobacteria bacterium
CCAAAACATCGAACAACGCTGGTACGAAACCTGGGAAAAAAATAATTACTTCGCACCCTCCGGGCAAGGCGAAGCCTATTGCATCATGATACCCCCGCCCAATGTCACCGGCAGTCTGCACATGGGGCACGCGTTTCAGGACACTATCATGGATGCCCTGATCCGCTATCATCGCATGCGCGGCTGCAACACCTTGTGGCAGGCCGGCACTGACCACGCGGGCATCGCCACCCAAATGGTGGTCGAACGCCAATTGAAACAGGATAATCTCACGCGTCATGACCTGGGCCGCGACGCCTTCATCAAAAAAGTCTGGGAATGGAAAAGCCATTCCGGCGGAACGATCACGCGCCAATTGCGCCGCATGGGCGCTTCCCTGGATTGGTCCCGGGAGCGCTTCACGATGGACGCAGGGCTGTCAGCCGCAGTGCAGGAAGTTTTTGTCCGGCTTTATGATGAAGGCCTGATCTACCGCGGCAAACGCCTGGTGAACTGGGATCCGGTACTGCACACCGCCGTTTCCGACCTGGAGGTCATTTCCGAAGAGGAAAATGGCCACTTGTGGCATATGCGCTATCCTCTGGCAAGTGGCGAAGGCCATTTGGTTGTCGCCACCACGCGCCCGGAAACCCTGCTGGGCGATAGCGCCGTAGCCGTGCACCCGGAGGATGAGCGCTACCGGCATCTGATCGGCCACATGGTCAAGCTGCCGTTAACCGGCCGGGAAATCCCGGTCATTGCCGATGAGTATGTCGACAAGGAATTTGGCACCGGCTGCGTCAAGATTACCCCCGCCCACGATTTTAACGATTATGCGGTGGGCGGCCGGCATGGCCTTGCGCAAATCAATATCTTCACTATCGATGCACGCATTAATGATAATGCGCCGGCGGCCTATCGCGGTCTGGATCGCTATGAAGCCCGTAAGCGCATTGTGGCCGATTTAGAGGCGCAAGGCCTGCTGGAAAAAATCGAGAACCACAAGCTCATGGTGCCGCGCGGTGACCGCACCAATGCGGTGATCGAGCCTTTGTTGACAGATCAGTGGTACGTAAAGATTGAACCCCTGGCAAAACCCGCCATTGCCGCGGTGGAAACCGGCGCAATCCAGTTCGTTCCGGATAACTGGAAAAACACCTATTATGATTGGATGAAAAATATACAGGACTGGTGTATCAGCCGGCAGATCTGGTGGGGACACCGCATCCCCGCCTGGTACGATGAAAGCGGCAATATTTATGTCGCCCGCAGCGAGCCGGAAGTCCGGAGTAAATACCAGCTGCCGCAGGCATTGCCCCTGCGGCAGGATGAAGACGTGCTCGACACCTGGTTCTCATCCGCGCTGTGGCCTTTCTCCACGCTGGGTTGGCCCGCGCAAACGGATGCCCTGAAAACATTTTACCCCACCAATGTGCTGGTCACGGGCTTTGACATTATCTTCTTCTGGGTCGCCCGCATGATCATGATGGGCATTAAATTCACCGGTAAGATTCCGTTCCACCAGGTGTATATCCATGGCCTGGTGCGCGACGCCCATGGCCAGAAGATGTCGAAATCCAAGGGCAATGTGCTGGACCCCATCGATCTGATCGATGGCATCGACCTGGAATCCCTCGTTAAAAAGCGCACCACGGGTCTCATGCAACCGCAGATGGCGCCCAAGATCGAAACCGCCACCCGCAAGGATTTTCCCGATGGCATCCCGGCCTTTGGCACCGATGCCCTGCGCTTTACGTTCGCCGCGATGGCCTCGACCGGCCGCGATATCAATTTCGATCTGGCACGTGTGGAAGGTTACCGCAATTTCTGCAATAAAATCTGGAACGCGGCGCGCTATGTGTTCATGAACACCCAAGGCGAAGACTGCGGCGCCGGTACCGGCGATATCAGCCTGACCACCGCGGACCACTGGATCAATGCGCGGCTGCAACAAACCGCCGCGGCCATGCAGCAGGCGTTTGCCCACTACCGTCTCGACCTGGCGGCACAGGCCATCTACGATTTCACCTGGAACGAATATTGCGACTGGTATCTGGAACTGTGCAAACCGGTGCTCAACGATGAAAGCAGCAGCGAGGCCCTGCAACGCGGCACCCGCAAAACGCTGGTCACCGTGCTGGACGCCATCCTGCGCCTGGCCCACCCCATCATGCCGTTTATCACCGAAGAAATCTGGCAACGCGTGGCGCCGTTGACCGGTAACAACGGCCAAACCATCATGACCCAGCGCTACCCGGAACCGGACGCAAACCTGGCGGATAGCAGCGCCATCCAGGAAATGGAATGGGTGAAAAACTTCATCCTGGGCGTCCGCAAAATCCGCGGCGAAATGAACCTGCCGCCGGGCAAACCGCTGCCGGTCTTGCTGCAGAACGGCGCTGCGAATGACCGGCGGTTATTGGCGAAACATCACTTGCTACTGAGCACGCTCGCAAAGACGGCATAGATTCACTGGCTGGGCGCCGGCGACAGCGCACCGGAATCCGCCATGGCATTATGTGGCGAAATGCGCATCCTGATCCCGATGGCCGGCCTGATTGACAAGGGCGCTGAACTGGCGCGCCTGAACAAGGAAATTGAAAGAAGAGCCAACGAACTGGAGCGCAGTGAGAGCAAGCTGCAAAACCCCGGCTTTGCGGACCGCGCGCCCGCCGAGGTCGTGGACAAAGAGCGGCAAAAAGCCGCAGAGCTGCGCTCGGCGCTCGACAACCTGCGCGCGCAGCGGGAAAAAATCGAACACCTCTAGCAGTATCCCGCAACTCACCACGCCGCCTATCATTTGTCATTAATGTTCAATAGGTTATGAAATCATCCGGGCAGTAAAAACCGCTCAAATCCCCCCTCTACCCTGCCGATATATTTAACGGGTAAATATAAATCAAAGGTATCACCTTTAGCCTTTACCTTATATAAGGATAGCGCCAGCCCATACCAATCGATCCGGCTCGTGCCCCGTTGCCAATCATAGCAATGTGCGTACCTTACCGCTTTAGCAGTATAACAATTCGAGACCTTAACTTATGGTGCAACACCAAGCATTGCCTGGGCAGGATATCGAAGCCCATATCATCGAAGAGTTTGTAGCCGAATTCAATGAAACACACGCTGACATCGATACGCTACTGCTCAAACTGGAAAAAAACGCGGGTGACAGTAACTTGCTGAATGAGTTGTTTCGCAAAGTACACACCATAAAGGGTAACGCACAGCTTATCGGACTCAATCTGATTGCCGGATTCGTTCATGTCCTGGAACACATCCTGGACCGGCTGCGTAAAGGCGAGCTGGTTTTTGACAAGTTGTTGGGTGATGTTATCCTGCGTTCGGTTGATCACATCGGCAAGCTTTGCAATGATGTCCGCAACGCTCAAACTTCGCACGCTGAACGGACACTCGAATTGCAATCCGAGTTGCAACAACTCGCAACGGCCGATCAATCCCAGCTAACCACGGTATGTCAACGCATTAACAATGTATTCAGCGGTAATACCACGCTGCCACTTGTCAATGAAGCACCACAACTTCAAACATCGAGCCATGTCAATGTTCAAACATCGAGCCATGTCAATGTAGTCACCGGTAATACCACGCGGCCGCTTGTCAATGAAGCACCACAGCTACAAGCATCAAGCCATGTCAATATGGTTTCACCGCAACTGGAAGACCTGAGATTCTTTGCCCGCATTATCGAGAACGCGGAACAGCGTCCCCCCTTCTGGAACGGCCGCTCGCAACGAATTTTGAATATCGCGCTGGACATAAATAACGAAGCCGGACTTAAAGTGGACAACGCGCAACTGGAAGCCGCTGTATACCTGCATGATTTCGGCATGGCTTTTTTGCCCTTGCATATTCTCAATAAAGGCGACCGCCTGACGGAAGAAGAATACCACTCCGTGCAACTGCATACCCGCATGGGCGCGGCCTTGCTGGGCGACAACCCCCACTGGCAACAAGCCGCGGACATGATTATTCAGCACCACGAGCGTGAAGACGGCCGGGGTTACCCGGCTCAACTCGCAGGCAACCAGATTTGTGACGGGGCTAAAATCCTTGCCATCGCTGATTCGTTTGAGGCGATGACCAATCAACGCGCCAACCGCGCCAATCGAATACCTTTCGCGCAGGCGCTCAGGGAAATTAATCAGCATGCCGGCTCTCAGTTTTCAACGTTCTGGACCGACACTTTTATCAATGTGGTCCGCAAAAAAACCCGGAAAAGCTGATTGATCTTGCCGAACAAGCGAACGCTAAAGGATTTTTACCGTAATTTACTTCGCAACATGGAAGGGGAATACTGGCTTTCGGAAAAATGAATTACCAGAGCGGAACAAATAAAGTTAACGCTGTGTCACAACCTCGTCCAAATCAAACTGCAGCGGTTGTGGAGTATCAAGACCAAACCCCTGTACAAAGTCCACACCAATGTCACGCAGTTGATTCAGGGTTTCAATATTCTCGACAAACTCCGCGATGGTTTGCTTGCCGGCGATGTGGCCAATATGATTAATGGCCTCGACGATAGCCCGGTCCATGGGTTGCTCACGCATGTGCGTAACAAACGCGCCATCAATTTTGATGTAATCAACGGGTATCGTGCGCAGGTATGCGAAGGAACTGACACCGGAACCAAAATCGTCCAGCGCGAAACAACAACCGTCGGACCGGATCCGGCTGATAAACTCCATCGCGTTACTGAGATGCTCGATGGCGGCGGTTTCGGTTACCTCGAAACAAATGATATACGGTGGAACCTTGTATTTCGCCAGCATTTCTTTCACAAATTTGTAAAACGTCGATTCACTCAACGACATACCGGAGATATTAATAAAATATTTGGGACCGTTTTTCTTGTCCCCATTGTATTTTTTACCCGTTCCCGCCAGATAGCTAAAAACATTTTCAATAACCCAGCGATCGATTTTCGGCATTAAATTATAACGTTCCGCGGCGGGGATAAAATCATTGGGCGCATGCAACTCACCATCGCGATCAAGCAAACGCAATAAAAATTCGCAGCGTTCGGCTTCGGATCCGCTGCCATTTGTCGGGTGGATGGATTGTTTGTAGAGGCGAAACCAGTTTTCTTCCAGCGCCTGGTTAATGGTGGATACCCATTGCATTTCACCATAACGCTTGGTCATCTCGTAGTCGAATTTACGGTAGACCTTGATCCGATTACCACCCTGATCCTTCGCCGTGTAACAGGCAACATCAGCGGCGCTTAGAATCTCGTTGACACTGGTAACGTTATGCTGGTTGATTTCAACGAAGCCAATACTGGCTCCGATATGATACAGGTGGTCCTCCCAATAAAACCGGAATGCGGTAATCATATTGAGAATTTCCTTGGCGATGTCCCTGGCGTAGGTATCGGGGCAATTTTCCAGCAACACGCCAAATTCGTCCCCGCCCAGCCGCGCCAGGGTATCGCTTTCACGAATATGTTTCTTCAACATGCCCGCCAGCTGCCGGATCATTTCATCACCGGCAACATGACCCGCGGTGTCATTGATAATCTTGAACTGATCGATATCGATATAGAGAAATACGTGTGACTGATTGCGTTCCTGGCTGGAATTCAACGCCCGCTGCAGACGCCGTTCCAGTTCCCCGCGATTTACCAGGTTGGTCAACGGATCATAACGGCTCATGTAGCTTAAAGCGCTTTCGGCTTCCGCAAACGCGGCCCTGGACTTGGCGACGTTTAATTCTCTTTCAATAGCCGGAATCAATCGCGCCATATTGTCTTTCATAATGTAATCCTGCGCGCCGGCTTTCATCGCGGCGATCGCAGCCTGTTCCGGGATCAAACCGGAGACGATAATAACCGGAATATTGAAACCCATTTCCTTTACGGTATTGATGACATCACCGGATATCAACTCGGGCATGTAATGGTCGGTAATAATCAAGTCCCAGACCTGTTTTTGCAACGAAGTCTGCAACGCACTGATAGTGCATACCCGTTCATAGATAGGCTGGTAACCGTGGCGTTTTAATTCCCGGATTAACAGGAGCACGTCATTTTCCGAATCATCGACTATCAAAATTCGTAGTGATGTCTCCATGAACACGCTCCGAGGGACTCTATCGTTTGTTATAGTTGAGGGGTTTGATTTAATACTAGCCAATAAAGGCCCAGTTGTCTTACTGCTTCGATAAACTGTTCGAAATCGACCGGCTTTCTTATATAACTGTTTACGCCTAACTCATAACCGGAAATAATATCACTCTGTTCATTGGACGACGTTAAAATCACGACCGGCAATAATTTCGTAGCCTCGGAAGACCGGATACGCTTTAATACTTCCAAACCGTCCACTTTTGGTAACTTCAAATCAAGTAAAACCAACTCTGGCAAATATTCCAGTGCAGCACTGGCATATCTCCCTTCGTGAAACAAGTAGTCCAACGCTTCAACACCGTCTCTGGCCACCACCACTTCGTTCAACAAGTTATTTTTCTTTAAAGCACGAAGGGTTAGTGTTACATCGTCCGGATTGTCTTCTACCAGCAGGATGGTCTTCTCTGACATTCCTCCGCTCCTTTTTTCTTGGGCGCTTAACCGCTCACAGAGGTTAGATTATAGTCCGTCAGAATACAGATTGCTTGGAACATTTTGAATCGGCGCAATCAGGGCTTTCCCGCCGGCGTACCCGTTCCGCATGCCGGGGCGGCCCTTTGCTATGAACTTTGCTATGAACTTTGCTATGAACTTTGTTATGAACTTCGCTGCCAACTTTTTTATGAATAACCGGATATTATTTATTAACTACACTTTTTCGCTACTAGCGTTAAGTATCTTTAATAGTAACGAGCGCAACAGTAAAGCGTTGACGGCCTGCCGATCCCCCACTCGAATCTTATTGCGCATCACCACAGGGCTAGTGAGGTACCGTGATCTCAAAACAGGCGCCAATTTCCAGACTGGACGATAACGCGTTATTGTCATCCGCTTTGCTAATAGCCTGGCGAATAGTTTGCAATTCTTTTTGCGGGATATCGGAATGATTGATCACCTTCAACGAGCCTTTGTGACGATGGATTATTTCTTTGGATATCCACAAACCTAAACCGGTGCCTTTGGCTTTCGTCGTAAACAACGGTTCAAAGATATTTTTTCTGAGGTTGTCAGGAATACCCGGACCGGTATCGATAATCTTTAGCGTATCCATTTTTTGCTGCGAGCTTACCAGCAACATAACATGGCCTTTATCCCCCACTGCCTGAACCGCATTGGTTAATAGATTGCTCAATACCTGCTTCAATTGCATGCGATCCGCGTTAAGCATAAAAGGCCGGGGATTGCGGTGATAGTGAAACTGGATAGAATCAGGTAACTTGATGCTTTGCATAATCTCATCGACCATGGTATCGAGATTGGTATATTGCCGGTTGGGTGACTTGGCACGGGTGGTTTCGGATAAATTGGATATGATACGATTTGCGGCATCCACTTCCCTTTCGATGATCTCCACGTACTCCTGGCAGTCACCATTGCCTTCCAGTTTCCGCTTCAACAGAAAGGCCGCGTTACGAATCACCCCCAATGGATTGCATATCTCATGGCTTACGGTTGCAACCAGTTGCCCCAACAGTGCCATGCGTTCCTTGCGCAACAATTCAGTTTGCACGTTCTGGAGTTCCTTTGTGCGTTCATGCACGAGGTCTTCGAGATGATTGCGGTATTTTTCCAGTTCCTGTTCGGCGCGTTTTTTATCGCGGCGGCTTTGCGCGTCCAGTAATTCCCGCCGGATGGCCGGAATCAAGCGTGACATATTATCTTTCATCACGTAGTCGTTGGCGCCGGCCAGCATCATCTCCACGGCCTTTTCTTCACCCACCACCCCGGACAGTACAACAAACGGAGTATCGATCTCCATGCCACGAACGATTTTCAAGGCGTCGATGCCGCTGAACTTCGGCATATAAAAGTCACACACGATCAAATCCCAGGTACTCATGGTCAGTGCTTCGCGCAACGCGGTTTCGGTCCAGACTTGCGTGTAAAGCGGTTCGTAGCCGTTCTGCCTTAGCAATCGCACCAGCAGTTGCGCATCGTCTTCGTTGTCTTCAATGATTAATATGGATAATGGTTTATCGGCCATAGACTCTGGAGTCGATGCTGCCCGGGCTCCCCTTTTTTATCACGTTTTTCACACGTCAAAATAATTCGCTGCTTAGCTTTATATATACGAAATGAATGTTCTTGCTAGTCAGGCCATGGAGATCTGAATCTGGCGAATTCATTAGAGAGTGTAATGCAAAATCAACGAACTACAATATCACTTACTTTTTACCTTGTTAATCACAGGAATTGTTTCATACGTGCGGTGTTTTGGATAGTAATAACGCGCCGCCCACAAAAAACACCAGCAACGACAACATAGCCAATCGATGATCCTGCATCAGCAGGACCGTAACCGCTACTAGCAAGGGTCCCAGCAATGCCGCCGACTTACCCATCATATTATAAAAACCAAAAAATTCGGCGGACTGATTGGCGGGAATAAGATCCGCATAGAGAGAACGGCTGAGAGATTGCACGCCTCCCTGCACCAGGCCAACAATTGCCGCCAGCACATAAAACTCCCAAACCGCGTCCATAAAAAACGCCCACACCGATACGAAACTATAGACCGCCAGCCCAATATAGATGCCTTTCTTCGCGCCGATGCGCTGCCCCACATAGCCGAACGCAATCGCCGCGGGAAACCCGATAAACTGGGTTATTAACAGCGCAATAATCAAATCCTGTTGTTGAAAGCCGATGGACAATCCAAAATCCACCGCCATGCGCACCACGGTATCGACGCCATCGATATACAACCAGTAAGCGAGCAGAAAAAACAATACCGGCCGCAAGGCGCGGATTTGAGAAATGGTGGTGGCAATCTGCTTAGCCCCCTGGCGGATTGCCGGTAACAATGGCACAGACTGTTTGCTGTTTTTTTCGCGCACAAACAACAACAGGGGAACACTGAACAGCAACCACCAAATCGCCACGCTTAAGAATGACAAACGCACTGCCTCAGCCGCGTGTTCAAGGCCAAAGCTTTCGGGCGACAAACTCATCGCCACGTTGATGGCGAATAAAAGCCCGCCTCCCAAGTAACCCAGGGCGAAACCCAGGGCGGATACCAGATCACGGTTATTTTCCGTGGAAACGCTCAAAATCAACGCATCATAAAATACATTGGCGCCCATAAAACCGATGGTTGCCGCGCAATAGAGCGATATCGCAAGCGCCCATTCGTTATACTCCACCCAGTATAGAACACCCGTAGCTACGATGCCGAACACTGTAAATAGCACCAGAAAGATCTTTGTGAACTGACCTATGTCAGCGATAGCGCCGATCAAGGGTGCAATTAACATCACGACCAGACTTGACGCCGCGTTGCCGACTCCAAGCTGAAACGTACTCTCGGCCGCTGTTGCGTCAGCCGCCCAATACTGTTTATAGAATACCGGAAAAAATCCCGCCATTACGGTGGTGGCGAACGCGGAATTGGCCCAGTCATACAGCGCCCAGGAATACACCGACTTTTTATTTTCAAGATATTTCATCTATTATCGACACACTATGGTTATTTATTGGTAACTACTCACCCCGTGTGCAGCCTAGGTTAAAGCGGTGCTGGTGTCTCCTGCCGGGGCGTCTGTGCGGCCAGGGATGGCCGCAGTCGAGCCTACAGGGACGTACTTGTGGCGTCCCCCGGCAGGAGACACCGGCGCCGCCCACGGGTGAGTAGTTACATTTATTGTTGGTATTGTTATTGTTGGTATTGTTATTGTTGGTATTGTTATTCTTACCTCGCTTGCTCTGCCGGCCGCTTTTTTTGTGGTGGTTTTTCGGATTATAGTTAAGCTAGCTATTAGAGGCGCATGCTATGCTGTGGAGTACTTTCAATATAGTACAACTCAGGTATGAATAGCACTTACGGAAGCCAGCAAAACAAATTAATCCGCGTTTACCAGGGCCAGCTATGGGATACAACTAAAAAACCGTGATTGTCACCGCGACTGGTTTCGAACTGCCCCGGAACCGCGGCGAAAATTCGAATTCGTGAAGGAGGCTGGAATTCGGAATAACTAAAGGCGGCGGCAAGCAGGAACTCGGCGCGCCGGCTGCGCTCTAACCATGCACTGTACAAAAAAGCCCGATTTAATTGATACCTACATGAATCATAAATTCCTGACAGTGATTGGACTGGTTAGCATGGGTGTGATGGCTGCCGCCACGTTTAACGCACTCACCGGTTCGCAACCAGCCTCCCCGGAAGTAAAACGTCCCGCCAAAACCAGCCCGGAAAGCGGCCTTGGCAATCCTTTTGCTGCGCCCGCCGGTGAAGCATTCGATGCCACATTTGACAGCAAACTTGCCGAGTTAGAACACGCTATTCAGACTTTACAGGAAACGCTCCAGTCTGAAACACAAAAACGGCGGCAGCTGGAACAAAAAGTCGCCCTGCTCGATAAAGGCGCCCAACCTGATAACAACGCCCAGGCAAGCGGAATCGCCGATCCGGCATCCATGCGTGACGCCGCAAATTCCCGCCAAACAGGCGGCGGCAACCTGAACCCCAACTGGTTCAATGAACAGGCTCTGCTTGACGCCGGTATCGACCACGCCAAAGTCAGTTATATCAAAAATGTATTTGAACAATCGGAACTGGACCGGCTTTATATTCGCGACCAGGCAACCCGCGAAGGCTGGATGGGGACTGAAAGATTCAACAACGCCGTGAAGGAGATCGCGGACCGCTCCAACGCGTTGCGCGAACAATTGAGCGATAACGAATATGACGCGTACCTTTACGCCGCCGGCCTCTCCAACCGCGTTATCGTGGAAAGTGTGCTCAGCAATTCACCGGCCGGCATCGCAGGCATTAAATCAGGCGATATCATCCTCAGCTATGACAACCAACGGATTTACAATTGGCCGGATCTCACCAGCGCTACCAGTCAAGGCACGGTCAATGCTACCGTTGCGGTAAACATCATCCGCGATAATCAACAGCAACTGATTTACGTTCCCCGCGGACCGCTGGGCATAAGGCTAACAACTGACAGTGTTGCGCCGTAACGCCAAGACATTTGCCGGGGGTACAGCGCGCGTTTTGCCGTATCCATGGATTCCAGGAATGGCGAATGCGCGCCTCACCTAACCAGCACCTTACATAACGTGTTATGTGATGCCGCATTTTGTCACAATCTATTAAAATTTCTTGCCGATGCCGACGCCGAAAACCCATGGATTGATTTCAACATCGATTGTTGATGCTGTTGCGCCGTCCGCTTTAACCGCTGCTTCCGTTTCGATCTGAATATATTTAACGTCGGCGTTAAAGAACCAGCCACCGCTGATATCTACATCCAGGCCGGCCTGTGCCGCAAACCCAAAGGAGGGATCCAGATCCAGGCTGGTCGTTGCTGCGCCCAGCCCGCCGGTCAATGAATCCGTTGTGCTTTCATCATAGAACAAGGTGTAATTTAGTCCGACTCCGGCATAAGGCCGTATGTTCGCGCCAGGCGAGAAATGATATTGCAATGTTAATGTTGGCGGCAACACACCGGTCTCCGCGATCTTGCCCAAAGCCGACAAATTCCCTTCACCGCTAATATCATGTTTGGTGGTGGCCAGGATCAATTCCAGACCCACGTTGGATTTCAGCATATAAGTAAAATCCACTTCGAGCGTAGTGGCCGCATCCACGCCCACCGGTGTATTGCTGCCGGCGCCCAACGCATCTTCGCTGCTATCATTGGGACTGACATTGATAATTCTGCCGCGCACGATCCAGTCACCGGCTTGCGCCAGAACATCGATAGAAACAAAAGACAAAAGCATCCCGATTAAAGCCAGGCGAACGCCGGCTTTAGCGTAAAAGTTCATAACAAAACCTCCGCTGAATGATTGATTAGGTGAGAAGTGACCTGAATTTATAGTTGTATATGTTTTATAGTTATCTGCCCGCTGGTTTTAATGTATTCCTCCCTCTTTATTTATAGCAGGGTCACTATGCACGAATAACCACACAATCTTCATTGATATAAATCAAAGTTTACTGTCTGATGACTCATCTCAGCGGACCGGAAAATCAAAAATTCCACGAAATCGAAAAAAATTCGTCAGTGAATGACCCAGCAATAGACCGAGTTAAAAAGCGGAACTAACAAAAGATGAGATAAGAGAAGAATGAAGCAATAGATGCCTGCGTTAAATGGCGCGTATTTTTTAACGGCGTCCGCTAAACCTGTCTGCCAGGTAATCAACAAACACCATCAACACCGATAAAATAGCGCTCCCCAAAGTTAACGCAACCGCGGCGGCGAATATGCCCACGGCGATGACGATCACCAGCCCCAGGGTCGCGGCAATCGACACGCCAATAATCGGCAGTAACACAAAAACAATCAAGGCGGAAATCGCAATCGCGCCGATTAACACCGCCACTGCGAGGCCGTATTTCACAATCGGACTGGTGCATTCCTTGCCGTTAATAATAATACGCAATGACATAAGTGGTACCTGAAAAATTACACGAATGGACCCATCATACAACACCCAAGTCAGAACGGCACGCTCAGATGCGGCGCATTTGCTGGCCGGCAATTCGGTAACTAACGAAAGGTAACTTACGAAGGCTTTTTAGTCAGTAAAAAACCGGCAAGGCGTCTCAGGGCTTGATCACGATCGGGGTTCCGGGATCCACTGCATCCCAGATTTGATCCATGGCGCTGTTGGTTACCGCGATACAACCATCAGTCCAATTCTTGGATTGCCGGGTAAATGATACTTTACTGAAACTGTTTTTCTGACCGTGTATCATGATTTGCCCGCCCGGATCGACCCCCAGTTCTGCAGCGCGTTTGATATCAGCTTCGTTCGGATAGGAAATACGGATGGCTTTGTAAAACGCGCTGTCAATCTTTTTGAAATCCAGTATATAACGGCCTTCCGGTGTGCGTTGATCCCCTTCCTGTTGCTTATGACCGTTTGGCTTGGAGCCTAACGCAATGCGATAGGTTTTGAACACCTTGTTATCTTTTAGCAAGTAAAGCCGGGTCTTGGATTTTTCCACAATAACCAGATCCGCCTTTTCAGCCGCCAAAGCCGGTACCAGTATCAGCGGCAATAGTACTAGTAGTAATAACAACCAGCGGGCCATCATAAACCTGCAACCAACCAAGAAACTTGCCTTACACGATAAAATGCTGACTCAACTTAATTTTAGTGTAACTACTCACCCCATGTGCAGCATAGGTTAAAGCGGTGCTGGTGTCTCCTGCCGGGGGCGTCTGCGGCCAGGGATGGCCGCAGTCGACGGATTCGCCGGGAGCGAATCCGGTCGCACGCAGTGCGCCCGCAGGGTGTGGGCCAGGGATGGCCCACAACAACCTACAGGGACGTACTTGTGGCGTCCCCC
>DATCIR010000145.1:0-10690 GCA_036507695.1 Gammaproteobacteria bacterium
TCTTGATCGAAGCCCCGGTAAACGGCGGCCGTAACTATAACGGTCCTAAGGTAGCGAAATTCCTTGTCGGGTAAGTTCCGACCTGCACGAATGGCGTAACGATGGCGGCGCTGTCTCCACCCGAGACTCAGTGAAATTGAACTCGCTGTTAAGATGCAGTGTACCCGCGGCTAGACGGAAAGACCCCGTGAACCTTTACTATAGCTTTACACTGGACTTTGAGTCTGTTTGTGTAGGATAGGTGGGAGGCTTTGAAGCGGTGACGCCAGTCATCGTGGAGCCAACCTTGAAATACCACCCTGGCATACTTGAGGTTCTAACCTAGGCCCGTAATCCGGGTTGGGGACAGTGTATGGTGGGTAGTTTGACTGGGGCGGTCTCCTCCGAAAGAGTAACGGAGGAGCACGAAGGTACCCTCAGCGCGGTCGGAAATCGCGCATTGAGTGCAAAGGCATAAGGGTGCTTAACTGCGACACAGACACGTGGAGCAGGTACGAAAGTAGGTCTTAGTGATCCGGTGGTTCTGTATGGAAGGGCCATCGCTCAACGGATAAAAGGTACTCCGGGGATAACAGGCTGATACCGCCCAAGAGTTCACATCGACGGCGGTGTTTGGCACCTCGATGTCGGCTCATCACATCCTGGGGCTGAAGTCGGTCCCAAGGGTATGGCTGTTCGCCATTTAAAGTGGTACGCGAGCTGGGTTTAGAACGTCGTGAGACAGTTCGGTCCCTATCTGCCGTGGGCGTTTGAGACTTGAGGGGAGCTGCTCCTAGTACGAGAGGACCGGAGTGGACGTTCCTCTGGTGTTCCGGTTGTCACGCCAGTGGCACTGCCGGGTAGCTATGAACGGACGGGATAACCGCTGAAAGCATCTAAGCGGGAAGCCCCCCCCAAGATGAGGTCTCACTTGAGCTTCGAGCTCTCTGTAGGTCCGTCGAAGACTACGACGTTGATAGGCTGGGTGTGGAAGTGCGGTAACGCATGGAGCTAACCAGTACTAATTGACCGTGAGGCTTGACCATATAACACCCAAGTTGTTTTGACTCTCTACTTTGCTCCGCAAAGAAAGGAGACGCAATAACAATGCGGAAGGTGTTGTTGGTCATAAAACGCAACGTAACCCAATGGTTATTAATTAATGGTTATTAATTAATAGTTATTAACCAATGGTTAGTAAAATGTGCTAAAGCGATAAACACTTCTTTCCCAATTGTTTCTAATTCTGCTGCGTTGCTGTTGTTTTAAAGCGATGCGGCAAAAAAGTTTGTCTGGCGGCAATAGAGCATTGGAACCACCCGATCCCATCCCGAACTCGGAAGTGAAACGATGCATCGCCGATGATAGTGTGGGGCTTCCCCATGTGAAAGTAGGACACTGCCAGGCTTTAATTCAAAAACCCCTGATTGATTCTCAATCAGGGGTTTTTCTTTTAACTTTACGTTATTTCTCGAGGGCCTGGCAGTGGTTTTTTATATTCGCAGGCGCCGTTACGCTCATATACAGCAGTAACAATCTCTTTCAGTTTACAAAAGTCAGCCAGCTGTTCTTCTCCGATAAATCTACCATCAAAATAAGCGGTATCAGCGGCGCCGGGTGGGGTATCGAATTCGTTAAGTTGCCACCAATCCGCGTCATCGAATGCTGCGCCGTCACCGGCAGCGGTTCTTTCCAGATTAATTCACAGCTATTTATTTTCCGAAATTTCAATGGCTTTGAAAAATTAAGCAGGCTTGGTGATTCAGTCCAAGCGGCAGGTTCGTTGCGGTGGTGGTTTTCAATTGCAGTCCCAGCCTGTATTATGGTTTTGAGCCTGTGGATTGTTTTTGCCAAAACTCAACTCATTGTTTTTCACATTAGCGCAGCGAACTGGCCTCAAGGATGCTGTTATCCCGCCTGTCAGTAGCCAGCAATAACCAGTGCGAAAGTGTTTCCAGCATGAAGACCCGGTTGTTTTTCCTACTACTATTGGTGTTTTTTGCGTCCGCCGCGATCGCGGTGCCTTTTGGCGTTTTTGATCCCCGTTCCCTCGCGATGGGTGGGACAGGCGTTGCCTCAGGAACCAGCGCCAATGCGGCATATTACAATCCTGCGTTGTTGTCCATGTATAAAACGCGCAAGGAAGTCGGCAGGAATTCCCGGTTTATATTTCCGGCTGTCACGGCACGGGTGTCAGAGGCTGTTATCGATAATCTGGATATTGAAGATGAAAATCTGGAGCAGGATCTCGTCGACGCCATCACGGCATTCAATCAAACAATGACGGCGCAAACGGCGCAAGGTGTATTGAATGCGGCGACTGATCTGAATAGCAGGCTGGATCAATTGGTGGACGGGCCCGTTAATAGTGATGGTAACGTGGGTCTGATTTTGGGAATTGGCCATAAACAGGAAGGCGGTTCGATTATCATTAACCGGCGCTGGGTGGGTTCCGCGGTGGCGGAAAACTCCAGTTCTGACCTTGCGCTGCTGGAAGACTACGTGGAAGCCATGCAATTTATTGAATCCGGCGGTACGGCTGGCGCGCCACATCCCGAGCTATTCAACCCGGACGGCACGTTGGTCGATCAAACGGGTAACTTTGCGTCGACAGGCACCGGCAGTGGATTGGAGCTCACGGAAATCGGCATGGCGATGTCCAAAGAATTTCAGATCCTGGGGCAGAGGCTTGCCATTGGCATAACGCCAAAAATCCAGAGCGCCATTTTGTATGATTGGAATGCGGACGCGACTACCGGCCAGTCCGACACCGTAAAAGAAGAGGGGGAAGACTGGGATCTGAATCTTGATATCGGGCTGGCGCAGCAAATCAACGCGCAGTGGCGCGCTGGACTCGTCTTGAAAAACGTGAATTCACTCCGTTACACCACATCCTTGGGAACGGAAATCAAGCTGGATCCTCAGGTGCGGGCTGGGATCGCCTATGATTCGCCCTGGGGATTTTATGCCCTTGATGTTGATGTTATTGAAAATGACCCGGTCAGCTATGGCAGTCCATCGCAAATGCTGTCCTTGGGCGGCGAATGGAAGCCTAAAGCATGGCTGCAGTTGCGTGCGGGTGTTACGCGTAATATGCAAGGTATCGGCAATAATCGTGATCCGCTGTTTTCCGCCGGGTTCCAGTGGGATTTTGGCGGGATATTCGATTTAACCTATGCCCAGAGCGCGTCCGAAGTGGCGTTTGGCTTACAATTCGGGTACCGATTTTGATTGTCGCGTGAATATCCCCGGCATTTTAAAGCTCACCCCGGTCTTTTTTTGTGGAAAAATCGTTAAATTGTTGTAAAAACAGAGCGCTTCACCAATCTAGTGAAAAAATAACCACAAAAATCCTTCAAATTTTCCCTAATTCGAACGATAAGTACTTTAGTCTCATGCCTTGCCCGTGAGGTCTTCGTGTTTTAGGTAACTTATTGTTATAAAAAAATTGTTATAAAAAATAATGCGCTGGGCGGTAAGTGAGCTGTCCTTCCCAGGAAATAAGGAAATTATTGGATACTCAGGTTAACTGAATAGTGGCTACTGAAACTCAATCGATTAACCCGGCCTTATTGTCTGATTTAGTGCCGATCAAGGCGCTTTCCCCGGATCATTTGCAGGAACTCGCCAGCAAGTCCAGTTTGTGCGAAGTCGCCGAAGGCAGAACTTTGTTTAAAAACGGGGACGTGGCCGAGCGCATTATTTATGTACTGGAGGGCCAGGTTCAACTGACCACGGAATCCGGGATCAGCCGCCAGGTTGCCGGTGGCAGCAAGATGGCCAAATTACCCCTGGAACAGGGTAAGGTTCATCAATATACCGCCGTGGCGAAATCCAACGTCAAGTTCATCAAGGTTGATCCTAATCTGCTGGATATCATGCTGACGTGGGAACAATCCGGTGGTTATGAAGTGCAGGAAATCGATGACAATAGCTCGAATGACGATGACTGGATGTCACGCATACTGCAAGCAAAGGTATTTCAACGCATACCACCTGCCAATATCCAGAAAATTTTCATGAAAATGGAAGCGCACCATTTTAAGAAAGGGGATACCGTCATCCAGCAGGGCGATGAGGGTGGGCACTTTTTCCTGATCCGGGAAGGTAAATGCGAGGTAGCGCGAAAAACCCGTAAAAATCCCGAAGGCGTCACCTTGGCGCGCCTGGGTGTCGGGGACAATTTTGGCGAAGAAGCGCTTATTTCCGGTGGTAAACGCAATGCGTCCATTGTTATGTTGACCAATGGTGTATTAATGAGTTTGTCAAAAACGGATTTTCTGGAATTGATGAATGAACCGCTATTGAACTGGGTGAGCTTCCCGGAAGCCAAGGAGATCGCCAACGGGCAGGGCATCTGGGTGGATGTGCGGCTACCCGCGGAATTTCAATCACAACATCTTAATGGCAGTGTAAATATTCCGTTGCCCTTACTGCGTTCGAAAGTCGATAAATTGGAAAAACATAAAAAATACATTATTTATTGCGACACCGGGCGGCGCAGTTCTACCGCCACTTACCTTTTGACTGAAAACGGCTTTGAAGCCTATGTTTTAAAAGATGGGCTAAATAGCGTCGACAATGACTTGTTAGTCTCTTAAAATTCACTACCATCACAGGTTGTTCCCCCCGGACACAGTTCTGAAAAGGATTTAGACGTTCTTCAATGGGTAAAGATGCACAAATCCTGGCTCTATTGGCCGATGGACGGTTTTGCTCTGGCCAGGAATTGGCAAAGCAATTGGGATTATCCCGTTCCGGGGTCTGGAAGATTATTCAGAATCTGCAGTCCAGAGGCATTGAGGTATTCGCAGTTCAGGGCAAGGGCTACCGGTTAGCCCAGCCCATCGAATTACTCAATAAAGACTTTATTGACCAGCATATCGCTGCGCACCCCAGTATGGCCGCGTGGCGCGGGGGTTTTCCCGGAGACGTAGTAGTGCTCTGGGAAATTGATTCCACGAACCGGTATTTATTAAAACATGGCGCTTTGGGTAGCGCAGCAGGGATGACCTGCCTGGCAGAAATGCAGTCGGCAGGCCGTGGCCGTCGCGGCAGGGTGTGGGTATCGCCGCTGAGTGGCAATATTTATCTTTCGCAATTGTGGACCTTCCAGAGTGGTCCGGCACAATTGAGTGGGCTCAGCCTGGCTGCCGCCATTGCGGTGGTGCGGGTTATTCACCAATTCGGTGTCAGCGACGCCGGATTAAAATGGCCTAACGACATCCTCGTCAGCGGAAAAAAAATAGCCGGCATTTTGTTGGAGATGACCGGCGAATCCAACGGTCCAACGAATGTGATCGCCGGCATCGGCATCAACGTGCGCCTGCCTGACACTGCCCTGCAGGCTATCGACCAGCCGGTAACAAGCCTGGAAGCCGAACTGGGCCGGCCGATCGAGCGAAACCGGTTTGTTGCGCAGCTCATTTGCGAATTGTTCAACGTCTACGAGCGCTTCAGTGAGAACGGGTTTTCCACATTTATGGATCAGTGGCATGATCTTGATGTATACCTCAATCAAAGGATCAATTTAAATTTACCGGCGGGCACTATACTGGGAATCAATCGCGGCGTGGACCAGGGTGGGTCGCTGCGGGTCGAATATAATGGACAGATTCACTGTTATCAATCCGGCGAGCTTTCCATACGCGGCCAAACCAGCTAGGCGGGTCACTCAATGAAGTATCAAAATTGTCTTCTCGTGGATATAGGCAACAGCCGCTTGAAATGGAACGTTTGGCCCTATGGCACCGGGGGATTTTCCCGGCAAACCCAATCGGTCGATTATAAGACCCAATCCCTGGCGCAGTTGCTCGACGCGCAATGGCAAAGTATTGAAGATTCTATCAGTGCTATTGTCGTCGCCAATGTCGCCGGGGATGTGATTGCAAAGCAGCTCGATGCCTGGTGCGTAGAGCGTTGGCACATTCACCCCCAATTCGTTGCCACTACGGCCGCGTTTCAATCCGTGAAAAACGGCTATCGTGACTACCGGGAATTAGGGGTTGATCGTTGGCTTGCCGTGATTGCGGCTTATCAACGGTATCCGGCTGAACCGGTTATTGTCATCGACTGTGGCACGGCAACCACGGTGGACGCGTTGACCAAACAAGGCGAGCATCGTGCGGGCCCCATAATACCGGGACGGCAAATGATGTTGCAGGCGCTGACAAATAATACCGCGAACCTGAACATCGCAGCCGGCGCCGACACTCAAACGTCACTCTTCGCCGACAACACTCAAATTGCGATATTAAGCGGGGTAAATTTTGCAGCAGCAGGTGCGTTGAATACCATTGTCAGTGAAATGCGCCGGCAATTGGCGGATGAAAAAGAGCGTATCGCGGTTAAAATCATTGTAACGGGAGGCGCGGCGGCGCAACTGATGCCGTTGACGCAAATAAAGAAATTTAGCGTAGAACCTGATCTGGTGCTAATAGGGCTGCGCACAGTGGTGGATAAACTACGATGAAAGTTCTATTTATGTTTTTTGCGTTGCTGAACGTAGCCTTTTATGTGTGGCAGGCTGACCTATTCAGTTTACGCGCCCCAACCACCAATAATACTCAGCTGCAGGTAAACCAGGACATTCCTCCTCTGGCTTTATTAAAAGAAGCCCCCAAAGACAAAGCAACGCAATCCGAAAAAACACCCAAAGCGGCAAAGCCAAAAACGGAAACACCGCTCGCCAAAGCCAATCCCAAAGCTTCGAGCGGCGCGGCATCTGGTCAACCCATTTGTTATGCGCTGGGTCCATTCGATGGTTTGCCACAAGCCAAAAATATTGCGGAAAAACTGCAAAATCTTGGCGCGTTTACGTCGGAGCGTTTGACCACCGCTGAGTCGCCCATGGGTTTTTGGGTCTACCTGGAGAATTCCGATTCCTGGAAAGACGCCAAACAAAAAGTGGTTAGCCTGGAAAAGCGCGGCATCAAGGATATGTTTATCGTGGGCCGGGGAGCCATGAAAAACGCGATTTCGCTGGGTTTATATAAAAATGAAACCAGCGCGCAGGACCGGGTCAAGCAGCTGAAAAAGTTGAATGAGCAGGCCAAAATTCAAATACAGCACAAGCAAACCGACCAATACTGGATTGATATTGACGTCGAAGCGGGCCAGGATCAAGTTGTTACCACCATTGAGAAAATCGCCCAAAGCCTGACTGTGCTGGAGCTCAAGAATCGTAAATGTGATTAGTCTGCTGAATCCTGTTACCGCCGTTGCGGCAGGTACGTAATTTCCGTACAATACCGCCTCCGCGTAACTTGGATTGGTGTAACCGGGCTGGTATCACAGGGCGGGTACAACAACATAACAAGAACTCTTGATAACAAGAGCACTTGCATCAAGCATCAAGCGTCCCTACCCAGGACGGCAGGAAAATACTTTAATCAAAGCTGGCGTAGCTCAGTCGGTAGAGCAGCTGATTTGTAATCAGCCGGTCGTCCGTTCGAATCGGATCGCCAGCTCCATATAAAACAAGTAGTTAGTTATATTTTCCTCTTGATCATTTCTTGTCGAGTCAACAAATGCTAATTGTCAAAATGTGGGGAAATTCACCCTCAATGAGATATACTTTTCTAAGAGATAGTAATATATTTTAAGGTATAGAGATCGAAGGGCTGTTGTGCGTGGTTAAGTTTCTGCCCTTTAATTCCGATATTATTAATCAAAGAGAAAGCGAGAAGGACAACTATGCGCGTGATGACAGAAGAGCAAGAACAGTTAATCCGGAAGCTTACCAAGCTTGCAGAAGGGGATGTGTCTCTCGTTGCAGAAGCGCTTGACAAAAGCGCGAGTATGTCTCTTGCTGTCACTCATATACTCGATATAGTTGACGAAAGGCACCAAAGCACTTCAGGTTCTTCTACCACACAAGCACGTCCATAATATTGTAATTTGCTGGCATGTCCTTAGCTTGGACGACCATTGCATTTCTAGTTCTTCTCCTGCCTGGATTTTTAGCAATTTCTAGCTTTTATATGTTTATTCCCCGCGAAGCCGGGTTGCGCAGCCCTCTTGCGCAAGTAACTGCGACTGTAATAGTTAGCCTACTCGTCCACGGTTTGTACTATCTGTTAGTTGATGGCCTGTTTTGCAGGAGTACTGTCCTGCCATGTTTGCCGTGCTTGAACATTGAGTATGTGTTTTCGTTTTTGCACGTCATGGAGAATGAACCTGTTGGCCTGGGGGAATTGTCTAAAAACTTTTCTGATTTCAGATGGAACATACTGTCGTACATATTTTTGACAGGCGCGCTAGGTGCTGGTCTTGGAACACTAATCGCGCAAGGTATCATTCATAAAAAACTTAATTTTAAAAAGATTGTTCAGCACGATTGGGTATACGACCTAATTGTTACACCAAAAGAGACAGTAAAGTTTGCTTATGTGTTAACTCGCATACAAAATAAAGAAAATGTCATAATGTACAAGGGTACTGTTAAATATTTTTTTGCGTCAGCTGATGGAGAATTAATATATTTAGTGCTATCAGAAGCCACGCGATATTTCATGAAGCTTGACGGGGAATCTCCTAAGACAACCGATCACGTGAATATTGGGGAATCTGCTAAACAGGTAATTAAAGACGCAGACCCAGGGGCAGATGGCAAAAACACGAAAAATAACTTATTGATCGAGGGTGCAGATATTTCGAATGTTTACTTTGAGATTATTAAGTTGCCTATTGATGACGATATCGATATTGATGAAATAGTGAAGAGCCGGGCACAAGATAAACCCGTTAGAGCCACGGCCGCACATGAAGCAGAATAGGCAGTAAAAGCACGGACCAATATTTAGAATTAGAATAAAACGCCGGGCCACCAAACTGGTGGCCCCCAAGATGAAGAACTAACAATCGGCGCACGTGTTAGAACATTGTTGACCCATACGAAGTGGCAGACGAAACTGCCAGCGTTCGCGTTAAATCAGGAGTTGGCCCCGTTGGATTGTTTTGCCCTCCATCACTTAGCGGCAGGTTGCAAATGTGAAAAACACAATCCCCGATTCTTTCCGCGTATATCCGCGATGCCTGTCACTATCAGTACGCTCGCTATGGTGCTTGAAATCAATTTGTTGTTCATGTTAGTCCCTATGATTTTTTGCCCGTGAATCGTTTTTGATGGGGGTCGAGTGCCGAAATATACAAGGGCATTTCCAGGGGGATGAATAAAAGAGGACTGCCAAGCCGGCAGCCCGTAAACCAGCTGACAAGCTATTCAACTAAGGGAACATCATTGCGGCCAATATACCTGGCCAGACCTGCAGGAAATAGGTAAATATTTCACCACATTGGGCCAACGCAATTGACCGTGGCTACGCATATCCAGGAGATCAATTCCGTTGAAGGTAAGGTTTTAACTCGTTCTCAATTTCCTTGATTGCAGAGTCTAATTTTTTTTGAATAACTCATCCGCTGCTCCCCGCATAGCAAAAATTGTATCTCTCATTTTTTCGCTCTACATTGGGATGGTATCCTTTCCCTCCGGCCGCCAGATAGTCCAAGTAGAGTTTTACAGAAGCATAGAGCGTGGTTACGCATGACCGCAAGACCTCGGTTTTTTGCGTTATATCAATACCAAAAATTGTTTCAGCTTCAAAAACTGCGATATCAAACGATTGTACTGCTTCTGTTAGCGGTTTCCATCTGTTGACATACACATACACATGCGCTTTGGATTTTTCAATGCTGGTTGCTGAAATGGGGTCGTAATCAACCGGATATTCGGGAGCATTAATAAATGGGGTGCGCACTGCCCAAATACAATCTCTCAGCTTTAACGACGCTTTTGCAAGCCCCTGGCGGCGTCAAAGTCCGCTCTACCTTTAAGCTCTGTTCTCCAACTTGAAATTCCCTGAATTGCGGCCGCTCCGGTTAACACTGCCACAACAGCCAATACAATGTCATTAATGAATGAAGCAATATCATTGGCGTCCATATCTGACCTTCATTTATTGTTTACCCAACTCTTCACATGGCGCTCGGTTTTGCATACATTAAACCATGTCATTCCGCTCTGCTTCAAATAATAGTACGCTTCGCCACGGCTTGCTATTTCCTTGAGGTATTGCTTCACCCCTCCGGCTTCTCCTCACGCCTCGCTTTTTGCCACTCCCACGGCGGAACCTGATGGCCGCCAGTCCACAATCCGCGCTTGTGCTGCCTGGCATCGCTTTCCAGGTCCAACAGTTTTGGATTATTGGAATATTTTCGATACGCCCACGCGAAGCCATGCCGGACCATTTCGGCGTTGATGTACGCGCCATCGCGGTACACTTCACCAACAATGCGCCCGTAGCGGTCCACGGTTTGCTGCGTCACAGTAACCGTTTTACCATACACAGGCCGCTCAGTGCCTGCTTGGCCTTGGCGCCGTATGACTGCGCCTTTTCGGGCACACCGATTTCGGCCAACCGGATTTTTAATTGCTGTTTGTCCACCAATATTTTGATCGTGTCACCATCGGAAACGGCAACTACTTTGCCAGTGTATGCTGGGTTTGACTGCGCGGTAATCGCGGTAAAGAACAGGAACGTTGTTAATAGTATTTGTCGGTAAAAGTTGGTCATTTGGTTGCCTGGCGTTGTTGGCTGGCGGGTAAGTTTAACGGTATTTGAGGCTATATGCACATTGCGTTGCGTGGGTTTATTGTGTAAATAGGGGCATGGACCGAGAAACCACAGAAAAATTATTAAAAGGCGGGCCG
>DATCIR010000146.1:0-3842 GCA_036507695.1 Gammaproteobacteria bacterium
TGCGGACCGAGCAAGGCGTGATAGCCTTTGGCGGCGGCTTGGTTAAGCAAGACTGTTTTGCTGTAATTGACCGCGTCCGTGTTAGTTAACAGGATGACGATGTTGGATAAGTCGGGCAATTGTTGCGCGTAATGTTGCAGAATCCATTCACAGCTTGCGTCGATAAGATTTTTATGAATGGGAACAACAATCGGCTGGCCGCGGGACCCGTTGAAAGAAAAAGTTTGTTGTTCCATGTTGGGCTATCGACAGTGGGCTATTGACGGTGGGCTATTGACGGTGGGCTATTGACGGGCCGCGTGCCGTAACCAATGACGGTGTTAATCCAATTCAGGCTGCTGTGGCCGGTGACGGCCCGGATAAAGTTGCTTAATCGGTAATGCAATTGTGATCAGCGTTCCAGGTATTTCAGTTTTCCCTTGACGCCTTCCCATTCCTTCGCATCCGGCGGGGACGCTTTTTTTTCGGTTATGACCGGCCATCCCTTGGCAAGCTCGGCGTTCAGCGCAATAAACTGTTTTTGATGCTCGGGCACGTCATCTTCATCAAAGATGGCTTCAATGGGGCATTCGGGAACGCAAAGAGAACAGTCAATACACTCTTCCGGATCAATGACCAGAAAGTTGGGCCCCTCGTGAAAACAGTCCACCGGACAGACTTCCACGCAGTCGGTGTATTTGCATTTAATGCACTCTTCTGTAACAACGTAAGTCATGCTTTTCTCGTCTCCAATGACAGCCTGCGGTTATTGTAATGCCGTCAGGGTGATAATTGTAATGAATTATTGCCGTTTCAACGAATAACCAATTAGTGAATTTTATCCTGCAAATCATACAGAATATCCAAGGCTTCTCGTGGCGTTAATGCATCCAGATTGAGGGACCGAATGCGTTCTAAGACCGGGTGGGTGGAGTTGGCATCGAATAGGGAAAACTGTTGTTGGTTCTCGTTACTGGTTGCTGCTATGAGTGTTTTCCCGGTGACAGTTGCCGATGCGGCGCTGCTTTCTTCCAACTGGTACAGCTTTAGTTTTGCGCGCTCAATCACCGCCTTGGGCACACCGGCCAGCGCCGCAACCTGCAAGCCGTAACTCTGGTTGGCGGGGCCGTCTTTTACGCTATGCATAAACACGATGCTATCACCATGCTCCACCGCGTCCAGGTGGACATTGGCCACATTCGGATGCGTTTCCGGCAACGTCGTCAATTCAAAATAGTGCGTGGCAAACAGTGTAAAAGCATTGATGTTCCGCGCGAGATATTCCGCACTGGCCCAGGCGAGAGAAAGACCGTCGAAGGTGCTGGTGCCACGGCCGACCTCGTCCATCAGCACCAGGGAATTGGCGCTGGCGTTATGCAGGATGTTGGCGGTTTCCGTCATTTCCACCATGAACGTGGAACGCCCGCCGGCAAGATCATCGGAGGCGCCGATACGGGTGAAGATGCGGTCAATCGGACCAATGACCGCGCGCCTGGCGGGTACAAAACTGCCGGTGTACGCCAGCAGGGCAATAATGGCGGTTTGGCGCATAAACGTGGATTTGCCGCCCATATTGGGCCCGGTGATAATCAGCAGGCGCTTGTTGTCACCCATGCTGACACTGTTGGGAATAAACGGCCCTTGCAGCACCTGTTCAACCACCGGATGCCGGCCGTCTTCGATGAGAATGCCGGGGTTGCCGCTGATTTCGGGTTCGCAAAAATTCAGCTCAGCCGCGCATTGCGCCAGGTTGTTAATAACATCCAGTTCCGACAACGCGGCAGCGCTGGTTTGCAACGGCGCGATGAAATCCGCCAGCTTGTCAAACAACTCGTCATACAAGGCTTTTTCCCTGGCCAATGCCCGTTCCGTGGAACTCAGCGCCTTGTCTTCAAAGGCTTTAAGTTCGGGTGTGATGTAACGTTCGACGCCCTTCAGGGTTTGCCGGCGTATATAGTTGTCCGGTACTTTGTCGGCATGCAGCCGGCTGACTTCGATATAATAACCATGCACGCGGTTATAACTGACTTTCAGGTTGCTTAAGCCAGTCTGTTTCTTTTCCCGCAGTTCCAGCTCAACCAGAAATTGTCCCGCGTTGTCTTTTATGGCGCGCAGCTCATCGAGTTCCTGGTCATAACCTGGCGCAATGACGCCGCCATCACGAATCAACAGCGGCGGCGTGTCGATAATGGCGCGCATCAGCAGGTTATAAAGATCCGGGTATTCATTGATTTGCGCATCGAGCGCGCTGAGCAAGGGTGAAGTCTGTTTATCTAAAATGCCGCTCACGACATCATGCACCACCGGCAGGCGTTCCAGCGTGTCGCGCAACTGGGCAAAATCACGGGGACGCGCGCTGCGGATGGCGATGCGCGACAGGATACGTTCAATATCGCCGATGCCCTGCAGCACTTCCCTCAGCGATTGATAGTGCTGGTCCTGCAATAAGGTATTGATCGCCTGGTAGCGTTGTCGCAATACGCCGCGGTTACGGATCGGCCGGTTGATCCAGCGCCGTAATAAGCGGCTGGCCATGGGGGTGACGGTGTTGTCCAGCACCGCAACCAGGGTGTGCTGTGTGCCGCCCGCAAGATTGGAATCCAGTTCCAGGTTGCGGCGGCTGGCGGCATCAATAATGACGCTGTCCTGTTGTTGCTCGGTGATGAGCGATCGAATGTGCGGCAGGGCGGAACGCTGGGTGTGTTTGACGTATTGCAGCACACAACCCGCCGCGGCGATCGCCAGTGTGTGCTGCTCGCAGCCGAACCCGGCCAGGTCTTGGGTGCCGAATTGTTCCGTCAACAAGCGGTAGCCCGTTTGTGAATCGAACAGCCATGGCGCCTGGGTCTTCACACCCGCGCGTTGCGTGATGGCAGTGCCCAGTGTGGCGTCTTCATCGATTAACAGTTCGGCCGGATTCAAACGCTCTAATTCAGCTTCCAGGCTTTCGTGACCAGCGACTTCCATCACCGTAAATCTGCCACTGGTGATATCCAGCGTCGCAATGCCGAAGCGGCCTGCTTGTTGCGCGATGGCGCAAATCACATTGTCGTTGCGTTCTTCCAGCAAGGCCTCGTCGGTGACGGTGCCCGGCGTGACAATGCGCACGACTTTGCGCTCCACCGGACCCTTGCTGGTATTCGGGTCGCCGATTTGTTCGCAAATCGCCACGGATTCACCGAGCTTAACCAGTTTTGCCAGATAGTTGTCAGCCGCGTGGTAGGGTACGCCGGCCATGGGTATCGACTGGCCGTTGGACTTGCCGCGCGCGGTCAGCGTGATATCGAGTAGCCGGGCGGCCTTGCGCGCGTCATCGTAAAACAATTCATAAAAATCCCCCATGCGATAAAAAACCAACATGCCGGGATATTCGGACTTGATGCGCAAATATTGCTGCATCATGGGGGTGTGGCTTTCGGGGGGGGCCTGAATAATTTGCATCGCGGAAGTTTAGCGAATTTGTTTTGCAGTCTCTAGCAATTCCTCGCCGGCGGCGCCAATCGCTGGCGCAAAGATACTAATGGAAACGATAATATTAAAACCATAACCTACTGACTTAGTTATACTATCAATGTTTGTCCCACTATTTGTCCGGCACCGCTTTCACTGTGTTCAATGTCAACCTGACGGTGCGTATGCGGCTGGCGTTCCCGCAGTGCCCGAGGCCGGCCGATTGATTGCGGGCAGGCCATGTTTACAAATTTAATCGATTAGGCGGGAGGTCGTGATAGGCCTTGTTACGTGCGTCTGCTGTGAGCGTGCGAGTGGATAAAAAACACACACCCCGGGTTTGTGTCAGGTTTGCGGAAGGGTAAAATAAAACGTGGCGCCTTTGCCGGGATCTCCCTCCGCCCAAACCCGGC
>DATCIR010000147.1:0-7353 GCA_036507695.1 Gammaproteobacteria bacterium
CAGTGTGCAGGAATTTCCATTCCTTGAATGTAACTACTCACCCGTGGGCGGCGCCGGTGTCTCCTGCCGGGGGACGCCACAAGTACGTCCCTGTAGGTTGTTGTGGGCCATCCCTGGGCCCACACCCTGCGGGCGCACTGCGTGCGACCGGATTCGCTCCCGGCGAATCCGTCGACTGCGGCCATCCCTGGCCGCAGACGCCCCCGGCAGGAGACACCAGCACCGCTTTAATTTATGCTGCACACGGGGTGAGTAGTTACGTCTGCCGTTCAAATTTTCCCTGCGTTTGCTTAATGCCGCCATTCACCACTGGCATGACGTCAACCGCAGTTGTTCCGGCGCAAGCGAATGCCGGACAATTCATGCCCAGCGCGGCTTACTGGCCACGCAGGAACATTTTGTCGAGCTGGCGCATATCCAGCTGGATCCAGGTGGGCCGGCCGTGATTGCATTGACCGCTGCGTTCGGTTTGTTCCATATCGCGCAGCAAGGCATTCATTTCGGGAAGGGTCAATTTACGATGAGCCCGTACCGAACCATGGCAAGCCATGGTGGCGAGAATCTCATTAACCTCATGACTGATTCTCCGGCTGTCGCCATGCACAACAATATCGGACAAAACATCGCGCATCAGGCTCTCGACATTGGCGTCTCTCAGGATGGCGGGAACCTGCCGCACCACCAGGGTTGCTTTTCCCAGCGGCTCCACCACAAATCCCAGCGACGCAAATATATCCTGGTGTTGTTCCGCCAGCTTCACTTCAGTTTCCGATACGGCAATGCTGATCGGCACCAGCAACGGCTGCGAGCGCACGCTATTGTTTTCCTCAAACGTGGTTTTCAAGCGCTCATACGTAATCCGTTCGTGCGCGGCATGCATATCCACTATCACCAAGCCCTGGCGGTTTTCAGCCAGGATATACACGCCATGAATCTGCGCCACGGCATAACCCAGCGGTGGCATATCCGCGGGGGATTGGGCGTCGGTGTTGGAATCATCAACACGGCCATACAGGGCCGCGTAATCGGCCAGTTGCTCCCGGACCGTGAATGGCATGGAATGCTGGACATGCGGCGAGCGCGGCAGGGCATGGTTCGATGCCTGCATAGGGTCTCCGTGCCCAGTGCGCGCTACGGGTTCAATACCTTGCTCCGAAGCCATATCCATATTTAACGGCTGACCGGTTTGCTGAGTCATCACTGGCGCCGAACGGCCGCCCGGCGCTACACTGGCAATCGTGTCGCGCAGAATCCGGTAAATGAATTCATGCACCGAACGGCTGTCCCGAAACCGCACTTCGTGTTTGGTGGGGTGCACATTCACATCCACCAGCACGGGATCAATCTCCAAATACAACGCGTATACCGGATGACGGCCATGAAACAAGACATCCTGATAAGCCTGACGCACCGCGTGGGAGACAACCTTGTCCTTGACCGCGCGGCCATTGACATAAAAGTACTGCATATCCGCCTGGCTGCGGGAAAACGTTGGCAACCCAATCCAGCCCCACAATCGCAAACCACCCGCGGAAAAATCGATTTGCAGCGCGTGCTCAACAAAGGCCTGGCCGCAGATCTCGCCGATACGTTTCAATTGTTGCGGCGGGGAATCGGCACGGGCTAGCTTGAACACCGGCCGCTGATTATGGAATAAGGAAAACGCGACATCAAAGCGGCTCAGCGCGATACGCTTTAAACTTGACTCAATATGACTGAATTCCGTTTGTTCCGTTTTGAGAAATTTACGCCGGCCCGGTGTATTAAAAAACAAATCGCGTACTTCTATCGTGGTGCCTTGCGGATGCGCAACCGGCTCCGCATCGCTGATTGCGTCACTGCCGTCCGACTTAACCTGGCACGCGTATTCGGCGCCTTCAAACCGGGAACGCAATGTAACCCTGGCAATGGACGCAATACTGGGCAAGGCTTCGCCGCGAAATCCGAGACTTTTAACCCGGTGCAAATCATCGCTGCTGCTGATCTTGCTGGTGGCATGACGTTGCAGCGCCAGCCCAAGGTCCGCCTTATGAATGCCGCAACCATTATCCCGGATGCGAATCAGGCGAATACCGCCCTGCTCCACTTCCACATCAATGGCGGTGGCCTGCGCGTCCAGGCTGTTTTCAACCAGTTCCTTGACCACCGATAAAGGCCGCTCAACCACTTCACCCGCGGCAATCTGGTTCGCCAGATGGGCGGATAAAACGTGAATGCGCGGCCTTTCCAGTAGTTCAGTCATTGGTTGTGGAACACTTCCGTGCATTGCCGATTAAGCGCTTCAAACAATATGGCAAGTCACGCGGTGGCTCAGGTTTCATCGGACAAATCCGGTTCCCACCCCAACTCGCGGGCGCGCGCCACGGCGGCAATATGTATTTGTTGATGACGTTGCTTTAATTCGTTAGGTAACAGGCTCACCATGTGCCCGTAGGGCTCCCATGCCGCGTATACCTTTTCATAGAGTTCCTGCATTTGCCCGGCGGTCCAGCCCTCGCAGGTTTCCACTTCCGGTAACAACTCAAACAACCAGGCGTCTTTGACGATTGAACCTGTTGGGGTCATACCACCACAATAGTCCTTGTGGATGCCTTGATATTTTTTCGTTGATTCCTCCATGTCAATTCCTGGAATCAAGCGGCCCGGCCGCGCCGGTTTTCCACCGCTTTAATGACGTCTTGCGGCCGCGCCGCCAGATCCGAATAGTCAACATACGGCAACACGCTGTTAAAGGGGGCCCTGTTTTGATAGCGCAGTTTCAACAGCACAAAAGCAATTTGGTCGATAAAAATGATGGTGAAGACAAACAGGATTGTCGTCACTATTTCAAACACCAATAATCCAAACATACCGCGATCAATGGCGGTGGCAAAACTGAAAAAATACAGGATTAACAACACGCCCATGGGAACCACGGTATACACTTTGATGTTGCTCAAAGAGTTTTGCAGCGCCTCGATAGTGTCAATCATTTCGGAATTTGCCATGCTGCGATCAGTTAATCCGTATGGAACTCAAATTTTAATCGTTATCGTAATACTGGTATTCGGTTTATGACCACACGAGAACCAACCGCTCGAACGTGACGGGAGCGCCATTATCCTAGAATCCACAGTTGGACGCGGTGGAGTGTGCGATTTTCGAAGTGCAGGGCTAGGCGCAAGGACGCGGAATGGTCGTTCCATTCCAAGGAGTTGCAACGCCGCCATGCGCTTTGAAAATCGTGCAATCCACTGCGTAGCGTTGCTCACCCAACCGGTGAACCTCGTTCGCCCATGAAAATAGAATAACATCATATGGATAGCTATTTTATAACGTGGTCAACTGCGGAATCTAGGATTATAGCATCGATTGCGGATTGTTAACCAAAGTGAAAATAATGTCGCTTTCAGCAGGATAGCGTGTTTAGGCGCGGCGGGTTAATCGCTTCAGGCGGATGCCTGAAAACGCGGATGATCGACTACTTTAACGGGGATGGAAATAATAAATTCGGAACCTTTACCGGCTTGTGTATTCAGGGTGATGTCACCTCCCATTAATCGGCAGTAGCCCCGGCTTTTCGCCAGGCCCAATCCCAGTCCGTCATAGCGCCGGGTTGTGGAATCATCGCCTTGCACAAACTCATTGAATAATTTTTCCTGTTGCGCCAGCGAAATCCCTATACCGTTGTCAATCACCCGAAAATCCAGCATGGTGTTAGCGCCATCCGTTTGTTGCCCGACATCCACGGTGATAATTCCCTTACTGGTATACTTGCACGCATTTTCCAGCACATGACCCAAGGCATCCTGCAATCTGACTTTGTCAGTTTCGATCTGGTCATGACCAAGATGGTTACAAACCTGAATACGATTTCCGTTTTTGATAGCCAGTGGTTTCGCGCTGGATATCACGTCATCCAGCATCTGCGAAATACTAAACGTACTTTTTACAATACGCGCGGTGCCTTTCTCCAAGCGTGTAATATCCAGAATATCGGTAATAATGCTCAGCAGGTGCGACGCTGAAAGACGCACCTTGTCGACGTCCTGAATATCAATACGCCGGTTTCCTTCCCGCAGTTCATCATAGATCATTTCGGTGTAGCCGATAATGGCGTTGAGCGGCGTCCTTAGCTCATGACTCACCTTGGAGAGAAAAAAACTTTTCGCCTCGCTCGCCGCCAGGGCCTGGTCACGCATCACCACGAGGTCGGCGGTGCGGGCGTGTACCGTATCCACCAGTTCCCGTTGATGATTTTCCAATCGGCGCTGCGCTTCTTGCAGCTTCCGGTTGGTTTTTCTCAGCACCAGGGTCACCGCGCCGAGCGCCATTAAGGTAATGCCAATAACGGTCAACCATATCCAGTATTGTTTGAGCAAGGTCTTCCAGTTTATCTCGCCTAATCCGGCATAGGGGCCCACCTTCAACGCACGCATCAACTCGTGTACCGGTTGATAGTCCAGGGGAATCGTCCAACCCACAATGCCGCTGGACAACGCCGCTTTGCTGTCAGGCGGCATGGCCAACAAGGCTCTGGCGACTTCTTCCGAGAGTTCACGAGAAGTATGATTGAGCCGCGCAAACGGCCAGGTGGGGTAAAGGCGGGTGCTGTGCAGCATATTGTAATCCGGGTGCCGTTGCGGTTGCAGAACTTTAAAGTCGCTCATCTGCACCTTTCCTTCCTGCGCCATTTGCACCAGCGTATCACTACTGAAGGTGCCCACATCCACCAATCCATCGCGCACCGCGTAAGCAACCTTGTCCTGCGGGAAACCACTGAACTCCAGACTCGCCAGATCGGTAAATGGGTTAACGCCATGCTCCAGCATTTCACGCCAGGCCATTTGAAACCCGCCAAACCCGGTGTGTTTGACCGCCATGAAACGCTTGCCTTTTATATCCTCAAGCGAATTGATGTCGTCGCGATCGGCGCGGGTAAAAATCACCGCGCCGAATGAGGTGGCTACCTGGCCAGTAAGCTTGTTCTTTACCGTCGCGATGCGCGCGGCGCCGTAAAATACCTCCAACTCCACATACTGGCCGGTATTGGTAATAACGAAATCGACTAGTTGATTTTCCACCGCATGCCGCAGCTGCTCCAGATCGAATGGCATTACAACAAAGCTAGCGTTGGGCAATTGTTGGTTTAGATATTCTGCCGTGGGTGACCAGCGCTCGACGGCTTCCGCTTCGCCGCGAAAAGCCAGCACCCCGATCTTGTAGACAGGATTTGGTTCCGCATAACTGATTGAGCTGGCGAGCAAAATTGTCGCACAGCAACCGATAACCAACAGGACGCGGTAAAATTTGCCGGAGGATTGATGTCGCATATCGTTAATATCGTATTTCTTCCTTGAAATCCACAATACTTCCCACCCGTTTAATTGGTTAAGCGGGTCACACAATCCCAATAATAGATCAAGATCACGGAGGAGGTAACCTAAATTTTTTAACTTCCGCCCAGGACAGGAATAATGAGCGTGTGGCCGGTTCTTATCTTGTCCGTGGTAAGACCGTTTGCCGACAGTAACTGCGAAAGACTAATACTGTACTGGCGGGCAATACTGGACAGGGTGTCGCCTTGCGTCACCACATGCTGCCGGTGGGTGCTGGCAGCCAACCAGGTCCCGGCAGGTGGATTGTCGTGAAAAAAACCTTTAATGCCTTGTTGCAATGCCTTGGCGATGCGCTGCTGGTGATACTGATTCCGGAGTTGATGTTCCTCATCACGGTTGGAGATAAAGCCGGTCTCCACCAATACCGAAGGCACATCAGGCGCCTTGAGCACGACAAAGCCGGCATGTTCCACCTGCCGTTTGTGCACGGAACCAGCCTGCTTCAATTCTCCCAAAATGCGCTCACCCACATCCATGCTGGCCGCAAGTGCGGCATTTTGCGACAGATCCAGCAGCACCGATGCCAGCAAATCATCCTTGTCATCCAGGCTCACGCCACCGATCAAGTCAGCATTGTTTTCCGACGCCGCCAGCCAGCGTGCCGCTTCACTGCTGGCATCCCGTTGCGACAGCACGTACACGGAGGAACCCTGCGCTTTTTCATTGCTAAAGGCATCAGCATGAATGGAAACAAACAAGTCCGCTTTTTGTTCACGCGCTTTGTGAATGCGCCCGCGCAAACTAATGTAATAATCGCCGGATCTGATCAGCACGGGTTTTATGCCGGGTTCCTGGCGCAATAAGGCTTCCAGTTTTCGCGCAATGGACAACGCCACGTCTTTTTCCCGTGTACCACCCCGTCCAATCGCACCGGGGTCTTCTCCGCCATGGCCGGCATCAATCGCAACGATAATATCGCGTCCTTGCTGGGGAATCTCAGGGCTGTAATCGGGACTGGTATTGGGGGGTGTCACCGCGTGCCCGTTGATGGGTTCCAAATCAACCACCAGACGGTAGCCATAGTGACTGGTCGGGTTCAACAAGAAAGTTTTTGGCACGGCGTGGGATTTCAGATCCAGAACAACCCGCAGGTTGTTATTGTTATCGTGGTTCGCAGTCCGGATGCCTTGCACCAGGCTTTCGCGATAGTCCAACTCGGTTAACGGACTGGCGAACACGCTGCGCTCCAGATCAATCACCACGCGTTCGGGATTTTTCAATACAAAGACGTTGTGTTCAACCTTGCGGTCAATATCAAACACCACCCGCGTGCCTTCGGGACTGGACCACATGCGCACCGCGTTAACCTGCGCGGCTTGAACCAGGCTGGGCGAAAACACGCAAAGCAGGTAGAGGAGAGGTTTAAATTTCATAATGCCCGATGATGATCCTGTAGCTCGTTACGCAACCAATTCAGGGTGAATCCGTTAGAAATACAAGCACTTATCGCGCCGCGTCTTGGCTTAACATTCGTATTATTAACATAAGGATAGACGATAAAGTGATTGTAACAACATAGCTTAGTTGTTCAAGCGTCAATATTCACTAAGCTTTATTCAGTAAGCTTTATTTACTACGCTTTAGTTTAGCGCGGTTTCAGGCCGTGAAGGCAGTCAGCGCCATTTACACTGCCTGCGCGGCAGGACAAGCAACGGCCCTGGTTTTGATAGGCAAGATTAATGTCGACATCGGCGGCGGGCAGAAAACCTTGACCGCGTTCCGGCCACTCGATCAGCGCAATGGTTCCGGCGGAGAAATAATCGCGGATCCCCATGTATTCCAGTTCTTCCGGATCAGCCAACCGGTACAAATCAAAATGACACACGGTTAGATCATTTAATCTGTAGGTTTCCACCAGGGTATAGGTGGGACTTTTAACCTTTCCCTGGTGCCCCAAGCCTTGCAATACACCGCGCACCAGCGTGGTTTTACCGGCGCCCAGTTCGCCATGTAAATAAATGACACAGCCACCCTG
>DATCIR010000148.1:0-18220 GCA_036507695.1 Gammaproteobacteria bacterium
CGGGATCGCGTTTTCATTTGCTGGAAAAGCTTGGTTTACTACCCCGAATTCTGCCAAGCCTAATTGGAAAGGACGAATAGCATTTACAGATTGTATAGCCTTGGAACGCATTGCGTATTTTTGGTATTGTGGAATAGCCACCGCTGCCAGAATACCAATAATCGCAATAACGATCATCAGTTCAATCAGGGTAAAACCTACAGCCTTTTTAGTGAGTCTTTGCATCTTCATCGTATACTCCTTTTGTTTCACAATAGTTCACTCAATTGACGGCACAGGCTAGTGTAACGTTATTGAGTTAATTGTTAAGTGGATTGTGATTGACAGCACGGAGTGCGGATGAATTTAATTGTGCCTGGACCAGCGGTTTTTCTTAAGAGTTTGGAATAACACTCTCGGAAAGAAACTCTATTAAAAAGAAAATAGCGCTCCATTTAACTTCAATCCCGAAGAACTATTTCTCGTCCCATTCACCGTGTTTCCGTACTACAGCTCCCCCTGTCTCTCCCAATGATTTATTGTGTGTTAACTATACAATTAATTATTTATCCGCGACACTTAATTTTTTGCATGGCATTAACATATCCCATTTACAGCTAAAACTGCGCTTTTAAATCCTAAATAAAGAAATTTATTTTCCTACGTACGGGCTGAAAAATAACACAAGTGTGTGGGTGTGACAACAGGTCAAATGCAGGCAGCGCAAAGCCGCTTGAATTAATTGAGGTTGCCGTTTTTATCTTAATCCTGGCGGATACGTAACATAACGCGAAGCACATAGCCCCGGGGATAAAACGGCCGGATTGACTGGAATAGCGAGGTCCGTCAGAAATGGATGATGGTCAAATGACGCACCATGGTCAGCTGATAGCCGATCAATAGCACATACACGGCGACGCTGAATACCAGCAATTGGTAACAGCTGATGAGGTTAAATAACCGGTGATGCCGATGCATGACAAAAAATAAAATACTAAAACCGGTAATAAAAAACTTCGCTCCAAGGAACGCTATTAAATCCGCCGCTAATAAATGCGCCAAAACGGGATTGAGTTCTTCGCTGCCGTTGGCGATCAACAGCGTTGTGAAAAAGGCATCCAGCACCGATAGCATCATCAACCCGGTCGCCAGATAAAACAGTTTGGGTTCGTGGGCGTCGACATAAACCCCAATGAGATTGTCACCGTCCCGGCGCAGCTGTTTCCGGCGGTTGCGATAGATGGAATAAAGCGCGGCCTTACGCTGGTTGCTGCGGCGGTCGTTGTCGATGGCGCGGCGTTCAGCGAATAATTCGCCTTGCTTTAACACCCCTTGTTGTAATATCCCCTGCTGCATGATCCCGCGTTCCTTTACCCGTTGCCCTTTCTTGCTACGTTTTGTTGCTGCATTTTGTTGCTTTCTGTTTCCCGGCTTGATGCTGACGGGTTGATTTTTATTATTATCTTCGGCGGACTATTTTTTATATCCCATTGTGCATACAGCAAAGCCCGCTGGCTTCTGCATTTTGCCAGCATTAGCGGTTATTTCAAGTAAAAAATGTTCGTGCGGCTAACTGCTGCTGATATAAGACGTAGTCTATTTCTGTTTTAATAAGCAATCGATTTATCACGCTACTTACGTAGTACCGAAGCTTTGCAGTCCAGCTAACAGTGTAGGAGCTTGGAAATTCATGAGTATTAGCTGAGTGCATTACGCTGCGCCGCGTTGTGAATGCAACTGAGCATGGCGTCAGATTGACCGTATGCTCATTCGCGATAAGGATTCGCGCGATCTGCAAAAACCAGAGACCGCTGCGCCGAACTGCATATTTTTCAAGGATTACGGGAGGTGAATGCCAACCGGGGGAGAATTGGTAGGCGCGATTGGATTCGAACCAACGACCCCCACCATGTCAATTTACAATACCCTATTTCAGGAAATTTAAAAGCATTTCACAAGTCACGAAGGGCGCGCGAAAATCCCTGTATTCACAGTATTTTCGTTGTTCTTTTCATTTCACAAGATTACAATTTTAAGCACCTTCTGTCTCAAATTCCTTAGCGTCATGAGGCAATCCCACACGCATAAAATAACGCGCGAAGGCCTGCGCGACATGTTCTTTATAGGGCGACATAAGCGTCAATCGACTCCCGGTATTTGCAACGTTTTTGTTCAGAACGGATTTTGGTACAACAGACAAGTTATGAAAGTCGATAACAGACCAATCGAGTTTCGGTTCCCCTTCGTGCTTACGTAGCAGTGAAAGTGATGGTATGTTACCTGCAACCAACGATTTTCTAAAATCTTTACTTTTTGCTAACTGATTACCACTTTTAACCATTTGGTCGCGCGCCTTTTCCCATTCTATAACCTCAGCTACTATTACGTCATTAATTTTAGAATTGGCTAAATCGCAACTTTGTGATAATACAATAACGTCAGTTTCTACAAATTCCAAATCCACTTCATCATTTTCTTCAATTGGGTAGCTACTAAAATTTACTATTCGAGGAATAGGACAATCTCTAATAATGTCGCCTTGGGACAACTCTGTACCCTCAAACACTTGATACCATTGTTGAGACTCCACGAGATTAACCTTTTTGCTTAAGCTAACAATGTTATAAGGCTTATTGAATCGTCGAGTAAAAAAGTTCTAATCAGACTACAAATTAAGCGTAGTAATTTCATCGCTAGATAAGTTCAAGTCTTTATTTGACTTAAGTACTCTTACCACCCGTCCTTTCACAGAAATCTTTCTTTTTTGAACTTCTAAAATTTCTACGTCCATCTCTATTTCCCGGATATCTGGTGATCTTAAATACCAGGAGGTAGAGCCGTGTTGTGTAGTGGCAGATTCACTATCACTAGCAATTAGGGCTAATCCGTGAACGACAACAGGGTGCCTAATAGAACTACTATGAGTTTTCTGCAACAAAGATGAAGAACGGTTTGACGGACCGGCAACAATTACTCGCGGAGTAATACCGTACCCAACATCAGCAACTCCAAAATCTGAAAGCCATTTACCGATTTGTTCAGACTCACATTGATATTCGTGCATCCCTTCTACCGTTAAAGCAGAACCTAAACCTTCATAGAGATTTTGTTCAGAGCCTGTCTTTGTTAAAGCAAGTGGATCGGCTGTCGCAGTCAATTGGTGTTCTCTAGCTAGAATATCTCCTATTTGTTTGTACGTACCCCAACTTACACGCTCATTACTTGTATCGCACTTGAAATCGTCATGATTGATATTAACTATGTCATTCATAATTATATGATATCTAAGCTTTCTACTAGTTGATCATATTTTTCTACATCGCGGTCTGAATTTTCGATTGCTGATATTATTTCTTTATAGGCACCAGCTTCAAACCCCCGATGAAAATTAGCACCAATAATAATAACTGGGTTTTCCTCAATAGTATTTCCGACATCACTTGATAGCGTGCCTGAATCTATTGATAAGCCAATTTTTCCGTTATCTATATCGTAATTAAATTTATAACCAACCGCTTGTAAAGGACTGTCTTTTGTATCCCAAGGGCCTTCTTTCAAAAATTTATCTTTAAGATAGGTGCTATCAATACCGTTTGTTATTACACTTCTGAAATTAATTCCAACTGCTTTGTAGTTTATGTTCGGCAACTCCTTTATGTACTTGATTACGATTTCTCGAATCTTTGACATATTATCTTTCGAGCCGCCTGGGTCAGTAACTTGAAGTTTCCCAAACTCTACAGTAATCGTTACACCGTTCTCGTATTGAACTTTAGCAAAAGGTGGAGTTGTAATTTGGTCGCCCTTCAACTTCCAACCCCAAGAAGGATCTACAATACTTTTTCGATCACAAAAATCTGGATTGATAATGGTTGGGTTGTGGTTTTCAGCCAGGACAACTATGGAAAATTGATTTTGCGAAATTTGCATAAATCGTAGTTAGGATTAGGATCACTAGAATAACTATTGACTAAAATCGTTAAGAATCGAGTCCTTTCGACAATAGATTTAGCCCATTGTTTACCTTGATGCTGTTTCTTGTAACGAATACTCGGCTGCTGAAGTATTCTAACTTATTGTTTTATAAATGGTAGGCGCGATTGGATTCGAACCAACGACCCCCACCATGTCAAGGTGATGCTCTAACCAACTGAGCTACGCGCCTATTTCGTATTCAATTTTCGTATTCAAATAAGGGTATGCAAAGATACTCGATTCGCGCCCCCAAATGCAAGCCTCTGCGGCTGTTTGGTTTAATTTCCGGCCGGATTACACCGTTTCAGCGCCAAAGGCCGTGTGGCGGATGTGCTCTATCTGATCACGCAGCGTGGCCGCCTCTTCGAATTCCAGGTTCTGCGCATGCCGGTACATTTTGTCTTCCAGCGCCTTGATTTTCTTCTCCAGCTGCTTGGGCGTCATGGCCGCGTATTCGATGGTTTCTTCCGCGACTTTCGCGTAACGCGCCGCTTGCCCTTTTTGGGCGGCATAAGCGCCTTCCATGATGTCGACGACGGATTTTTCGATGGATTTCGGGGTGATACCGTGCAGTTGGTTGTACTCCGTTTGCTTGGCGCGCCGCCGGTCGGTTTCACGGATTGCGCGCTGCATGGAGCCGGTTACGGTGTCCCCGTATAAAATTGCTTTGCCATGGATGTTACGCGCTGCCCGGCCGATGGTTTGAATGAGGGAGCGTTCCGAGCGCAGAAAACCCTCCTTGTCCGCATCCAGTATTGCGACCAGGGACACTTCGGGCATGTCCAGCCCTTCGCGCAGTAAATTAATACCCACCAAGACGTCGAATTTGCCCAGGCGCAAATCCCGGATGATTTCCACGCGCTCTACGGTTTCGATATCGGAATGCATGTAGCGCACGCGCGTGCCATGTTCATACAGGTAATCCGTCAAGTCTTCAGCCATGCGTTTGGTGAGGGTTGTTACTAACACCCGTTCATTGACTGCTATACGCTTGTTGATTTCCGACAGCAGATCGTCGACCTGGGTAGTGGCAGGCCTGACTTCCAGTGCCGGGTCCACCAGCCCGGTTGGCCTGACCACTTGTTCAACCACATCGCCGGCGTGTTCAGCCTCATACGGCCCGGGCGTGGCGGAAACGAAAATACTTTGCGGCATCCGTTGTTCAAACTCATCGAAGCGCAAGGGACGATTGTCCAGGGCGGAAGGCAGCCGGAAACCATACGTGACCAGGTTTTCTTTGCGTGACCGGTCACCCTTGTACATGGCGCCCAGCTGCGGAATTGTCACGTGGGATTCGTCGATGATCATCAGCGCTTCGGGCGGCACATATTCGATTAAGGTCGGCGGCGGTTCTCCCGCCTTGCGCCCGGATAAATACCGGGAATAATTTTCGATGCCGGAGCAATAGCCCAGCTCCAGCATCATCTCAATATCGAACCGGGTGCGTTCTTCCAGGCGTTGGGCTTCGAGTAATTTATGGTTGCCGCGCAGCTGTTGCAGCCGTTCCTTTAATTCCTCGCGGATCAGTTCAATCGCATCCAGCAGGGTTTGTCGCGGGGTGGCGTAGTGGGTTTTAGGAAAAATCGTCAGCCGGGGTACTTTTTTGATAATTTCACCGGTCAGCGGATCAAAATAGGACAGTGAATCGATCTCATCATCAAACAGTTCGATACGTACGGCATCCCGTTCGGAATCCGCCGGATAAATATCAATGACATCACCGCGTACCCGGTAAGCGCCACGATGCAATTCCACGTCATTGCGTTTGTATTGCAGCTCGGCCAGCCGCCGCAACAGGTTGCGTTGATCGAGCGTGTCGCCGCGGTCCAGGTGCAACACCATTTGCAGGTAGGTTTGCGGGTCGCCCAAACCGTAAATTGCCGACACGGTGGCGACGATGATGGTATCCCGGCGTTCGAGGATCGCCTTGGTGGCGGACAAGCGCATTTGTTCAATGTGTTCGTTAATCGAAGCGTCTTTTTCAATATAGGTATCGGACGCCGGGACATAAGCTTCCGGCTGATAATAGTCGTAATAGGAAACAAAATATTCCACCGCGTTATGGGGAAAAAACGCTTTCATTTCCCCATAGAGCTGCGCCGCCAGGGTTTTGTTGGGCGCAAGGATAATGGCCGGACGTTGTATTTGCTGGATAACGTTGGCGATGGTAAACGTTTTGCCTGACCCGGTAACGCCCAACAGGGTTTGCATGGCCTCCCCTGCCCGTATGCCTTCCACCAGGCGCCGGATGGCCTGCGGCTGGTCACCCGCCGGTAAGAATTTTGATTCCAGTTCAAATGCCTTGGTCATGGTAAAAAGTCACAACGTTGAGCGTGGCTGATTTAATAAATTCCGCCGAAAAAATTCATGCGGCTGGCCTAAAATTTTTTCATTGGCAGGGTGATTGGTTACAGAATACAATTGTGCCGCACCTGCAACCAAGGTTTGTGCACTATAACTAGAAAAAGACTACGAAAACAAGATAACGAAAACAAGTAAGGATATTGAGTGAAAACGTATTTGTCACAACGCGTTCAACGCATTAAACCATCCGCCACTTTGGCTATTACCGCCCGCGCCAAGGAACTCAAAGCCGCTGGAAAAGACATTATCGGCCTGGGAGCGGGAGAACCGGATTTCGATACCCCCGACCATATAAAAGCGGCCGCTATCGACGCCATTAACCGTGGATTCACCAAATATACCGCGGTAGACGGCACCCCTGAATTAAAACAGGCCATTGTCGACAAGCTGGCGCGTGAAAATTCATTAAAGTACGCGCTGAATCAGGTCCTGGTTTCCTGTGGCGGAAAACACAGCTTTTATAACCTGGTGGAGGCAATGATTTGCCCGGGCGATGAAGTGGTAATCCCGGCGCCGTATTGGGTGTCTTACACCGATATGGTCCTGCTGGCCAATGGCGAGCCCGTGATTATCAAAAGCGGCTTGGACCAAAAATTCAAAATTACCCCGCAACAACTGGAAGCGTCCATTACTCCCAATACACGCTTGCTGGTATTGAACAGCCCTTCCAACCCAACCGGCGCCATGTATTCCGAAGCAGAACTTAAAGCCTTGGGTGAGGTGATCCGGCAACACCCCAACCTGCTGGTGTTAACCGATGATATTTACGAACACATCCTGTTAACGGATCAGCCGTTCGTGAATATTCTCAATGTCTGCCCGGATCTTTATGACCGTTGCGTGGTTTTAAATGGCGTGTCCAAGTCCTACTCCATGACAGGCTGGCGTATCGGTTATGCGGCGGGACCGGATTGGTTGATTCAAGCCATGAAGAAAATTCAGTCGCAGAGCACGTCCAACCCGGCCTCGATTTCCCAAGTGGCTGCGCAAGCGGCGCTTAATGGTGATCAATCGTGTATTGGCGTCATGGTAAAAGCCTTCCGGGAGCGGCATGACTATGTGGTCGCGACGCTGAATAAAATAAATGGCATCTCGTGTTTACCCTCGCAAGGCGCTTTTTATTCCTTCCCCAATTGCGAAGCAGCGATCCAATCTATCGTTGGCGTTAATGACGATGTCGAATTTGCCGAGTACCTGATTAACAAAATCGGCGTTGCCATGGTGCCGGGCTCGGCGTTTGGTGCGCCGGGTTATATGCGCCTTTCCTTTGCGACCAGCATGCAAAACCTGGAGGAAGCCTTAAAGCGGTTGCAGAAGTTGTTATCCTGAAGACAAAGCCTTAATTTTCGCGAATGTGACAAGGGTACCGATTGGAAGAAAATTCGCGAGAAACCACCGGCATTTGTATTGACCGTTTCCGGGCTCGCGGGTAACATACCCAGCCCTAAGGTTCTGAGATATTCCCCAGTAGCTCAGTCGGTAGAGCAGGTGACTGTTAATCACCGGGTCCGTGGTTCGAGTCCGCGCTGGGGAGCCATCTTTCTGCTTACAAATCAATCAACAAGCCTCGCCCAGCTAATTGCGCTCTCCACCGGATTGGCGAATAGTTGCGTTACTCCTCGTAAAACAATGGCGAATACCGTGGTGATCCCTATTAACGGTATGATTCTTACTTGAATTTATAGCGAATTGCTTGGCTGCATTAAATTGTTACTGTAGACACATTCATTAAAGAACTCAGGCGATTTTGACGTTTATCTGTTTGATATTGTCTTAAAGTGAGTGTGTAGGTGCGGCTGACTTCGCTAAGATAACGATAGTCTTCCTTTCTATTTATTAAAGGGACCCGAGTAAACCAAAACCATGACGCGGTACTTCATCCTGTCGCTGCTTTTAACCAGCATTGCCATACCCTGCGGTGCTGAATCGCTCGTGGGCAAGAAAACCGCGCCAACAACCACCGCTAAGGAAACACCGCCGGCAACCGAAAGAAATTTAGAAAGCGAACCCATTGTTGGCATCGAGCCTGCGGCTGCCACACCGGCACCACAACAAAAAATTGATACCAAAACCAATCAAGACAAAGAATTCTCCCGCGGCCGGATGGCTTTTTTATTTGGCAATTATGAAACGGCCTACAAAATCTGGAAGCCGTTAGCCGACCAAGACTATGCGAAAGCGCAAGCAACGCTGGGCTGGATGTACCATACGGGAAAAGGTGTCAAGAAGGATTTATCCATCGCTTTCAGCTGGTACGAAAAAGCCGCTCAAAAAAATCACCCGGTCGCGCAAAATAATCTTGGCGTTTTTTATGAGCAGGGCCTGCACGTTGATAAAAACGCTAGCAAAGCGGCTAAGTGGTACAAAGAAGCCGCCGAGTGGGGATATTCGTTTGCACAGTACAATCTGGGCATGCTTTATCTTGAGGGGCGTGGTGTAAAAAAAGACGAAAAGGAAGCACAATACTGGCTGCAAATCGCCGCATTACAAGGTGTGCAACAAGCAGTTCAAGCGTTGCAAACTATGTCTGTTTCGGCACACGGCGCGGATCCTGGCAAGGCTCCGGTTGCCGGCGGGGAAAAAAAGCCTGCACACAGTCCACCGCATGGCAGCAGCCAGCACCAAGGTACTTACGATCGCATCAAATAATCCAGTAGTCCAGCCAAGGCTGGCCTGCAGGGTTCTAAATATGCCAGTTCATTTACCACGAGTCGAAAAGTTACTTGTGGTAATATCAATACTTTAAAGGCGGACTGCCGCCTATACGCCGATGCAGATTGTTGCCGATGCAGATTGTTATTGATGGGTAACAAATTCGGAAGGAAAAGCGACTAACGTAACTCGACCTGACAGTCATTGATGCGAAACCGGCAACTATCAGATTAAGTCGCGAATAGCCAAATAATGCAGCTTAAGAATTACTTTTTTTATCCCTAACTTCCCTGTTCTATAACGGCCGCGGCCCGATTATGTTTCTGCCAAATAGCCAGGGATAACGCTATTTAACGGGTTGCCCGCTTGCAGCGCTTTGCGCATCCAGTTTGATTTTAATATTATGCCGGTGCGCCTCTACCGTGCGTACGCTAATGTTCAATTCATTGGCGATATCCTTGCTGCTCATACCCTGGTCTACCAGCGCCAGAATTGTTCGTTGGCGTTGTGTTAAACCAACTCTGTCAACATTGCTACGATCGACTTTTGAAAAATCATCGTACATCATTTGCGATACGCATGAGCTGTAATACGTTTCGCCGCCAATCACGGTTTTAATCGCATTGATCATCTCTTGCGATGAAACGTCTTTCACGATGTAGCCATGTGCGCCGCAGCGAATAACTCCCTGTATATATTCCTTGTGTTCGTGCATCGTCAGAATAATAACTTTCATGTCTGGGTAATCGTTGCGGATGTGCCTGGCCGCATCCATGCCATTCATCACCGGCATGCTGATATCCATTAATACCACGTCAGGCCTCAGTTCACCGGCTTTGATTATGGCATCCCGCCCATTGACGGCTTCGCCCACCACCTCGAATTCGGGATACTGCTCAAACCTCGCGCGTATACCGTCCCGAACCACGGCATGGTCATCCACCAGCAAGACTTTAGTTATTTTGTTTTCTGCATTGCCCATTGAAAAATCAATTGCGTTCTCATTCATAGTGCTACCACCTTCTCATCACCTACTCTAACGTAAGTGGAGCCTTCACCTCCACGAACGTACCCTTGCCTACATCAGAATGTATAAAGAATGACCCCTGAAGCAACTCAATGCGCTCCCGCATATTCCTTAGCCCCATGCTCTGAGTGGACCTGGTTTTCCTCATGGCTTTTTGGAGATCGAACCCTTCTCCGTTGTCTTCTATACGTATTGTCACATTTGTATCCGTATGTGTCACGTCAATAACCACTTTTGTTGCATTAGCATGTTTTTCTATATTATGTAAGGCTTCTTGCACGATTCGATACATGGCGGTCTCAACATCCGCGGGAAGGCGTTCCAGGATTTGTTCATCGACGCCGTTAACTTCGACATCAATTTGATTTCGCTCAGTAAATTGTCTTGCCAAATTGGCGATCGCAGGCGCCAACCCTAAATCGTCTAAAACGCTGGGGCGTAAAGCGTGAGAGATTCGCCGGACTTCAGATATCGCCTCCTCCAAAAATATGAGCGCCTTCTTGATATCCTTAAGTGCCTCGTCGGGTGAACCCTTAATTTTTTCGTCAAAATTCTCAATTTTATACTTAACCGATACCAGCAACTGATTGATGCCGTCATGGAGCTCCCGTGACACCCGGCGCCGTTCTTCCTCTTGCAGCCGGACTATTTTGTGGGAAAGTTTCTTTAACCGGTCCTGCGTGATCTTCCGCTCCACGATTTCCGACGTGAGTTTTTCATTACGGGTTATAATTTCAGCAGTACGTTCTTCGATCCGATCCGCCATTTCGTTAATCGCAGTTGCCAGCGAGCCGATTTCCCCGCCAATGTTCTCCTCAAGTCTGTGGGAATAATTGCCGCGGCGTATTTCTTCAGCTAAGGCCACGGTTCTTTGCAGTGGCAGCGTGATACTTCTCGCCAGCAAATAGGCTATGAACACGGCCATAACCGATACAAACAGGCCGATAGCGGTGAGCACGTTGCGGGTTTCGCTGATCGGTTGGATGACTTGGCGCATGGGAGTCACATTAATAATATTCCAGTCGAGCGCCTTGTTGGTCCCGAATTCTTTGATATCAGCAAAACCAGCCATTACCTCTTTACCACCGGCGTTGGTGTAAACAACTGAACCGACCGGAATATCACCAAGCATGGCGGGCTGAATACGCAAATCGGGGAAACTTTCAAATACAGGCATGTTTTTATCCGTGGTAATAATGACGTTACCGAATTTGTCCACGATATAGGAATGCGTCCCAGTGATACTGCGTTCGCCGAATTCATCAACAATTTCCTGAATGCCATGCAGGCTGATTTCGAAAAGCAAAACGTTAGTTACATTCATGCCGGTATTCAGAACCGGCGACATAATAATAATCTCTGGTCCTGAACCTAATAGATGGGCTTCGGTAAGAAACACGTCTTCATCGGTTGATCTGAGCGCTTTGTTGAAAAGGTCTTTTACGCCCAAGTGCAAATCCCATGCAACGTAACCCTCTTCCCCTTCATTGCTTGAGCTGATAAGAATAGTTCCGTTGCGGTCCAGAACATTAATATCGTTAATATGTTCGCTTCCTGTTGTAACCGCTTTGAGATAACTCCGAATAGGCTCAATATCGCCTTGCTTAAATACATTGGCATAGCTGACTAAACGTGTATCGGCGACGCGTTGATCCAGAAAACGATTGACTTCTCTTGCTGTTATGAATGACTGTCCTTCAAGGTCATTGCCCAGGAAGTCCAGTAAAATTTCGGACGAGCGTTTAACGCTGATAACCTGGAATAGCGCGAGAGGAACTACTGCCACCAGTAATGCAAGAATAGTAATTCGAAACTTGAGTGATAAAGAGTGCATTAATTGAGTTGCATTTATTGATAGAAACTTTTTTTATCTGATGTGCTTGCCTATTCCAAACACTGACCCGCCATTTTGGTGGCACCATTTATTGGCAACACATTACTGTCAACACATTACTGTCAACACATTACTGTCAACATTAGTGGCGGTTACTTTAGCCGAAGTTATTTGTCTGCAGAGGTCAATGGATATTTTTATTATTGAAAATCCTCCGCCCCGCGGTAAACATTGACACCTTACCCGGGCAATCATGACTGCCGTTGCCATAAGTACACAGAAATAGCATTAAATAGTCTTGAAGTCAGCTTCTTTATTAAATTTCTCAACGGCTTATTTTCTATTTTTATTGTCCCGCCATACCTGAACGCAAGACACCGAGACACACCTACGTGGTTCTGTATTATATTCGCAATTTACGTAAGTAATTATGCTGCGAATTATGCTCACGTGGAAAGCTTAAAGCCGTCAACTAATATAATATTTTCTTACAACAACCGCAGTCCTTACCACAATATACAAAATTGAAATTTCAAAGAGCTGCTCTCATAATGCTATATCCTATTGTTAATATTAATTAAATAGTCTTTTTATCATTCCATTATCCATTAGTTATCGCTTTCATTGAGTAACATCCTAAAATTTAAAAAATTCTCAACGCTATTTTGCGGTAAGCATTTATTTTATATCGAAGAAAATATAAACATAAAAATAATTCGTACGTAGGTAGTTGTACTTAGGTATTTGCGTGGTATATTGCGATCCTATAAGTCGGGAAAAAGTTTAACTGACAAAAACAAAAAACAAGCTTAATGCACCGGTAACCCGCTAACGATAAAAGCAAGTTTAGGGTTATCTGCCCTGCAAAGGCAGCAGAAAGATTAGGTTCTAGTTGGGTGGTGAGCGATCTAGAGCCTGTCACATAGCCAGTTGTTGGTGTGTACGCGGCTATGAACGGCAAAACTGCAGTGCCTGATGAGGTAAGGCAGTTTTTCACTTGTGGAGTTACCTGGTACTTACAGGTTCAGGTAACAAGTGTTAGACCAGGGCGGTATGTGGAAAACACCCCACATACGGATGTTAGTAGTGACTTTTTAGGGGGAAAAAAATGAATAGGTACAGCGTGTTTCGTACGTCATTTCTCACTGCCTTAGGGCTGCTGTTGTTGTCAGCCTGCGGAGGGGGTGGAGATAGTGGCGGCGGTAATAACCAAGCACCACAAGGTGTCGCACCGGTAATCACCATCACAGCGCCAAGCGCGGATCCTGCCTACACGGCGGGCACCGGTACCGTCTCTATCGCAGGTACCGCGACCGACGATGCCGGCGTTACTGAAGTTACCTGGACCAACAGTGCCGGCGGCGGTGGCACCGCGACTGGTACTGCGAATTGGAGTTACGCCGGGCTGCCATTGCAATCCGGCACCAACATTATCACCGTCACGGCCAGAGATGCAGCTAATAATAGCGCGACGGATATCATCGTTGTAACTTACGACCTCGTTAATAACGCGCCGCCCCAAATTACCATCTCCCAGCCCAGCGCGAATCCCACGTACACGACAAACACCGGCACTATCACCATCGCGGGCACAGCTACCGATGATGCGGGCGTTACCGAAGTCACTTGGACCAACAGCGCCGGCGGCACCGGAACGGCCAATGGCACGGCCAATTGGAGTTACACCGGGCTGCAACTGGAAGTTGGTTCCAACGTCATCACTGTCACGGCGAGAGACACAAGTAACGCCACGGCGACGGATGTGATTACGGTTACCTACCAGGTAGTGGATAATCAGCCGCCCCAGGTGTCAATCGTTTCTCCGTCCGATAACGGATCGTATACTTCAGGGGTCAATCAAGTGTCGATATCCGGCGCTTCATCGGACAACGTCGGTGTAACCCGGATTAAGTATTCCAACAATGACGGCACGGAATACGACACTGCGACCCGCAACCCATGGTACTTCAATAATATTACGTTACAACCCGGCACCAACCGAATTGTAGTCACCGCGTATGATGCGGCCAACAACCAAAGCTCCTCCACAATTAACGTGACTTATCAGGAAAACCAGGCGGCTGAAACTTGCATGAGTTGCCACAATGGTTCGACCAGAAATGACTACGCCGGTGGTGGTTTAGTAAATCCGCATCCGTTTGCCGGTGCGGATAATATTTATTGCACGGATTGTCATGGTGGTAACGGTCAAGGCGCGGGTAAGGAAGGCAGCCATGTTCCTCCTCCGCCGGCCATGGCCACAGACCAGCAATTGATTAACGACCCGGTCGCTTATTTCAACCGGTTGACGCTGGCGGGTATCGATAAATACCCTGACTACACCGTAAATGGCGTTACTTATACCGCGCTTGATTTTCTGCAATTTATTAACCCCGGCGATTTGCGGGTGGTATCCCTGGGACGCAGTTGCGGCGAATGTCACGATAACCATGCCGATTGGGTATCCCGTAACGTGCTCGCCACGGAAACGGGTATTTTTTCCGGTTCCACCTATGCGGCGGGTATTGATAATTCCATCGCGGAACACCGCGGCCTGTATCAGGATACCGCCGCTGACCTGGGATTCCGTTCTGTGTCTAATCCGCAATTCAATCCATTCACGACTGCCATTGGCGGCATCGGCAGACTGAATGAAGTCCCGGTTATCAGTCAGTACAACGGCCAAACCACCAGCGGTATCCCCCTGGTTCAGGGCGGGGTGTTAAACAATTTCTATAACGCCGCCAACCTGGCGAATGACTTGTATACCGCCGCGGAAGAAAACGGCGCCAAAACCAACCGCGTTCGCGCCAACAGCGCCCTGGCCGCGCTTTACCACGAGCAGATCGCGTTTACTTGCGGTGATTGTCATCTGGGCAGCGCCGGCGCCAATAACCGCTTCGGTGATTTCCGCTCTTCCGGCTGCACCGCCTGCCACATGGCGTACAGCCCGGATGGCCGCAGCCGCAGTAACGACCCCAATGTCAACCGCTTGGAGCCGGCCAATCCCGACGCGATTGCCGCGCCGGAACGCCCGCATGTGCGCATGCACATTATCCAGAATGTCGCAAAAACATTACCGGATGGCAGCTTTGTAACGGGAATCCAGGACATGGCGTGCGCGGGTTGCCACCAGGGATCCAACCGCACGGTGCTGCAATACTGGGGTATTCGCCTGGATCAAAATGCGGACCTGGTAAACAACTTTCAGTATCCCGCCAATCCCAACCGGTTTGTTAACACAGCACAGGATACGCGGTTATTTGATCCGGCGGTGAATAACAATACCTTTAACGGCCGCAACGCCAATCAATATATCGCATTCGAAGATTACGATGGCGACGCCCGCGACGACACACCCGCCGATATTCATCACGAAGCGGGCCTGGGCTGTATCGATTGCCACGGCAGCCGCGATTTACATGGCGGATCAGTGGCCGAACCCGACAGCGGCGGCATCATGAGCCGTCAAGACCAGGTAACAGCGATCTCTTGTTCAAACTGTCATGGAAGCATCGCTGCTTATGCCAGCACCCAGTCCTGCCTCACTTATGACGACATCGAAGCGGAATGCGCCATGGACAGCAAAGGCAATTCGCTGCGTCATGTTACGCGTGACCCGAGCGGCAATTTCTTCCTGAAGAGCCGTGTCGATGGAAGCCGGCATTATATTCCACAGACCCGGGATACCATCATCAACAACAACAAGATCAACCCGATAAGCAATCAATTGGTCTATAGCGCGAAAGCGTCTTACGCCATGGGCCGTGCGGATGGTGATATTGCAACGGGTACCGGCCCGATACAGAACAATCCGCAACTGTACACCAATGGCTTTAGCCATACGGATTCAATGGATTGCGTGTCCTGTCATGCGGCCTGGACTAATAACTGTATCGGCTGTCACTTGGGTGGCGAATTCGACAATAACCCGAATAATTTCCGCTTTAGTAACATAACGGGTCAACGAATTGCCTATAACCAAACGGCGGCGGACTTTACCTACATCACGCCGATTCCGTTCACCTTGGGTGTGAGCTCAGAGAACAAAATCACCCAAATGTCGCCGGCGGAAAAAACCTTCTACCGTTTCTTTGACGGCAACAATGAGTCGCAGGTATTTGTATTCAGTGACCGTAACGGTGACGGTAATAACCCAGACACGGCGGGCCGCAACGCCGCCCCTGCTTCGAGCCACAACGTGATGATGCCGCACTCCATTCGCGGCAAGGTCACCGCAAACAATGAAGGACCACGCTATTGTGTCGCCTGTCACTTGAATCAAGCCCAGCTCGCGAATTTCAACGCGAACAATCAATACACGGACTTCTTCAACAATATGGCGAACAATAACTTCGCAGGCCTGGATTTCAACCTGTTGCAACAACATATCGGCCAGAACACCGGTAACCAGCTGAACTCGCCCTACTTTGTTCATATGGCCGCCGGATTGGGAACCGGTCTGTTCTTGTTCGACGAGACCGGCTGTCCGGTGAATCCATTGGATAATAATGCGAACCGGCATTATTGCCCGAATGGCGCACCGGCCGCGAACTTCAACGCGAATACCGTCAATAACGTTGCCGTCTACAACCTGGATCGTATTGTGGAAGCAACCGGTATATCCAACGCGTCTAACAACCACCCGATGAAAAATCCCGGTGCGGGAGGCAATTATCGCGGTGGCTCGCTGAACCAAAATATGTCAGGTCCTTTAGGCGGCGCGTATCTGCAAAAGCTGGCCAATCCTAATCTGGGACTGATATTGGACTCCTGGTTGGACGCGAACGGCGCACCGCAAGGCGGCGCAGCGAACCATCTCAGGTAATCCGGAGAGGTGCCGGCCACAGGGACACGTGGCCAGCCTTTGTAAACAAACCATTAAACGCGGAAGTTATACCGGCAATGTTTAACGCACAAGACAACATGAACACCAATCCAAGCGCGGCGCCGATGCGGTTGATCCGGTCCGCCGGGTGCTCTGTTACGAAACACCGGTATAACAAGCCGCGCCGCCAAACCCCGATGCCGGTGTTGTTTCTTTCTCTTCTCAAGATCAACACAGGCTCTACAGCAGCGTTACGCTGCTACTATCCAGTAGCAAGTGCTGGATGATGTTAGCCGGTCCTATCCTCTGGGACCGGCCTTTTTAAATGCGCATTCCTGAGTGCTCATTTAAAAGGTCGTTAGACCCGCACTGGAATGGATTCATCCGGTGCCGAGGAACCCCGATGCCGGTGTTGCTTTTGCCTCTTTTCTTGGCAACACCGCTCAGCGCAGCTTAACGCTGCGGCCTCTATCCAGTAGCAAGTGCTGGATGATGTTAACCGGCCCTATCCTCTAGGGCCGGTATTTTTAATCTACAATTGCGCGGAATGTCACCGTCCAACGGGTCTGTTTTCATAGGGTATGGAACTTAGCTATACTTCAACACAGACGGTTAAGAGTGTGCGCAATGTCCGGGTAATGGGTAGTGACCTAAATTCTTCTAATCCCTCGAACGTCACACTTATAGCACTTTAAGAATTTTCGGCCTTGGTATTGCCTTTGCCCATGGAAGCGGATATAAACAGTGTATTCCGCATTCAACGCTTGGGATCGGAAGCAGCCGATACCGTTGCACTCACTCTAATAAAACATCAATAAAATAACGGATCAATGTAATTTTCGTCTGTCCATAATGAGGTGATATTAATGTAACGCATTCTTTATGGTGATTAACAATGACTTTTCTTGCACCTATTTTTCCTGCAACTATTGCACGGAATATACTTTACCTGACGTCGCTGGTATTCCTGCTGGTATTGATGGCCTGTTCCGGCAATAGTAACTCCACCACTCCGCCACTGGATTCAGGGCTGGATGAACGGCCCGCGAACCTCACCTGCCTTGCTCCTGATCAAGGTCCCCTGTCTTCGCAGGCGCTTTCTGCCGCGCCCGCCTTTCCCAATTTGCCCGCGATGGGCGCTGTTGTTGCGATTCGCCAGGCGCCCGGCGACGCCAACCAATGGTATGCCGCGTTGCAGGATGGCCGGGTGCTGGTTTTCGACAATAACGAAAGCGTCAGCGTTGCCACGGAATTTTTAAATATCCAGTCACAAGTCGTTTATAGCGGCGAGCAGGGTTTACTGGGCATGGCGTTTCATCCGGACTATGCCAATAATGGCGAAATTTACCTGTACTATTCCACCGGCACTCCAGACTTACGCTCGAATATTTCCCGGTTTACCTTTGTTAATAACGCCTGGCGGGAAGAAACCATCTTGGCCGTTAAACAACCCAATACTAACCATAATGGCGGCAACATCCTGTTTGGACCGGGTGATGGGTACCTGTACATCGGACTGGGCGACGGCGGTGGCGGCGGTGATCCGGATCGCAATGGTCAA
>DATCIR010000149.1:0-11093 GCA_036507695.1 Gammaproteobacteria bacterium
CCTCAGAAAAAATAAAACGAATGTCGCGGTATATATGGTGAATGGCATTAAATTGGAAGGTCAAATCCTGTCGTTTGACCAGTATTCAATATTGCTCGGCGGCAAAGTTGACCAGATCGTCTATAAACAAAAAATCTCCACCATCGCGCCGTCCGATCATGGTCCACGACCAACCGACAAGCCACAACCTGATAAATAATTATTTTGTTTTAAGCTAGGATTCTCAGTGTTTGAAGCGCTCAGCATAGGTAATGAGTTCCTGCCGGGACAGGATAAACACACCATGGCCACCACGGGCGAATTCCGGCCAGATAAAAGGTACATCGGGAAATTGTTCCAATAAGGCAGTCTCGCTGTTGCCCACTTCCACGACCAGGATACCCTGGTCAGACAGGTAATCCGCCGCCTGTTGCAGGATTTGTTTGACGATATCCAGCCCGTCACCGCCCGCGGCAAGCGCTTCGGCAGGTTCATGCAAAAATTCCGGCGATAGCGCAGCCATATCGCCGGTATCAACATAGGGAGGATTACTGATGATCACGTCGAACGATTGCTCCGCCGGCAGGTTTTGAAACACGTCTGATTTCACCAACTCCACCTGGGTTTGCACGCCATGTTTTTCCACGTTGATCGCCGCGACATCCAGGGCATTTAATGAATTATCCGTGGCAATAACATGAGCGCCGGGGAAATTGACGGCGCATGCAATGGCGATACAACCACTACCGGTGCATAAATCCAGAATTGAATGCACGTTGCCAGGATCCACCCAGGGGGAAAATCCCTGTTCGATCAGTTCGGCGGTGGGTGAACGCGGAATCAATACCCGCTCGTCGACATAAAACGGCAGACCGGCAAACCAGGCTTCCTGGACCAGATAAGCCGCTGGCTTGCGGCTGGTAATGCGTTGAGTCAAGAGTTCAACGATTTGCCCGCGTTCGTGTTTAGTGAGCCTGGCGCCAAACATATACGCAGGCACATCATGCGGCAGATGCAGCACATGGCGCACCAGCAGAAATGCCTCATCCAGGGCATTGTCGGTACCATGGCCATAAGTCAAACCGGCTTCGTTAAAACCGCTGGCGCCCCAGCGCACCAGATCACCCATGGTTTGCAATTCTTCAACGGCGTCATTGGCGTTAATCATGGTTATTATCCTAAAGTTATCCTGTGGACGGTGCCCTCACCCATTGCGCGAACTGTCGATTGGCGCTATAGGCAGGTGATAGCATCGGTTTCGTATCCTTCCAGGCGGTCAATGGATGCAGTAAGGATTATCGATCCTATTGAGAAAAAAACGCGCCATTATACCGTATTTTCCCCGGCTGCCGCATAATCTACCGCCCAAGCTGATTAACAGGCCGGGAGAATAACCTGGTTTCCGGGGGATCGCTTTACTTTCAAGGGCAGTTGCCTTAGATTTACGGCCTCAATTGGACCCATTTCCCAACCGACAGGATTTGCACTAAACCCATGGCTCAATACATTTATACGATGAATGGCGTCGGCAAAGTCGTACCGCCGAAACGCGAAATTCTCAAAAATATTTATCTGTCCTTTTTCCCCGGCGCCAAAATCGGCGTACTCGGCCTCAATGGATCGGGCAAATCCACCCTGTTACGCATCATGGCGGGTATCGACAAGGACATCATCGGTGAAGCACGTCCCCAGCCGGGTATTAAGGTTGGTTTTCTGTCACAAGAGCCGGCCTTGGATCCCGCCAAGAACGTCCGCGGCAATGTGGAAGAAGGCATCAAGGAAGCCAAGCAGCTCATCGACCGGTTTAACGAAATCAGCATGAAGTTCGCCGAACCGATGAGTGATACCGAGATGAATGCTCTGCTGGAAGAGCAAGGCAAATTGCAGGACGCCATCGACGCCGCCAACGGCTGGGAACTGGAACGCACCCTGGAAATCGCGTCGGATGCGTTGCGCTTACCGCCCTGGGATGCCGAAGTCACCAAACTGTCCGGCGGTGAGCGCCGCCGGGTGGCGCTGTGCAAATTGTTATTGTCCAAACCGGATATGCTGTTGCTTGACGAACCGACCAACCATCTGGATGCCGAGTCCGTGGCCTGGCTCGAGCATTTCTTGCATGAATATCCCGGCACGGTCGTCGCGGTTACCCACGACCGGTATTTTCTGGACAATGTTGCCGGCTGGATACTGGAACTGGATCGCGGCCAGGGCATTCCCTGGGAAGGCAATTATTCTTCCTGGCTGGAACAAAAAGAGAAACGCCTCGAACAGGAAGAGAAACAGGAAAACGCCCGCATTAAAGCCATGAAAGCGGAATTGGAATGGGTACGCGCCAATCCCAAGGGCCGGCATGCCAAGAGCAAGGCGCGCCTCACCCGTTTCGAGGAACTCTCCAAACAGGACTTTGAAAAACGCAACCAGACCAATGAACTGTTTATTCCGCCCGGTCCCCGCCTGGGCGACCTGGTGATCGAAGCCAATCATTTGAAAAAAGGCTTTGGCGACCGCTTGCTGATAGAAGACCTGTCGTTTAACTTGCCGCGCGGCGGTATCGTGGGTGTCATCGGGCCCAATGGTGCGGGTAAAACCACCCTGTTCCGCATGCTGACCGGCCAGGAGCAACCCGACAGCGGCGAACTGCGTATCGGCGACACGGTCAAGATCGCGTGCGTCGACCAGTCCCGCGACGCGCTGGATAGTAAAAAAACCGTTTGGGAAGAAGTATCCGGCGGCCACGACATTATGATGGTGGGTAATCTGGAAATCAATTCGCGGGCCTATGTCAGCCGTTTTAATTTCCGCGGCAGCGACCAGCAAAAACGGGTCGGCGATTTATCGGGTGGCGAGCGCAACCGTGTGCACCTGGCGAAACTGCTGGCCGACGGCGGCAACCTGTTACTGCTGGACGAACCCACTAACGACCTTGATGTGGAGACGCTGCGCGCACTGGAAGAAGCCTTGCTGGAGTTCCCGGGCTGCGTGGTGGTGATTTCCCACGACCGCTGGTTTCTCGACCGCATCGCAACCCATATGTTAGCCTTCGAGGGCGACAGCCAGGTCACCTGGTTTGAAGGCAATTATGCGGATTACGAGCAGGACCGGCAACGCCGCGTGGGTGACGATAGCAAAACGCCCAAACGAATCAGTTATAAAAAGTTTCAGCACTAACGGTCACTATTGAACGGTCATTATTGAACGGCCGCTATGAAACGGCCAATCAACAAACGTTCATCGGCCAACTCTAAGCTGGTCACGCGAAATTTTGCTCGTAAAGAAACTCGTTACTGAGATAAAAAACCGTGGCCTGTGCGCGTATCGGCGTATCGTCAGTAACGGTCTAATGTAACGATCGAGTGATCGAGTGGCGGCCTATTCCATCTCTTCCAGTGTCATGGTATAGCCGCTGGAGTGCGTGCTTATATCAGAATAACCCAGGTCATCTGCTTCGACTTCACCGAATGGACCGGTCCAGTCTTCCGGCGGCGGAATGCTTTCCGCAACCAGGCCATACCAGGCATCATAGTCCATCTCGTCGATATCACCATTGAAGTACTGAATTTCAATGAGGTTCTCGACATCATCCAGCGCCACCACTTCAAACAGCTGCTGATTAAAATCCCTATACCAATTTCCCACTACTGGAAACTCTTCTGATGACATAATCGCGTCCTCCCGATGTGATCCGTATGTAGACTTAAAAAGTGTCTTGAGAAAGATTGATTATTGAAATATTGATCCTGGGTTTTACCGGCCCCGGCCAACAAACTTTTAAGTCCTCTTTTTATCCCTGATTTTCTGGTTTGCGCTTAATAAGATCCGCTATCTACTTCGATGCCGCCAAGGTATACACAAGAGATAAGATGAAAGGTCTTTCTTACAAGATAGCAGTAAACAATCGATTGTCTGCGCCACCCGCGGTAAAAATCTATAAAAGTTTTGAATTGCGTAAAAATAAATAATATTAAAGGAAAGGTTATTGAATCTATAAGCGGGCGCTCATTAATCCACTAAATAAAAAAATACTAATTTAATTTTTCAATGAATTTGCGGGAAATCCTCTTTAGGCCCACCCATAAACGGCACAATTTAACGTAAAGACGCAGCGACACAAAATGCGCAAAGAAATATCTAGTTGTTTTTTATCTTAATTCTTTGCGCCTTAGCGTTGAAAATCCTTGTGTTTAAGGATAAATACTATTTTGGCAGGAAAATTACGCGGGAAATACGCCCGTCGACAAATAACGATCGCCGCGATCGCAAATAATCGCCACAATCAAGGCGTTGGAAACTTCCTGCGATAGTTTTAATGCCGCTGCCACCGCACCACCGGACGATATTCCGGCGAAAATACCTTCTTTCGCCGCCAACGCGCGCGTGGTATTTTCAGCGACCGCCTGGGAAATATCAATAATGCGGTCAACGCACGCTGGATCATAAATGCGCGGAAGATATTCTTTGGGCCAACGGCGGATGCCCGGTATGCTGGCGCCTTCTTCAGGCTGTACACCGATAACTTGAATGGCGGGATTTTTTTCTTTGAAGAACCGCGAACTGCCCATGATGGTTCCGGTGGTACCCATGGCGCTGACGAAATGGGTGATTGCCCCCTGGGTGTCGCGCCAGATTTCCCCGGCAGTACCCATGTAATGGGCGAGCGGATTGTCCGGATTGGCAAACTGGTCCAGAACAACGCCTGCGCCATCGTCTTGCATGCGCCCGGCAAGATCACGCGCGCCCTCCATGCCCTCTTCCTTGCTCACCAGGATGATCTCAGCGCCAAATGCTTTCATGACACCACGGCGTTCGACACTCATGGTCTCCGGCATAATCAGTATCATATGGTAACCTTTAATCGCGGATGCCATCGCCAGCGCAATGCCGGTGTTACCACTGGTAGCCTCAATCAGTGTATCCCCCGGTTTGATATCCCCGCGCTGTTCCGCTTGATGGATCATACTCAGCGCCGGGCGATCTTTAACTGAACCGGCGGGATTATTGCCTTCCAGTTTCACGGCAATAACATTCGACGTTTCGCCGGGCAGGCGCTGCAACCGCACCAGGGGGGTGTTGCCCACAAACGCTTCGATCGTTGGTATATCCATGATAAATAACCAAAATAATTTGTTGTTCGGCTGATCTTGCAACAATAACGCGTAATTAAGCTTGGGTAAACAGTTTTCAGCGTCCCAATTATTCCGTACACTTGACCAGCAGCATTGCTCGAAACTTACAATATTTCAACACCTTGGTTCGCATCAATGGGAATTGATTTACAATTTGCGGGCGTTGCCGGGCATAAAATAAATGATTAACCCAATTGCAACATGATGAAATCCGATATACAACGCCGGATTGTATTACTGTCCTTGCCACCTTTGGCATTAATAGCTGCCGTTCTGGTTATTGCCTTCGTTTACCAGCAAACCACCAAACTGACTGATTCCTTGAATGAACGGGGACAGTTGCTGGCCAGGCAACTCGCGACCGCGAGCAACCAGGGCGTCGCCACCTATAATATTGCCGCAATCAAGCCAATCGCCAAAAACATCTTGAATGAGAAAGATGTCGCCGCTATCACGATCACGGATAACGATGGTGATGTCATTCTCAGGATGTTAGCCAACCATAAACCCTTTCAGGAAGCGCCGGGTCTTTCGGAACACCCCCTGTTTACCGACAACCTGATTTTTATGCGCCCTATCCTGAATCAAAACAATCCGCGGACCGCGAACGATCTAAAATTCAGCGACTACCAACTGAATTTCCCGCATGGCTTCCCCGAAATTCTTGATCCACGAACGATTGTCGGCTGGGCGATCGTTGAACTGTCACAGAATGATTATTACATCCAACAAGCCGACATAGTGACTCATAGCCTGGGCATCGCCGGAATAACCCTGTTGATATGCACCCTGCTGGTATTTCGCATCAGCTGGACGCTTACCGCTCCCATACTAAAACTCACTGCAGCGGCGAATGCCATCGAAAAAGGCAACCTCGACATTGATCTCAACCTGGAGTCGCAGGGAGAATTTCTATCCTTGCAACGCAGCATTAACAGTATGGCTGAATCGATGCGCCAGTCACGGGAACAACTGCAGGAAAAAGTCGCCCAGGCCACATCTGATTTGTTAAACACCATTCAGGTTGTGGAACGGCAAAACAAGGAATTAGTGGCAACACGGCAGCAGGCATTGCGCGCCAGCCGCGTGAAGTCGGAATTTCTGGCCAATATGAGCCACGAAATCCGCACCCCCATGAATGGCATCATCGGCTTTATTAAACTGCTGCGAAAAACCAGGCCCACCACCGAGCAAATTGACTATATTGACACCATTGAAAAATCGGCCAACAACCTGCTGTCGATTATCAATGACATTCTTGACATCTCCAAAATTGAGGCGGGCAAGACCACCCTTAAACATGAACCCTATAATTTACGTACTTGCATCGAAGAGGCGTGCGAACTGCTGGCCCCTTTGGCGTATGACAAAAACCTCAACCTTGTTTCCATGATCTACAATGACGTGCCACTGCAATTATACGGAGATGCGTCAAAGTTGCGCCAAATTCTTACCAACCTGATCAGCAACGCGATCAAGTTTACCGAAGTGGGAGAAGTAGTAGTACGCACTATATTGGAAGATGAAACCCATGAAAGCGTCACCATAAAAATTATGGTCTCCGACACGGGTATTGGTATCAGCCATAAAGATCAGCAGCGGTTGTTCCGGACGTTTTCCCAGGTGGACTCTTCATCAACACGCAGGTATGGCGGAGCCGGCCTCGGTTTGATGATTTCCAAAAAACTGGCCGAAATGATGGGCGGCGAAATCAGCGTCGACAGCAAAATCAACCAGGGATCCACTTTCTGGTTTACCTTTACTCATGAAAAACAAAAAGATCTCCGCCTCCGGGAATCCGCGCCTGTTTCGCTGGCGGGTTTCAGAGTGTTGCTCTACGACGCCAATCAGGCATCACGGCTTTCCGTGCAACACCTGTTAAATAACTGGGGGATCGATGTAGTTTCAGTAACAACCATGCCGGATGTGCATAACCATATTGCCATCGCGGAAAAAAACGCGCCCTTCGATTTGTTGATTCTCGGATTGTTACAACAGGAAACACAGCCTAACCTGATAACCGGACAGGTCCAATCCATTCGCGAGAACACACAGTGTAATATTCTGGCGCTGGTCAATAGCGCCGAATCCAAAATTTTCAGTACCATCAAAAATACCGGCATCCACGCCGTGATATCAAAACCGGTTAAGTACAATGAGTTTCACAGGCTGTTGCAAAAACTGCTGGTGCCGGATGACACGTTGCTGGATTTTCCGCACATCGATGCCGCCCCTGATTTGACCACGCGGTCAGCCCCAAATACCGTGGCAGTTTCCCCGGCAAAGCCACAGAAAACGGCCCTGGATCCCGCCCGTTTGCCACTGCATGGAATCAAGATACTAATCGCCGAAGACCAGGAAATAAATGCGCGCCTGTTGGATATTCTGATGAGCCAGGCAGGTGCAATGACAACGGTGGTGGGTAACGGCCAACGCGCGTTGGAAGCCGCGAATTCCGGCCATTTCGATTTTATCTTGATGGATATTCAGATGCCCGAAATGAATGGTATTGAAGCCACCCGGCGCATCCGGCAACTGGCGAACAAGAACCGGAACATACCCATTGTCGCCCTGACCGCCAACATCTTCGCCGAAGACAAAACCAATTGCCTGGCGGCCGGCGTCAATGACATATTAATCAAACCCATTGATGAAGAAAAATTGATTAACATCATACTGGCCAGCGTCAACACCAGCCATGCGCCAACAACAGTATCGGAAACACAATCCACAACCCAGAAGGCCGCATCCAGCGCTCTTAATAATCCGCCAACGCAAAAAGCGTATATTAATCTGGAGCGCTATAAAAATGAGCTGGCCGCCACCAAACAGCAACTGGCCGATGAGATGTTAGGAATGCTGCTGAAGGAATTGCCCAAATTAAAGCAATTAATAAACAAGGCGTTCGCTGAGAGTGACTTTCAATCCTTGGATCACCATGTACACAAGCTACATGGCGCCGCCAGCTTTTGTAATGTATCCGTCCTGAAAAAAACCGTGGAATCACTGGAGATCGCCATAAAGAAAAAAAATCATCCGGACATAATTCGCGACAATCTGCAAGCGGTTAACCTTGAAATTGACGCCACGCTCAATTCCACCATCAAAACCCATTAATGCGGCCCCGTGCAGCCGGGTCAGCCGCGGCCAGACAGGTGGCGGCGGCTACTCACTCAAGTTCGGAATGCAATAGCCTCTTAAATATTTCATAAAATCATCTTTCAGCATGGGATGCTTTAAGGCGTATTCCACGGTCGCTTCCAGGTAACCCAGCTTGCTGCCGCAATCGTAGCGTTTGCCGCTGAATTTGTAGGCCTTGACATGCTCAATCACCAGCAATTGCGCAATAGCGTCGGTCAACTGAATTTCACCGCCCGCGCCTTTACCCGTGTTTTCCAGTAAATCAAAAATCGTTGGCGTTAATATATAACGCCCCACCACACCAAGGGTGGAAGGCGCTTCGTCTGGCTTGGGTTTTTCGATAATGGCTTCCAGGTTTGCGATAACCTGACGATTGTCTTCCGTTTTCACAATACCATACTGATCGGTTTCTTCGGGTAAAACAGACTCAACACCAAGGATGCTGCAACGATACCTGTTATACTGAGCCACCATCTGGGCAAGACAGCCGTTGCCGTCGCCATCAATCAAGTCATCCGCCAGCATGACCGCAAACGCCTCCTTGCCTACAACGTCCTTGGCGCACAACACCGCGTGACCCAATCCCAGCGGTTCGGCCTGCCGTATATACACGCAACTGACCCCATGCGGCAGGATACCGCGGACCACGGAAAGCAAATCGGCTTTATTCCGCCGTTCAAGTTCTGCTTCCAGTTCGTAGTTTTTGTCAAAGTGATCTTCAATGGCTCTTTTGCTGCTGCTGGTCACAAAAATTAACTGTTTGATGCCCGCGGCAATGGCCTCCTCGGCCGCGTACTGTATGAGGGGTTTATCAACGATAGGCAGCATCTCTTTGGGATTGGCTTTAGTTGCAGGCAGGAATCGGGTACCCATGCCGGCAACGGGGAACACTGCTTTTGTAATCACCTGTTTATTATCTCCTCGGTAAACTATTTACGAGCAACACTCATCAGTGCCAAAACTTACTGACTGTTGCTAATAATTCTACAAAAAGCGTTTACAAAAAAAGGGCATAATGCCCTTTTTTGCACCAAATACCGGATACCGGTCAGGCCGCATCCACGGCTTTCATACTAAGCCGGATCCGCCCCTGCTTATCGATTTCCAATACTTTGACTTTCACAATATCACCCTCATTCAGTTTGTCGCTGACGTTTTCCACACGTTCATGGGAAATTTGCGAAATATGAACCAGGCCATCCTTGCCGGGGAGGATAGTGACAAATGCGCCAAAATCCATGAGTTTGGAAACCCTGCCTTCATACACAACACCCACTTCAACGTCAGCGGTAATCAATTCGATACGGCGTTGCGCTTCCTTGCCGGCGGCACTGTCTACCGAAGCGATCTTAATGGTGCCGTCGTCCTCGATATCGATGCTGGCGCCGGTTTCTTCTGTAATTTGGCGAATGGTCGCGCCACCCTTGCCGATGACATCCCGGATTTTGTCCGGATGAATCTTAATAGTAATATAACGCGGGGCGAATTCAGACATCTGGGTGCGGGAAGTGGCAATGACTTCGCTCATTTTACCGAGAATGTGCAAGCGGCCTTCTTTTGCCTGGGCCAATGCCTGTTTCATAATATCCTGGGTAATGCCATCAATTTTAATATCCATTTGCAGGGCGCTGACACCATTTTGGGTACCCGCCACTTTGAAATCCATGTCGCCCAGATGGTCTTCATCCCCGAGAATATCGGACAGCACGGCGAAGCGGTCGCCTTCCTTAATCAATCCCATGGCGATGCCCGCAACAGGCGCCTTGAGGGGCACACCCGCATCCATCAGCGACAGGCTGGTACCACACACCGACGCCATGGAACTGGATCCGTTGGATTCAGTAATCTCGGACACGACACGGATTGAATAGGGAAACCCGTTAATGTCTGGCATCACCGCCACCACACCCCGCTTTGCCAGGCGGCCGTGACCGATTTCACGGCGTTTCGGACTGCCAACCATACCAGTCTCGCCCACGCAATAAGGTGGAAAATTATAATGCAGCATAAAGTGCTCTTTACGCTCGCCTTCAATCGCATCGATATTCTGCGCATCACGCGCCGTGCCCAGCGTGGTTACCACCAGGGCCTGGGTCTCACCGCGGGTAAACAATGCCGAGCCATGCGTGCGTGGCAATACACCGACACGAATCGTGATTGGACGCACCGACCGGTTATCCCGGCCATCAATGCGCGGCTGTCCAGCCAGTATCTGGCCGCGCACAATTTTCTTTTCCAGTGTTTCTATCGCGGCTCTGACGGCTTCGGCATCGTGACTGGCTGAGTCTTCCGGGTTACACAGCTTTTCAATGATCCTGGAACGAATCTCTCCCAGCCGCGTGTACCGATCCTGCTTTACCTTGATCTGATAAGCCTGAATAAAATCCATTTCCGCCATGCTGGCCAAAGCGGCGTTGACGGTGTTGTCAGTCTCCGGCGGTTGCCAGTTCCACGGCTCCGCGCCGGCTGCCTTGGCGAATTCCCGGATTCCCTTGATGACCGCCTGCATTTGTTCGTGACCGAACATGACGGCGCCAAGCATAACTTCCTCGGAAAGCTCTTTGGCCTCGGACTCCACCATCAATACCGCATTCTCAGTACCGGCGACCACGAGATTAAGATCGCTGGTTTCTAATTGGGTTGCAGTGGGGTTTAACAGGTAGCTGCCATTCTTGTAACCGACGCGCGCAGCGCCAATGGGTCCGTCAAATGGAACGCCCGCTAACATTAACGATGCGGACGCACCGATCATGGCGGGTATATCGGGATCGATTTCGGGATCAAGGGAAACAACGGTTGCGATAATTTGAACTTCATTGGTAAATCCGTCGGGGAAGAGCGGGCGCAAGG
>DATCIR010000150.1:0-8948 GCA_036507695.1 Gammaproteobacteria bacterium
TGTTTAGCGCGATTGCCTGGGTTTGCGGGTCATCGGTACTGACCTGAACAACCAGCCTGTGGGCTTTTTCACCCGCCATTACCGGCGATAACGCGCCAAACAATAAGCTTGCACAGACCAGCGCAAACAATATTTTAGTAGTGTTTTTTCTTGGGTTTTTCATGACATCTCCTCGTGGTATCGCTGAATAAAATGTTAACTTACTCTATTTATAGTGTTTAAATGGAACTGGTTGTTATTATAGTCTTCGTTCTGGCACATAAACCGATAACCGCTCAACGAAGTAAAAATAACGTTCGTTTCATACATAGAAGATTGTCGCAAAAATCCAATCCCGGTCAAGCCATTTCTGTTCAGTACGTATGCCGGGTTGTTTTCGCCTACGCGGTGGGAGGTACGCGCTATTAAACAGTGAGTAAGATATTGGGAATTTACCCCATATTAATCCATACAATGATGTAAATATCGTGTTTTGGTATATGAGAAGCGTGCGTTTAAGTATTCGGATGGGGCAGCTGTCAGGACTACGGGCTGAGAATACCTCAAGCGTGTTTTAACAGTGCAAATATCCATTAAAGAATTAATGCGCTATACCGAAGGAAGATTTGTGATAAAAGCCGGTAAACATTCCTATTATTGATTGGAGCCAATCCATGGAAATTTCCACATTCATCACCCTGGGAGCCGTTGCCGGTGTACTGGTTTATGCGGTGGCTATTTATAACCATCTGGTCACTTTGAAGCACGCTGTTGCAAAGTCTTGGGCCAATATTGATGTGTTGCTCAAGCAGCGCCATGATGAACTGCCAAAGCTGGTCGAAGTGTGCAAGCAATACATGGGATACGAAAAGGACACTCTGGAACGCATTATCAAAGCGCGCTCCGCGGTGGCTTCCGCACGGGAAAACACCGATATTGCCGCCCTGGGCGCCGCGGAAACCCAATTACGGATAGGGCTGGGGAACCTGTTTGCGCTTGCCGAATCTTATCCGGACCTCAAAGCGGACCAAACTTTTCAGCACTTACAGTCACGGATTTCCGGTTTGGAAGAGTCCATTGCGGATCGGCGTGAGTTCTATAACGAAGCGGTGAATCTTAATAATGTTCGCATCGAGCAATTTCCGGACGTTATCATCGCGCGGTTTTTTAATTTTAAGGAAGCCGAGCTGCTGGAGTTCAGCGAGGCGGAAAAAGCGGACGTGGATATTAAACAGTTATTCGGCCAGTAGCGAAGACTATTGATCCTATCCATTGGGTTTCTGTGAATATTCCAGGGAATCTTTTTAATCCGGCGGCTTTACGGCAGGAAATTATTCAAGCATCGGCGCAGGAATTCTGGTTTCATGCCGCTATCGCCGTTGTTATTACCATTGCCGGATTTTACTTTACTTTTGAATTCTTCAGGCGCGCCCGCACCATCGAAGACACGCCCACGTCCCGGATAAGGTCCGCCGCCCAAGGTTACGTTGAGCTGGGGGGTTACGGTGACACCATGGACGGTCCGGAGATTGTGGCTCCGTTATCCAAAATACCGTGTACCTGGTTCAAGTATACCGTGGAGAAGCTGGGGGATAAGAACGACGAGGTCATTGATTCCGGAACCAGTGATAACCTGTTTGTGTTGGTAGGCAAGACAGGCCATTGTGTCATCGACCCGGAAGGCGCCATCGTGACGCCAAGCGTGAGACAGGTGTGGTATGGGTCAACTTACGATGGCGCGAATAGTGGAAGCATGCTGGGTGGTTTCGCGCGGCGTTATCGATTTACCGAAGAACGCATGCATCCGGGGGATGCATTGTACGCTATCGGCCTGTTTCGCTCCGTGGGTGGGCATCATGAGGTGTTTAGTACTGCGGAAGACGTGCGGGCGTTATTGAAAAAGTGGAAGCAGGTCCCCGAGAAATTGATCAAACACTTCGACAAAAACCAGGATGGCCAGATTGACGCGCAGGAATGGGAGAATGTACGCAAGCTTGCCGCTTATTTGGTGCGTAAAAAGCAGATTAAACGCAAGGCGCAGCCGGTTACCCATATCATGAGCCAACCGGAGAATCGCCAACAACCGTACTTGCTCTCCCACAAACCGCAGCATGAACTGGTTAAACGCTACAAGTTATATGCCCTAGGTTCGTTTGCGGGCTTTTTGGGCGCAGGCTCATTTGCGGCCTGGATGTTCCTGGTGCGGTTTTAGCGGGTGTGAATTTTATTCCCCGCGTGCACTGATATTTCCCGTTAAAATAATTCCCGTTACAGCTGCCTTCCCAGCCCGGTGGTGTAAATCAAAATAACCGGTAGCTGTGCAGTCACCACCACGATCCGGTAGATAATTTTCTGGCCATCATCGATGTGGAAAAAACGGTTTACCCATTGCGATAACTGCAGCGCGGCCCATTTGGAGCAGGCATGTGAAACAATGGCCAGTAAAATAATGACCGCTATAACCACGGGGTTTGGAATATAGCGTATATTGTCCAACTGCAGCGCCGCCTGCATCCAGCTGAATACCAACGTTGAACCGGCAATACCCTGAACCGGCAGCAGCAACGACGGCATACCGCCAACAACGGGCAACAAGGAAAACAACAGTGGCAGAACAAACAAAATATTGAGCAACGTGTTAATGCGATCACTGCCCGCGGTTAATAGCATTGCTAGCGATGGGGCGTCAGTAAAACCGAATAATACCGGGTACGCCAATAGGATGAACAGCATCAATCCCAGGGCGCGGAACAACGGAATAAAGATTTTTTCAAATATCCATTCTGACGTGCTGACATCCTCGAGCGCATTGAGTATTTTCCGGCTAATTATTTCTCCAGTAATTGAAAGAACGGCAAACGCCAGGATGGCGCTGATCATTTTTCCATTTAACAAAATTTCAATAACCGACATAATTCAATTATCCGGCCAGATTGTCACACAACTATTAATAATTGCGCCATTCGCGCCAGATTCCGTTTTACACTTATGCCGGATTGTTCAAGAGGGACGTCGATGTTTGAAGATCCAAATGTTGATTTACCGGATTGGGCACGCTGGGTGGCGCAGGACGCCGATGGTGTCTGGCGGGGCTATGCATGTGAACCATTACAACGTGATCATGGCTGGTACGAAAATGAAATCGGGCTGTACCAAAAACCGCTCGCCACTGACGCCAATCGCCAATGACATTTGACGCTAAAACAAATCCGGCGCAAGTAGCGCTCAACGGTCAGGCGGAGAGTTTCCATAATTCCTTGGCATGATGGATGACAAAATCCCTGAACGCAGTGGCGATCGGCGAGAGGCGTTTTCCCTTGCGGCACACGATATACCAATGACGCAGTATCGGAAATCCTTCCGCTTTGATAATGGCCAAGCGCTTTAATTCCAGCTCAAGTTCCAGCGTATGAATGGAAACAATACCCAGCCCAAGCCCTGCCTGTACCGCCTGCTTGATGGCTTCGTTACTGCTCATATTGATGGTTGTCGCCACCTCAGCGCCTTGCTCGAGAAAGAATTGTTCAATGGCGCTGCGTGTGCCCGAACCCTGTTCACGTAAAATGAAGGTTTCCTTTTGCAATTCCAGGATTGATACCTTGCTCTGGTTAACCAAATGATGGTCGGGTGCGGCGATGAGCACGAGCGGATTTTCCATGAACGACTCGGCCTCCAGCTCCATTTCCGCCGGTGGCCGGCCCATGATGACAACATCGGTATCATTATTCTCAAGATGCTTGAGCAAGCCTTCGCGGTTGGTAACGTCTAGATTGATTTTGACGGAATCATGTTCCTTGTTGAACGCGGCAAGGATGCGTGGCGCAAAATAATTCGCGGTACTGGCAACGGCAATGGTCAGTTTTCCCTGTTTAACACCCTTCAGGTTTTCAATAACACTTTCCGCTTCTTCGAGTTGCTGCTGGATGGAGCGGCAGTAGTTATACATTTCATGGCCTGCCTCGGTAAGATACACTTTTTTGCCGATTTGCTCGAACAGCGGCAGGCCAATGCTTTCCTCGATTTGCTTGATTTGCATGGATACGGCAGGTTGGGTGAGGTGCAACTCGTCGGCCGCTTTGGTAAAACTTAAATTTCTGGCGACAGCTTCCAGCACGGTCAATTGGCGAAAAGTGATATGCATGGCGTCATCGCAGAGAGTCCAGAATCGTTTGATTAAGCATCAGTAAACATTGATTGTTCACTGCGTTTTAATAGAGTTTAGACCAAAAATCCCCCTGCGTTACCGGAAAAAATGTCCTGGGTTGATCCTGCAAAGCTGCCGGCAGCACACCCTTGAGGCAGAAATTATCCCGCGTTAACAACAAGATATAACGTGGCCGGTGTGTGCGCCATAGCGGGCAAATGGCCGTCAGTTCCGCTGAGATCAATTCAACAGGCTCGCCAGTGTCTTGCGCGCGGCACGCACTCTGGGATCCTGGGGACCCAGCAGGGTGAAAACCGACAATATGGTTTTGCGGGCTATTTCGTCTTGGTAGTGGCGGTCTTTTTTCAGCACCGCAAACAAGAGTTCCAAGGCTTGATCATAGGCCTGTTCGTTGATGTAATGGCTGGCCAAATCCAGGCGGGCCTGTAGGTTCATATCGTCTTGCTGTATCTGGGCGAGTAAAGTCTGTTTGTCGGGCAGTGCTTGAGTGCGTGCAGCGAGTTCGAGTTTGGCCAATAATTCCTTGACCGATTCGGCAAGCTGTATATTGACGGGGAGTTGCGCGATTAAGTCCTTGGCCGCTTGCAGGTCGTTACTTTCAAACAACAGTGTGGCCTTGTTGATTTTTGCGGTGTGATTGTTCGGGTCCAGTTCAATGGCCTTGTCCAACAACACCAACGCGGCTTTGCTATCACCCTTTTCATAGCAGCTCATTGCCTGCTGGCGGTTGAGTTCGCTGTCATTGGGAATGATGCGGTCGAGGAATTCGCGCACCGCGGGTTCCGGCAGCGCGCCCGAAAATTCGTTAATGATTTTACCCTGGTAAATCGCCTTGACACTGGGAATGCCACGCACGCCAAATTGACCCGCCAAGGCCTGGTTTTCGTCCGAGTTGACTTTCGCCAGTATAAACTTACCTTGATATTCCTCGGCAAGTTTCTCCAGAATGGGTTTTAAAACCCGGCAGGGGCCGCACCAAGGCGCCCAGAAATCAACAACAACCGGTACGGTCTGCGACTTTTCGATCACTTCAGTATTAAAATTTTGTACGGATACGTCGATTGAATGCATGCGGTGTTTCCAGAGAGTGGTGTGGTAATGATTTAATAGTCGCTATGCCAAAACTGTGATCTGCAATAACTGTGATCTAAATAACGACAAACAACAAAAATTCAAGGTTGTTCCTGTTTGCACACCAGTTCGTGATGAAGAGTTGCACAAGATGATGCCAATACGGTTATTTATACCGCTTCTCAGTCTATAGTATTGGTAAGTGAAATGCATAGCCTAACAGCGGTAAACGAAAAAAAGCGATATTTCCCCAACTGGTGATACAGCATTCATGATTTTCCCGCCACACTATCGTGCGATTGGGCCTGAACGGCAGGCAATGCAGGGTGATTATTTACTGGACGAAACCTGGTGTGTCAATCAGCTGCTGTCGGAACTCGATAACTCTCGGTATAAACCAGGCGAAATTCTGCAACAGGCGACGCGCCTGGTTCAAGTGGTGCGCGACAACAACCGCGCAGTGGGCGGATTGAACGCGTTTCTGCAGGAATACGATTTGTCGTCCCGGGAAGGTGTGGTGCTGTTATGCCTGGCCGAGGCGTTGTTGAGAATCCCGGATGCAGAGACCGCCGATCAGCTCATCCGCGATAAACTTAGTCGCGCCAGTTGGGAACGGCATCTGGGGCAGAGTGAATCATGGTTTGTCAACGCGAGCACCTGGGGGCTGATGTTGACCGGGCGTATCATTACCCTGGATGACGCGGCGCAGTCGGACCCACTGTCCATGGTCAATAGCATGGTAAGCCGGTTGAGCGAGCCGGTTATCCGCGCCGCGCTCAAGGAGGCGATGCGTATCATGGGTCATCAGTTTGTGATGGGCCGCACCATCGAAGAAGCCCTGGCGCGCAGTCAAAGTAACGGTAATCAAGTGTACCGCTATTCCTTTGATATGTTGGGGGAGGCGGCGGTAAGCCGTAACGACGCCGATCGTTATTTTGAGGTTTATCTGCGGGCCATAGAATTCATCAAAAACCAGCGCGCCAGCGGTCAGGATATTTTCTCCGCACCCGGCATATCGATCAAGTTATCCGCCTTGCATCCCCGTTTTGAGTTTGCGCAGCGCGAACGGGTCCGGCAGGAGTTAGCGCCAAAAGTAAAACAACTGGCGGAAGCCGCCCGCGAGGCCGATATCGCCATGACCATTGACGGTGAAGAAGCGGATCGCCTCGATATCACCCTGGATATCGTGGAGGCGATTTTACAAGATCCGCAATTTGCGTCCTGGCGCGGTGTTGGAATCGTTGTGCAAGCTTACCAAAAGCGGGCAACCCGCTTGATTGATTGGTTGGCCTGGGCGACCGGCCATTATCAACGAAACATCATGGTGCGTTTGGTGAAAGGCGCCTATTGGGATACGGAAATCAAGCGGGCCCAGGAACAGGGCTTGCCGGGTTACCCGGTATTTACCCGAAAGCAGCATACGGATGTTTCGTATCTTGTGTGTGCGCAGAAGCTCTTGTCATTAGGCGATAAGGTTTATGCGCAATTCGCCACGCACAACGCCCATACGGCCGCGGCGATACGGCACATGGCCGGTAACTGTAACCACTATGAGATGCAGCGCCTGCACGGCATGGGCGAAGCCTTGTACCAGGCAATCATGGATGCCAGTGAGCCACCGGCCTGCCGTGTTTACGCACCTGTTGGCAGTCATAAGGATTTATTACCCTATCTGGTCAGGCGATTACTGGAAAACGGCGCCAACACCTCGTTCATTAATCGAATATCCGATGCCAAACTCACCATTGCCGATATCGTCGCTGATCCGGTGCAAGCGGTGGTTGAATCCGATCGTTCGCCACATCCCCGCATACCCTTACCCGAAGCAATGTATGGCGCAGCGCGTGACAATTCCATAGGAACCAATTTAGCGGATGAACCGGCATTGCTCGCGTTGCAATACGCCATGACAGCGTTTAAGCAATCACCGTGGATAGCGGCATCCATGATCAATGGTGAAATGATCGCGGGTGAACAAAATAAAGTAGTGAATCCCGCGAATCATAATAGCATAATCGGCCGGCTAGTGAATGTGACAGCTGAGCAGATTGAATGCGCGCTTGCCATTGCAACAGAAGCCAGCGTCGAATGGGAAAAGCGCCCATTTGAACAACGCGCCACGATACTGGAACGCGCGGCGGATAATTTACAGGATCAGATGGCCAGCTTTGCCGCATTAATTGTTACCGAAGGCGGCCGCTGTATTCCAGATGCGATCGCCGAAGTGCGTGAAGCCGTGGATTTTTGCCGTTACTATGCGTCCGTGGCGCGTTCGCAGTTTGCGAAACCGCATGAACTGCCCGGACCGACCGGCGAGTCCAATGTGTTGTCCATGCATGGCCGTGGCGTGTTTGTTTGTATAAGCCCCTGGAATTTTCCGTTGGCGATATTTACCGGCCAGGTTGTTGCTGCGCTGGTCACGGGCAATAGTGTTATAGCCAAACCCGCCAGCCAGACCTCGCTGGTTGCCACACACATGGTTCAGTTGCTGCACAAGGCGGGAATACCCAAAAACGTGCTGCAGCTAGTGGTGGGCCCGGGTACGCTGATTGGAGACGTGTTGCTCAAGGATCAGCGCGTTGACGGTGTTGCGTTCACGGGATCCACTGAAACCGCCACGCGGATTAATATCACCCTGGCGCAGCGTGGCGGTGCAATCGCGCCGCTCATCGCCGAAACCGGCGGGCAAAACGCCATGATTGTCGACAGCTCCGCGTTGCCCGAACAAGTGGTTAATGATGTGATTAAATCGGCGTTTAACAGCGCGGGGCAGCGCTGTTCCGCGTTGCGGGTGTTGTTTTTACAAAATGACATTGCGCCCCGGGTTATCGAATTGCTGGCCGGCGCCATGCAGGAGCTTAAACTTGGTGATCCTGCCTATTTAGCCACGGACGTGGGGCCGGTGATTGATAAAGCCGCGCAGCAGAAGTTGCAGCAACACATTGTTGCGATGTCGGAACAAGGAACGATGATTTATCAAGTGCCTGTCCCCGATGACCTGGCCACGGGAACATTTGTTAGCCCTTGCGCGTTCGAAATCCAGTCGTTATCAATGTTAACCCAGGAAATATTCGGCCCGGTGCTGCATATCATTCGCTATGCGGCGAATCAGCTGGATGATGTCATCGCGGCGATTAATGCAACCCGCTACGGCTTGACCCTGGGTATTCACAGCCGCATTGAGAAAAAAGCCGATTATGTTCAGCAACGGGTACGCGTCGGCAATATCTACGTCAATCGCAACATTATCGGCGCTTCCGTGGGTGTGCAACCGTTTGGCGGTGGGGGGCTATCGGGCACGGGACCCAAAGCCGGTGGCCCGCACTATTTATATCGGTTTTGTACCGAGCGGGTGGTGACAACCAATTGCGCGGCGATCGGCGGCAATGCGAGTTTGCTTACGTTAACCTAGCTCGATCGTGTAGTATTTGTATGACACGCAACGCTGAGCCTGGGAGGGGATTGTACGGTACTCAGTAGTGATAGTCTTTGAATTATTGTCAGCACACTGACTCGTATAGCAAAAATATTGATTTGAAGTAACTACTCACCCGTGTGCAGCATAGGTTAAAGCGGTGCCGGTGTCTCCTGCCGGGGGCGTCTGCGGCCAGGGATGGCCGCAGTCGACGGATTCGCCGGGAGCGAATCCGGTCGCACGCAGTGCGCCCGCAGGGTGTGGGCCAGGGATGGCCCACAACAACTACAGGGACGTACTTGTGGCGTCCCCCGGCAG
>DATCIR010000151.1:0-7033 GCA_036507695.1 Gammaproteobacteria bacterium
CAAGCGAGTCTCGAAGCGGAATTTTCCCTGCTGCGGTTTATCATGATGGATATGTATTTTATAGTGCGTATCGTAGATCGAAAAATCAGAGTTCACGGTGACTACAAAATTCTGCTGTACGCTGGTTACGCCGTCGCTGACGGTAACGCTGCCCTGGTAATTACCGGGATAGTTGTAAATGTGGGTAAGCTGTAGCGCGTCGTAAACCACCGTGCCGTCACCCAGATCCCAGACGATACTCAGGCTGTCATTTTCCGCGTCGATGACTTCCAGCGACAGGTTTACCAATAGCGGCGCCTGGCCGGCCGATGGCGCGATAGACAAGTTGACAATCGCCGGCGCTTGATTAACCGCAAGCACTTCGATGATCAATTCAGCCTGGTTTTGATTGCCATAGTTGTCAGTGACGGTAAGTACACTCATATAGGATCCAGGCCGGGTGTAGACATGAATAGGCGTTACTTCGCTACTGCTGGCTCCATCCCCAAACTCCCACGCCCAGGTAACGGGGCCGGTTTCCGGATCATAACTCTCGCCGCCGTCAAAACGCACGGTAAGCGGCGCGTAGCCCTGGGTAACATCGGCTGATATTCTGGCTACCGGCGGCAGGTTTTCGCCGACGCTTATAAATACTTCATCCGCCGTGCTGGACACCAGGCCGTCGCTGACGATAAGAGAAATGACATAAACACCGGTTACATCGGGAACAAAAACCGGCGTCACGGCATGGGATGACCAGGCGCCCAGCAAACTGGTGGCGGGCGCTGATATCACTTGCCATTGAAAAAGGCTGATAGGATCACCGTCCGGATCGAACGAGGCGGTGCCGTCCAGTACCACAGTTTCCCCCAGGATAATACTGACGTCATTACCGGCGTTGGCGATGGGCGGCGTATTGATTTCGCCCCGGTCAAACAAAAATACGTCATCAAAATTGTTGGTGTCCGGCGTTATCAGGTTCGACGCAAAGGAAAAAAGTGTAACATAACGTCCGTCCGCATTAAGCGCCGGATTAAAACTGGCGGAGTCCGCAGGTTCGCCAGTTTCAGTATTCGTCAGCAATTGCATGTTGCCGGTTCGCTGGTCGTAGATAAAGACATCTTCAAACTGATTGCTGTCTGATCCGGCAAGATTGGATGCGTAGGAGAAAAAACTGATAAAACGGCCGTCCCGGCTGATGGCGGGTTGATATGCCGGTCCATTGGCATCACCACCGGCAGGGGTTACGTTAACCCTAGTCATTGAGGATGAGTTCCTATCAAATACAAAGATGTCAGTCTCGAGATTGTTATCGTTCGGCACCAGATTAGTGGCGTTGGATTCAAATACCACAAAACGCCCGTCACCGCTGATTGCGGGATAGGCGCTGCGGCCATTACCGGGCAGTCCGGAGCCTGACAGGGAGACCAGCGCAACACTCGCAAGTTGCCGGTCGCGGAGGTACACATCTTGCGCGCCATTGGTGTCGCCAGGAACCAGGTTGCTGGCGTGGGAAGAAAAGGCGACGTAACGTCCATCAGCGCTGATACGAGGCTGCCAACTATCCATGTTTGCCTGATTACCATTGGCATCCACGCTGATACGCTCGGTTGATCCGGTTAGGGTATCATGGGCAAACACGTCAATGGCCCGGTTGGTATCGCCCGTGACCAGATTGGACGCCAGCGAATAAAATGCGATGACCCGGCCATCTTCACTGATTGAGGGGCTGAAACTGTGGCTACTGGCTTGGACGCCGTTACTGTTGACCGAGACGCGCGTTGTCGATCCTGATTCGCGGTCGTGAAGAAAAATGTCAATAACCAGGTTACTATCGGCGTCGACCAGATTGGATGCGAACGATTCAAATGCGATATAACGGCCGTTACCCGATATTACCGGATTGGTGCTGGCGCCGTCCGCTTGTTCGCCGTTAATTCCCGTGCTGACGCGCTCAATGGTATTGTTAAGAGTGTCAACCACAAACACATCAGTGACGGCATTGGTATCGTTTGCGGCCAGGTTCGAGGCATCCGATTCAAAAACCACGAAGCGCCCGTCCGCACTGATGGACGGATTGACACTCGCGCCATTGGTTTCTTCAGTGCCCGCGGTGCTTAACCTGGAGATGGTGGCCGCGTGCGCCGCAAACGCCCACGCAACACACACCATGAAAACTATTGTTATTACGCTTCTCATGACAACGACTCCGCATGCTGACCGCTCCCTGGTGGATAGAGGACTAATAGTTTCCAAGCTAATAGCACCACCGATTTTTATAGAGCTAAGAGTAGCTGTAAAAAACCATCAATAACGATACAGGGTAGAGGATTTTATGGATTTGTGATGACTTCGTTTACGAAAGAAGAAGTCAATCACAATCATCCTGTAAACCAGTGCAACAAGAGTCAACTGGACAGAAATTTGCGATAGGACGTTAAAGCGCATTTTGCCATTGACCGTGGTTTTCCGGCTCAAAACTAACGGGTATAATTGAATCGCGTTATAAATGGATAAGATTAGTTATAGACAACCATTCGCTGCCAACAGGAATGTGACGAACAGGTCACAACGGAATTGATACCCACTGCCTTGCGATATGCCGGCTATTCCCGACCACATCACGCTTAAACTCACGGAAGTGAGCAATAACCTTGGCCAGGTCATGGCCAAGGACCGCTATGGCCTGGACAAACGCATTCACGACCTGTTGCTTGCGCACCAGCAGGCGGGTAACAAGCCGGTCAGTCAACAGCGCGTGGAAAAACTGTTGCAGGATTATCAGCGGTCATGTGAAAGGTATCAACGCCGTAAACACCGCTTGCCGGAACCGGCGTTAAACGCCGATTTACCCGTTATCCAGTTTCGAGACGAAATTACCCGGGCGATACAGGCAAACCAGGTTGTGGTGATCGCGGGAGAAACAGGTTCCGGAAAAACCACGCAACTGCCGCAAATATGTCTTTCCCTGGGGCGGGGAGTGAGTGGCCTTATCGGTCATACGCAGCCACGCCGCATCGCCGCCCGCAGCGTAGCCCAACGTATAGCGGATGAACTGAAGAGTGAGTTAGGTGACTATGTCGGTTATAAGGTTCGTTTCACGGGGCAGGTGCGGCAGGAATCCTTTATCAAGATCATGACCGACGGCATTTTGCTGGCGGAACTGCAAACCGATCATTTCCTTAGTCAATACGACACCTTGATCATTGACGAGGCGCACGAACGTAACCTGAATATCGATTTTATCCTGGGCTATTTGAAAAGTCTGTTACCCAAACGGCCTGATCTTAAAGTAATTATCACGTCCGCCACCATTGACACCGGGCGTTTCGCAACACACTTCGGCGGCGCGCCGGTTATTGAAGTATCAGGACGCACGTATCCCGTCGAGGTGCGCTACCGTCCCGTGGAGGAAACCGAAGAACTGATTGATCAGGGTAATAAAGTAAGCAATGCGATCCTCGCCGCCATCCGCGAGCTGGACCGGCATGGCAGGGGAGATATCCTGGTCTTTTTGTGCGGCGAGCGTGATATCCGGGACACCCATCATTTTCTGAAGCAACAGCTGGACCACAATAGCAACGAGATTTTGCCCCTGTTCGCCCGCCTCAGCGCACAGGATCAAAACCGGGTGTTTCAGGCCAGCAAAAAACGCCGCATTATTCTCTCGACCAATGTGGCGGAAACCTCGCTAACGGTTCCCGGCATCAAGTACGTGATCGATACCGGCAAGGCGCGCATCAATCGTTACAATTACAAAACCAAGGTGCAACGCCTGCCGATTGAAAAAATTTCCCAGGCCAATGCGGACCAGCGCAAAGGACGCTGCGGCCGGGTCAGCGACGGGGTATGTATCAGGCTCTATTCCCAGGAGGATTTCGAATCACGCCCCGTATTTGCGGATCCGGAAATCACCAGGGTCAATCTTGCGTCGGTTATACTGCGTATGAAAGTCCTCAAGCTGGGGCATATTGAAGAATTTCCGTTCCTGGATCCGCCGGATCATCGCTACATCAAAGATGGGTATAAGCTGTTAAACGAATTGCTGGCGATTGATCACTATCATAAGTTGACTCCCATCGGCCGCCAACTGGCGCGCATGCCAATCGACCCCAAGATCGCCAGGATGTTAATTGAGGCCTCCAAAAGAAACACCTTGCAGGAAGCACTGGTAATTGCCAGCGCCTTGTCAGTACAGGATCCCCGGGAACGCCCCCATGAATTCACCGAGGCGGCGGACAAGCAGCACGGGATTTTTCAGGATGAATCCTCCGATTTTCTGTTCTATGTCAATTTATGGAACGCCTTTCACGAGCACGCCAAACATTCTTCGGTGAACCAGTTACGTAAATGGTGCCGCGAGCATTTTCTATCGTATCAACGCATGCGGGAATGGTTGGATGTACACACGCAGCTATTGGAAATTGCCGGGGAGACAGGCGGCAAACTCAATCAACAACCGGCTAGTTACCAGGAATTGCATTGCGCTCTCTGCGCCGGGCTATTGGGTAACATCGGTTGTCACAAAGAAAAACAAGAATACAGCGGCGCGCGTGATATCGGCCTAGCGTTGTTTCCCGGTTCCGTACTCGCGAAAAAGCCACCCAAATGGATCGTCGCGGCGGAATTGATTGAAACCCAGAAATTGTACGCCCATACGGCCGCGAAAATCCAACCGGAATGGCTGGAAGAGCTGGCCTCGCACATTACCAAACATCATTATACGGAACCGCATTGGGATGAAAAAACCGGGCATGTATCCGCGTATGCAAAAATTACCCTGTACGGCCTTACCATCGCCGCGCAAAAGAAAATCAACTATGAAAAAATCTCCGTGATTGAAAGCCGGGAGTTGTTTATCCGGGCCGCCCTGGTAGAACAAAAATTGCAAAGCAAGGCGCATTTTTACCGGCATAACAGCGGCCTCATCGCACAGATAAGGGCCGAAGAAGAAAAACTGCGCGTGCGGGGCTTACTGGCCAGCGACGAGGAATTATATGCGCTTTATGATAAAAAAATACCGGCGCATATTTGTAACGTGAAGACCTTTAAGCAATGGATTGAAAAACAGGAAGCGGAAAATCCGGACTATTTGTGTTTTACCCGGCAACAATTCACCAGCGAAATGGCTGGAAAAATTGCGCAACCGTCGAGGCCGGACCGCATGGAGCTGGATAATATCAGTTTTGAACTGGAGTATGCGTTCGATATCGGGGCGCAACACGACGGTGTTTCGGTGTTGATTCCGCACGTCTTGATCAACCAGGCGCCTGAATATGTTTTCGATTGGCTGGTGCCGGGATTTTTACAGGAAAAAATTGGTGCCATTATCAAATCGCTGCCGAAAAAGTACCGGCGTTCCTTTGTGCCCGCGCCAGAATATGCCAAAGCCTGCGCCGCGGCCATGCAAGCCTACCAGTCGCCTTTACTTCCGGCGCTTGCCGCCCAGCTCAAACTAATCACCGGCGTGGAAGTGCCGCAGGATGTTTGGAGCCAGGTTACTCTACCGGACTATCTGCGAATGAATTTCAAAATACTGGATGATCATGGAAAAGTGGTCCAAACCGGCCGCGACCTGGCGAAACTGAAAATCGCCTTGAAGACCGGGCAAACAGTGAATACGGCGCAGAATCTGCTGGAAGCCAGCGGCGTTACGCAATGGGAATTTGGCGATTTGCCGGTGCAGAAAACAATTGAGGTGCGTGGTTTCAGGCTGGGGGTGTTTCCCGCGTTGGTTGATGAAGGCGAAAGCGTGGCCTTGAAAAATTTTGAAAACCAGGCGGAAGCGATCCGGAAACATCGCAACGGTGTCGCGAGGCTGTACCAGATCCAGGAAAAATCCAAAATCAAATACGTGGAAAAAAATATTCCCCTGATCCGTGAAATCTGCCTGAATCTCGGTGGCGGGGTGAATTGCGACGAGTTAAAAAGGGATTTAATGCAATGCGTTATCACCCGGTCATTATTCCATGACGTGGTAGATATACGGAACAAAACCCAGTTTCTGCAGCGGTGTGCAGCAGCTAATTCGAGGATCAACGGCGAATGCGTTGCTTTAAGCAATAGCCTAGTGGAAATTTCCCGCTACTATAACGATATCAAGCACGCGTTCAACAAGAAAACCGGCCTGCAGTGGCTGGCCGCAGTCCAGGACATGCGGTCACAACTGGAACAACTGATTTATCCCGGTTTTATCCAGCAAACCGAACCGCAGTGGTTTAAACAATTGGCAAAATACTTAAAAGGCATGCTGGTTAGAATTAACAAACTGGAGCAGTCGCCTGAAAAAGACCGGCAACGGTTGGTACAGTTAAGCCCTTATTGGGGACAGTACCAGGAATGGATTCACAATCCCCGCATCGTGAAATTGCATGCTAAGGAATTGTCGCAATATCACTGGATGTTGCAGGAAATGCGCATTTCCTTATTTTGCCAGGAGCTGGGCGCCGCGATGAAAATATCCCTGCCCCGGCTTAACGAAGCCGTTAGCGAAATCAAAGATTCACTAAAACAAAATAAGACTCTCGGCTAAACAATAAATAAAGATAAATGAACGCCTCTCTGAATAACCTCGAATAAACAATAAGTTATAAATTGTCCCGAAATATGAAGCGGATCACATACTGAACCGTAAGTGGTGCTACTTAGTTAACTAAGTGGTAAGGTAAGTAGTGTCAGCGGCCGCTAATTCTGGCGGGGGGTACTGATAAATTCCAAAAAAATTAGGTATCCGAATTTGATTGTGGGGTTCGGTACTGAATAAATACAAAATCGGAGTGGGATATGCAAAGGCGGCAAAACGAGACGGTAACGGTTAAACATGCGAAACAATGGCTGGATAGTTTTGATGTGGAGATGTTCTTTATCAATGCCCTGGTTATTTGTGTGCTTCTGCTCACAATGGTGGTTTCCGGGATTTTGTTGTCCTAGCGGTTTTGATAAAACCCGCGCGGGCGCTTGGCCGCATAGCCAGAGGCAAAAGTTCCGGTCCGATACCCGCAGCACCATAAACAATAGTCAAAAAAATATTCAAGCAGTTAACGAGTTAGGTAGG
>DATCIR010000152.1:0-6039 GCA_036507695.1 Gammaproteobacteria bacterium
GATTGCTTTTCACCAGTTTCTCAAAGGAGATGGATTTCAGGGCGCCCGGGTAACCGGTATGGTGGTAATACATTTTGTCTTTGGGTTTATTGCCCGTAACATGCACTTTCTCCGCATTCACCACCACGATGTAGTCGCCGGTATCGACATGCGGGGTAAATTCCGGTTTGTGCTTGCCGCGCAAACGACGCGCGATTTCGGTGGCCATGCGACCCAGGGTTTTATCCGTGGCGTCGATCACGAACCATTCGCGGCGGACCTCCGCGGGTTTGGCGCTAAACGTTTTCATTCAAATTGCTCCGTTAAACTTCTGAAAAAACAGCCCAGAAAAGCCGCAGGATCATAAGTTCTGGAGCCGTCACTGTCAAGGTATTTGGCATAATATCGGTAAAAATAGTATCGGTGTAACTACTCACCCCGTGTGCAGCATAGGTTAAAGCGGTGCTGGTGTATCCTGCTGGGGGCGTCTGCGGCCAGGGATGGCCGCAGTCGAGCCTACAGGGACGTACTTGTGGCGTCCCCCGGCAGGAGACACCGGCGCCGCCCACGGGTGAGTAGTTACGTATCGGTAAAAATTGTGCGCAACTATTTTCGTTTCGCCCAAAAAAAAAGCGCCAGGGAATAATTTGGCGCTCAAATAAATCCACCAAGCGTGGAGGATTAGTACCTATGGAGGAATCACCAGTAAATCATGAAATGGGCATTAGAGTATAATTATATTCTAAATTAATTCAACTCTTGAAATACAATCTTGAAATACAAGAATTTCAGTGCCGCCGGAATAAACGATCCGTTGTGACAACGGCAATAATAACAACCGGCTAGCGTGGAATCCGCTGAAAATCTAAATAAAAACCAGTGCGCTGCGATTCAGCAACTATTGTTATCATCAACTATTGATTGTTAGTAGCGGGCATTTTTAAGTACGTTGCACTGCACACGCCACCACGGTTTTGGATAGTGAATCATATATTTTACTATGTCAAGCATAAATTAAATTTTGTCTGGCAGCCTTTTGATGACTTATACAAACCGGGCAAGCCGCTAGAAACTCACTTAATTAATCACCGCATTCTCGGCTTGGCCACCCCATTGATCGATGATGGCCTGCCGAATCCGGTTCAGGCGGCCATGGAAAAAATGGTCCGCATCGGCGAACCATTCATAATGCGGCTGGTTGTGGCAGCGATGCACCCACACCGACACTGCCTGCGGGGACACCACGTCATCCTTGCCGCCCTGGATGACCATCCAGGGGATGCTAACACTCTGCTCGGCATTAAACGGAAAACGGCCCACGGGTGGCGCAATCAGTAACAAGCGCTGCGCCTGCACTTTTTCATGCGCCGAAAACGCCACAAAGGAACCGAAGGAAAAGCCAGCCAACCACAACGGTGAACCGGAATAGCGCTCCCTGAACCAGTTAACCGCGGCCACCAGGTCATCGAGTTCACCCTTGCCGTTATCATAGCGGCCCGTGGAATGCCCAACCCCACGGAAATTGAACCGCAGCGTCGTCATACCCAGCTTATTAAAGGAGTCGGCAACGATATGCACGACCTTGTTCGACAGGGTACCGCCATGCAAGGGATGGGGATGGCACACCACCGCGATCGGATCGCCCTCGGTGAAATTTTCCGGCTGCATCAATAAGGCTTCCAGCACACCCGCCGGCCCGGGAATCAAAAAGTTCTCCCCGGAACAGGGCACCTCTTCCAAGCCATCGTAAAGATGCAATTCGCCCTGGTGGGTTTCGGTAAAGTCGGTGCTCATAGGCAAAGTAAAGTAAAGTAAAAGGGAAGTAAAAGGGGACAGATCTATTTTTTATGTAGGGATTGATCGCAAGAACCGCTCAAGTAATAAAAATAGATCTGTCCCCTTTTACGTTTCAGGTTTATAACTGGCTACCGGCTAGATCTGCAAGCGTTTTACGATACGGCCATTCACAAGGTGTTCTTCGATAATTTCGTCGATATCCTCCTGATCCACATAGGTGTACCAGACATCGTCCGGGTACACCACAGCCACCGGCCCTTCCTCGCAACGATCCAAGCAACCGGCGATATTCACACGCACAGTTCCCTTGCCCTTGGCAATCCCCAGTTCCTTGGTGCGTTGTTTGGCGTAATCGCGCATCGCCTGGGCGTTATATTGCTGGCAGCACTGCGACCCGTCTTCGCGCAAATTGGTGCAAAAAAAGATGTGGCGTTTGTAGTAAGGCATCAGCTTCGAAAACATTAGTTTTGTTAAAAACGGCTCGCATCGAGCGTGATCGTCAATGGCGCGCATTATAACCCGCACGCAGCGAGTCGTATACGTCAGCCTACTATTCGACCAATATTGAGTCTTCCCGCGCGAGCGTGTATGGTTCACCCATGAATCCACGTCAATTAAGCTTGCTCGATCATTTAATCGCACATGTGGACAACGGCCTGCGCACCTTGTTTGGCGAGAACCACGCCACCCGGCCCAATCCCGCGGATGTCCATGCGGAAACTCATGTAGAAAAAAACCTGAGCAGCGCGGAAAAACAACTGGCGGGGCGTTTGATGCGCATTAACCACGCCGGCGAAGTCGCGGCGCAGGGTTTATACCAGGGACAAGCGCTCACCGCGAAACTGCCGAATGTGCGCGGACAAATGGAAATAGCAGCGCAGGAAGAAGTGGATCATCTGGCTTGGTGCAAAACCCGCACCGAAGAACTCGGCGCCCGCACCAGCCTGCTTGATCCGTTGTGGTACTTCGGTTCCGTCACCATCGGCGCGGTGGCGGGATTAGCCGGTGATAAATGGAGTTTGGGATTTGTCACGGAAACCGAGCGCCAGGTCGTCAAGCACCTTGAGAGCCACCTGCAACAACTGCCGCTGCATGATGAAAAAAGCCGCGCCATACTCGAACAAATGAAAATCGACGAACAGCATCACGCCACCATCGCGCTCGAAGCCGGCGCCGCCGAACTGCCCGCCCCCATCAAACAAGCCATGACCCTTACCTCCAAAATCATGACCAGAACAGCGTTTTGGATTTAATAAGCATAAAAGGGGACAGCATAAAAGGGGACAGATCTATTTTTGCGTAGGGATTGGCGGTTGGAACCACTAAAGTATTTAAAAAAAGATCTGTCCCCTTTTACGCGCTTTCATCTACCCGCCGAACTTGTCAATAAACCGCTTGACCAGGTCTTTGATGAAGGTCTCCGAATAAATGATAATAATCTCGTCGTTCTGCTGGATAGTTTTATATTGCGTCAATATTTTTGTGTTGGCAAAATAACCCGGCTGGTCGCTTGCGCTTAGCTTTTGGTAAATCGCAGAAGCGGTTTCCTTATTTGAGTAGTCAAGCACAATGATACCCAGGTGCAAATGTCCTGTATCACTAGCCTGTTTAATGAAAATCTCCTTGTACTCAACTTTTTCACTTCCCGGTTGATATTTACCTTGGAGCGATTTGCTTAAAAACTGCTTTTTGTTTTCATCCCTGTCTATAACCTCGCACACCTCGAAAGAGTGTACCGAGGTTTTTATATGCTGTACGAATGCTTCCTTTATAATCTCCGCTGTTTTCTGCTCCGCGCCCGCAGCCGCGCCAGGCGTAAAAGCAAGCGCGGCGAATTGCACCAGATTGAGGATTAAAAGCAATCTGTTTAGATGCGGTTTCATGACGTTCAGTTGTAGGGTGCGCATCGCGCACCGTATGTAGTTGAAATGAACGTGGCTCTGATCCTGTTTACTCACCCCATTTATGAACCAGGGACGCCCATGGGATTACCACCTTCCGCATCAAGGTAAGGTCTGTATATAACATAGGGTGAACTGGAATTGATACCAGGATTATCGATGTAATCTGTTATGGTACTTTCAATCACACTTGCATCAACTGTACCCCACCAATTGTAAGTGGCATCCAGTTCTATACTTGAAACATTATTAGTAATAAAAGCATAAGCCATAAAATTGTTGTTGCTGTTATTATAAATATTATTGTAAGTGATAACAGGCGCCGTATTTAGAGAATAATTACTTTGCACTGTAATTCCAACACTATTTAACGTAATTACATTACCATTGGTAATAAACGGTCTGGAGTTGCCGGAAATAAAAATACCCTTGATGTTGTTCTCAATTCGCGAGTTACTTACATCACCCGTCAGGTTGTTAATTAGGCTATAGGTATCATTAAAAGAAATACCTTTATGCGCGTCTTTAATAATCGCGCCATTAATTTTTAGGCTGGTTGCGCCGGACCCCACTTCAATGCCCTTCCAACTACCCCAGCTTGCATTGTCCTTGTAACTTCTGAACGTTACCGGGGCAGCAGCGGAACCTGCCACGTTTAGCGAACCGTCGACTTGTAATTTGAGCGCATGCACTTCTTCTCGAGCTGTCCCATAAAACAAGATGGTGACATTCCCCGGAATATCCAGTGTTTGGCCCGTGGCAATAGTTACTGTATCCAGTGCATGATAGGTCCGGCCGTTTACCATGACCGGAATTCCATACTCGCCGCCAATCGCATTACCATCTGTAAGCCCGCCATTTACATCTTGGAATTGGACGAACTTCACTTTCGGTGCAGCGGAATAGTGATCAATATTGTCATAGATCGTCGCTACAATGTCGGTGATATTGTCGCTACCCCACCAGTTCTCCGTGGCGTCCAACACCGTTTGTGACGCATTGTAGAAATAAAACGCCATCAAGTTGTAATTGGTATTGTCATAGATACGGTTGCGGTTAATCACCGGATGAGGGTCCAAACCGGCCAAACGCTTGCCGTAAACATAAATACCAGTGCTGTTATTAATAATCTCATTACCGTCTGTAATCACCGGGTGGGAGGTCTGGTACACATAAATTCCAACGACATTATTACGCAGCGTGGAATGGTGAACTTCGCCGCTGGCGTTATTGAAGTAGATGCCGTAACTAGCCCACTCAATGGTGGCGCCGTTGATAACCACATTGGTGGCGGAAGCCATCACCGTCACACCATTCCAGCTTCCCATGTAAGGATTGGCGAGGCTTGAGGTCAGCACGTTGCCAGTGCCTAAAATCTGCAGCTCACCGTTCACGGTAAGCCCCGTACCCGAATTAAAGCGCAGAGTAGTGCCTTGATAAATCGTTAATCTTGCGCCGGCGGCGATTTCCAGATTCGCGGTGACGGGATACACACCACCCGGCGCCAATACCGAGTCTTGCGAAATCAATCCAGCCAGCGGCGTGCCATTGGGTATTAACACACCATCCGAAGCAACCGGATTGGTGCCGTAGGCCAGCTCGATGGAATCGGCGATGCCATCACCGTCGGAATCCGTCGTGGTGTCATTGGGCGTAATAATCAGTCCATCGAACGCATTGACCGCAATACTGCCGCTATCGCCATTTTCATTCGTGGCAATGACATTTTGAATGTATACCGGCACGTTGCGGTTAAACAGGGATGAATTAACTAGAAACGGGATTTTCAACAACGCGCCAGCGGCAAAACGCCGGTCAACGAGGTTAGCGGTTTGGGCAACCACTATTACGCGAAATCTATCGTTACCCGCCGTGGTGGAAATCAACTGGGCATCCACCATATGCGTGGGCGGAGTTGGCGGATCGGTTACCGGTGGTGTTATTGCCGCACCCGGAAACGCCGCCACCGCCTCCACCGCACCGGCGGGATACACCAGATCAAACTGCACATTCGCCACGTTTGAATCGTTGAAGATCGTAATCGGCACCTGCACTAGATTGGCCGCCGCATTATGCAACGTATTCTCCACCGTCAAGCTCGGCGTTGCCTGCAACACCGTGCTGCTGAGCATCAGCGCGCACACCACCAGTATTTTACGCATCCATCTCTCCCTAATGGGGTCAGAGTCAATTTCCATAATAGCTGACATAGCTTTCATTGATTTCAAACTTTCTTGGCCTGCCTACCGGCGTTGGCCGGACACACCGTCCAATGGCTGTTTCGATTTGCGCCTTAAACAACTCACTTCCCAAAGCCGCATTATGCTTGATCGACACCCGGAACGCGTGCACCAGCTCCTGG
>DATCIR010000153.1:0-28059 GCA_036507695.1 Gammaproteobacteria bacterium
GGGATGGCCGCAGTCGAGCCTACAGGGACGTACTTGTGGCGTCCCCCGGCAGGAGACACCGGCGCCGCTCACGGGTGAGTAGTTACATTATGGCTATTATTGCGTTTGTTGTTCCGTTAATTCTTGTGTTTGAGTCAGCCGCGGCTTGAGTATCTCCCAGACATTTTCCAGCACTAGCGGCTGCGCCTGCGCTTTTGGATGGATTCCGTCAGCCTGCATCAGGTCTTCCCGGGTTGCAATCCCTTTCAATAAAAAAGGCACGACCGGGATATTATTGGCTGTGCCGAGGTCAACATACATTTGCTGGAAACGCTCGGTATAGAACGCGCCATAATTGGGCGGCAGGCGCATGCCGAGCAGTAAAATATCCGCAGGGAACCCCCTTGTTTTTGATATCATCGTTTGCAGGTTGGTTGAGATCATGTCAATGCTAAGGCCGCGCAAGCCGTCGTTGCCGCCCAATTCGAGTATCACCAGGCGGGGTTGATATTTGGCGAGTAATCCGGGCAATCGTTGCAAGCCACCCTGGGTGGTTTCGCCGGAGATGCTGGCATTAACAACCCGATAGTTGTAGTTATGCAATGTCAGCTTATGTTCTAACAGGGATGCCCAGCCAATGGATTGGTCAATACCAAAAGAAGCGCTTAAACTGTCACCCAATACAAGTATGACGGGAGTTTTCGAAGCGGTGGATTCTGCAGTGAAACCCACGACAGAAGCAAACGCGAGCCAGGTGAATACCAATAAGCAGGATAATTTTTTCATGCCGGTTAATGATTCCAATATCGTACTTAAAGTTGAACGTTTAACAAAACAGGTTGCCAGCCTGGATTTCGACAATAAAGAACCGCTGGTGATCCTGGATGGTATCAGTTTTTCCATTAACCGTGGTGACACCGTCGCGGTCGCAGGACCTTCCGGTTCGGGTAAATCAACGCTGCTTGGATTATTGGCCGGCCTGGATACACCCAGCAGCGGCAAAGTTTTTATCGATGAGCAGGATATCTTTGCGCTGAGCGAGGATGGCCGCGCGTCGCTCCGGGCGCAAAAACTCGGCTTCGTGTTTCAATCCTTTCAGTTATTGCCCGCCTTGACGACGTTGGAAAACGTGATGTTACCGCTGGAGATCATTGGTCTGCAGGATGCCGAACAGGCGGCGCGCACTGTTTTACAACGGGTAGGTTTGCAACAACGCCTGCGGCATTACCCGCATCAGCTGTCGGGCGGTGAACAACAGCGGGTTGCCATCGCCCGCGCCTTCGCGCCAAGACCAAAAATTCTACTGGCGGATGAGCCAACCGGAAATCTGGATACCCGCACCGGCAAGCAGACGATCGATCTGCTGTTTGAACTTAATGAAGAACACGGCACAACGCTGGTTCTGGTAACCCATGATCACGAACTGGCGGAGAAATGCCGCCGGGTTTTGCAGCTCGAAGCGGGCCGCTTACTCTGACGTTTATAGATAACCGTTGAGAAATTTCCGTGTATTCACATATTAACAAACTGGCCTTACGATTGATGCGCAGGGACTGGCGGGCCGGCGAGCTGCGTATATTAACGGTCGCATTGACTATTGCGGTAACCTGTGTCACCTCGGTGGTGTTCTTTACGGACCGCATCGCGCAGGCGTTGGATATGCAGGCCAGCGAATTGCTGGCGGCGGATTTGCGCATTGTTGCTGACCGTCCTGTCAATCCGGAGTATGTTAAGGCGGCGGCCGGCAGTCAACTCAGGACCGCGCAGACCAGCAGCTTTCGCAGCATGGTGCGTAGCCCCGCGGGCGCCAGCCAGCTCGCCGAGATCAAAGCGGTTAGCGACGAATATCCGTTGCGGGGAGCCTTAAAAATCTCCCGGCAGGCGTTCGATGCCGGTGTTGAAACCGACCAGGTTCCGGCGGCAGGTGAAGTGTGGATCGAGCCGCGCATGGTTAACCAGCTGAACGTGTCAATCGGTGATGACATTATGCTGGGTTCCCGCACATTCAGGATCACGGCGTTTTTGCGCTATGAGCCCGACCGCAGCGGTGATTTGTTCAGTATCGCGCCGCGCGTGCTGATGAATCTTCAGGATCTGCCCGGCACCGGCCTGATCCAGGAAGGCAGCCGCATGCGATACCGTTTGTTAGTGGCCGGTGATAAGAGCCAGGTCCGGCAGTTCCGCAACTGGGTGGAAAAGCAATTGAGGGCCGGAGAACAGGTTGAAGATGTGCGCGACGCACGGCAGGAAGTGCGTGTTGCCCTGCAGCGCGGGCAACAGTTCCTGGGTTTGTCCGCCATCATCAGCGTGGTGCTGGCGTTTGTGGCCGTAGCGATGTCGGCGCAGCGCTATGCGGAACGCCATTTGAATACTTGCGCTATATTGCGCTGCGTGGGCGCGCATCAATCCCATATCGCACGCATATTCCTGCTGCAATTGGTTGTGCTCGGTGTTGCCGCCAGTGTGATTGGCAGCGGTATCGGGTATCTGGCGCATGCGGTGCTATATCACATCGCGGGCAGCCTTATTCTGGTTGACCTGCCGGGGCCTTCGTTGTGGCCGGTACTGACCGGCTTTGCCGTAGGGCTATTGGGCCTGGTGGGATTCGCCTTGCCGCCCATTTGGCGTTTGCGCAATGTGCCCACGCTCAGCGTGTTGCGGCGTGAATTGGGTACCTTAAAACCGCTGGCGCTGTCGTCGTATCTGTTTGGTATTGTCACGCTGGCGTTATTGGTGTTGTGGCAATCGGGTAACTGGAAGTTGGGATCCAGTGTGCTGGGCGGCGTTATTCTGACCACGGTCGTTTTGGCTTTGTTCGCCTTTGGATTGATCCTGGTGCTAAAACGCCTGCTGCCGCGCTTGCATGTGGAATGGCGGTTTGCCATCGCCAATATCACGCGGCGCCGGATCACCAGTATTGTGCAAGTGGTTGCGTTCGGGATCGGAATCATGGTGCTGTTGCTATTGAGCATGGTGCGTGGTGATCTACTGGAGTCCTGGCAAAACAGTTTGCCCGCGGATGCCTCCAATCGTTTTGTCATCAATATTCAGCCTGATCAACTGTTAACGGTGGAGGAATTTTTCCGCAACAACGGACTGACACAAACCCGGCTCTATCCCATGGTCAGGGGCCGGCTAACGAAAGTCAATGGCGGAGAATTGCAAACCGGCGGACTCGAAGATGAACGGGCCAGACACCTGGCAGCCCGCGAATTTAATTTGTCGTGGACCAAGGACATGCAAATTGACAATAAGATTGTTAAAGGCACGTGGTGGCCGGCAGCCGATTTCGCGCGGGACCAGTTTTCCGTGGAAGAGGGCATTGCCAAAACCCTGAATTTAAAATTAGGCGATGTACTTACGTTTCAAGTGGCCGGCGAAGACGTCTCGGCCAGGGTAACCAGTTTGCGCAGCGTGCAATGGGATACGTTTCGGGCCAATTTCTTCGTGCTGGCGCCCCCGGGTTTACTCGACGCTTATCCCGCGAGCTACATCACCAGTTTTTATTTACCCGGCGACAATGTGTCGTTGCTGGATGAACTGGTGCGCAAGTTTCCCAATCTGACGGTTATCGATATCTCGGTTATTATGAACCAGGTGCGCAGCATCATGTCCCGCATCACTTTGACGGTGGAGTACGTGTTTGTGTTTACGCTATTAGCCGGACTTACCGTTATGTACGCCGCCATCCATTCCACCCTGGATCAACGTATCCGGGAAAACGCGATATTGCGGGCGATCGGCGCCAGCCGCAAACGCTTGTTACACGGACTGGCCGCTGAGTTCGCTGTAATGGGATTGTTGGCGGGTTTGCTGGCGTCGCTTTGCGCATCCATTGCGGGATTTGTGCTGGCGCGGCAGGTTTTCGAGCTGGAGTATCAATTGAATTTGTCGTTGTGGGTGGTTGGCATGGCGGGCGGTATGCTGGGCATCGGCCTGGCGGGCATTTTGGGTACCCGGCAGGTGTTGGCCAGACCACCCCTGACGATCATAAAAAATATTTAGGTTTATCTTCTTTGTCCCGGGAACGGCGGCCTTGCTCGTTCCAGTTGCTTGAGCTCGAAATTTTTTCTATTCACTTCAACAAGATCCGTGAGACTTGTCCGAGCGCCGGGTCTTCCCCGCTAATTTTTGTTTGCGGTTTTTCTAAAGCATTGATTGCTATGGCCGAAAATATTTTCTAGGGATCAGGGAAATCCCGTTTTTCCGTCTTTGGCAATGCTACCGGGTGTACCAACAACTCATGCAAAAGTACCACTACAGTTCAAAACTTATATTGGTTACCGGGTTTGCGTTTGTCATTCTTATCATGACTGCCTTGACGATGACCTGGGCGGTGCATGTTTCTGAAAGTAGGGAAAACATTAAGGTCATCTTTGGCGAGCAAAAGCAATCCCGCCTGCTGGTAACCATGCGGGACGCTGCCCGGCAACGGGCGATTTATTTGCATCGCATGGCGATGATGAAAGATGCCTTTGACCGCGATGAGGAGTACATGAAGTTCAATGACGCGGCGAGTGAGTTTGTGAATGCCCGGGATGAGTTGCTGAGCATGGAAGCAGCAGCCAGCCTGGAGATCCTGATCTGGAACAGGGCGCGGCCGCATATTATTAACGGCCAGTCAACACAAATGGAAACCGCCGAATTGATATTGCAGGACCGGGATGTTGAGGCTAATGAACTGTTGTTACGCAAGGTTATTCCAATCCAGAACAAGGTGAATGAAACCCTATCGGCGATGTTTGGCGTGCAGAAAGATACCGCTCTGCAGGCTTATGAATCCGCCATCAAACGCAATGAAAAAATTTACTGGATTGCAATTTTGTCAGGCGGCAGCGCGGTATTTCTGACGATCGTGATTGCCACGATTGTCATACGGCGGACCCGTGATGCGGAAACATCGCTGGTCGACGCCAGTATCGCGGCGCAAACCGCGACCGAGATGAAGTCACAGTTTCTGGCGAACATGAGCCACGAGATCCGAACGCCCTTGACGGCGGTGATCGGTTACGCCGATACCTTGCTGGAACAAGGTATATCCGAACAAGAATACCAGCATAGTGCGGCGCGTATCCTGAACAACGGCAAGCACCTGCTGCATATCATCAACGATATTCTCGATATTTCAAAAATAGAAGCCGGTGAACTCTCGGTTGAAAAACTGACAGTTTCGCAGGCGCAGCTGATGGCTGACATCGATACCCTGATTGGAGGGTCAATTCGTGATAAAGGCCTGGAGTTTCACATCCACTACCAATATCCGGTGCCAGAGAAAATTGAAACCGATCCCACGCGCTTAAAGCAAATTCTGCTGAACCTCCTGGGTAACGCCAGGAAATTCACCGAACAGGGCGGCATCGTGTTGAACGCCGGTTATAACGCCGAGCGCAGGCAAATGTACTATGAAGTTATTGATACGGGCGTGGGCATGACGGAAGAAGAACAATCACGCCTGTTCCGGCCGTTCAGCCAGGCGGATACCACGACGACACGTAAGTTCGGCGGTACCGGTCTGGGCTTATACATTTCACGTCAATTAGCCCAGATGCTGGGAGGTAACCTGGTTTGTCAGAGCGAAAAAGGCAAAGGCAGCCGGTTTATTGCCACGATTGACGCCGGCAGCAATGCTGGCCAGTGCTTGATAGATTCACTGGATTCAGACTCGATGAACCAAGATCATCGGAACCGGGAAAGCATACCGTCACTGCAGGGAAGAGTATTGTTAGCCGAAGACAATCCGGACAATCAGCACTTGATCTCCATGTACATCCGCAATACGGGTGCTTCCATGGTTGTTGTCAGCAACGGGCGGGAGGCGGTAGAGCAGGCTACTGCAGGTAATTTTGACTTGGTGTTGATGGATATGCAAATGCCAAGGATGGGCGGTGCGGAAGCGGTGCAATGGTTACGCCAGATTGGCAATCGAACGCCGATCGCCATGTTGACCGCGAACGCGATGAAGGAAGAAAAAGACCGCTGCACAAAATTGGGCGCGAATGATTTTCTTAGCAAGCCGGTTGAGAAACAGGCTTTTTATCTGGTGCTGGAGAAGTATCTCGAAAAAGTAGGCCAACACAAGGTTAGGAACAAAGGTGACTATAACGCCGAGCTGGCGGAACTGGTGGATGAGTTTGTCGCGTCGTTACCGGCGTTTGCCCAAAGTTTGCAATCCGCCGCGGAAGAACACAACTGGCGGCAGCTTGAATCCCTTGCGCATCAGCTTAAAGGCACGGGGGGAGGCTTTGGGTTTAGTGAAATTACCGTGTTGGCTGAAAGACTTGAAGCAGAATTGAGAACCAATGCCATTGAAAACGCGGTAAACGTCCTGGGCGAGTTACTGGAAAACATTGATCATATTGCGGATGAGCATGTGCCATCAACTGGCGCAAGAAAGCTGGGAACATAAACGATGGAAAAAATAAAAGTCTTGGTCGCGGATGATATTAAGATCATGCGTTCATTGCTGAAAAGCAATTTGTCGGCTTTTGAAGTTGAAATTGTTTCGGAAGTTGATAATGGCAATGAAGTGGTTGAGATGGTCCGCAAACATATGCCGGACATCGTTTTCCTGGATATCAGCATGCCGGGTAAAAGCGGGCTCGACGTACTGCAGGAACTGAAATCCGAATTTGCCGGCATTTTTGTGGCCATGATCAGCGGCCACAATACGTTTGACAATATCAAACGCTCCATGGAATTGGGGGCTGACGGCTTTGTTGTTAAACCCTATGCGGGAATCAAAATACGCGAGATGATTGACAAGTATCGCGGCGGTTCAAAAGGGTCGTTTCTGATCTGATGCCGGCTTCCGGCAACTGACCCGAATGGCACTTACTTAAGCTCAGAACCGCCGTCTTCCCGGCGAAAGCCGGGATCCAAAATCTACAATAGTGGCAGTTTCATGGATTCCGGCCCCGGCTTACACCCTGCCGGGGCATGCTTTAAAAGACGCCGGAATGACGAAAATCCAAAAAATTACGTTAAGTTAAGTGCCATTCGCAACTGACTCGTTATTTGGTTTTTCTGTTATCGTTACTTTTGTCGTTACTGAGCGGTGGCAGCACATTGCTATCAGTACGGTATCTTAGAGTTTCGCTTTCTTCACCGGCTTTCGGCGGTTCGTTGGTATAGTACCAGTTTCCTTCGGCGTCTTTTCTTTTGTAAACGACTGATTCATTCAGGCTGTCCACAGTGCCATCCATTACTTGCGGCAGTTTTTCCAGCGTTGTCTTTGAAGAGGCCGCCGCTTTTTGCAGGTCTTTGACATTTAACGGGTCTATGCCCTGCTGCACCATGTAAATCGCGAATCCCGCGGCGCCTAACAGCGCAATTGCTATCAGAAATTTGATCATTGCATGGGTGCTTATCAGAAAGTCTCGTTGTTCCAGCCCCACATATGCCCTTCGGGACCTGCGAATTCAATATAAATACGTTCCGGCGCAACGCCAAGTTCTTTACTGACGAAGTTGCAGAGGGATCGGGAGAAATCCGCAGTGGAATTTTCCGGCAGTCCCAGGCTTTTTAATTGCAGAAAAGCCACCGGTTTGGATGTGCCTGCAAAGATCATGTGACTGGCATCCTGGATCGCAACCATGACGTAACGTTCCGGTTTGCCTAGCAGTTGCGAAACGACACTGGAGGCTTTTTGCAGTAATTCCCGGGATTGTTCGCTGCTAAGACGCTGGTTGGTTTGGATGGACAGATAAGGCACGGCATACCTCCGGAAGTCCTTTAGCCTGGATTATTATGTATAGCGACCGGCAATACAGTTGGCTGGGCTGCTACCTGGGTTGCTCTACCTGGGTTGCTCTACCTGGGTTGCTACCTGGGCTGCTATTCCGCCGCCATACCGCGCAGGATGCAAGCGCGCACTATTACAGAACGTTACAGGTACAGAATGTTACAGGGAGCGCAGACAAATACCCACTGATGTGACGCCGCCTGGTGGCGAGCGCTTATCGTTTAACCTGCCGCTTGTTGCTTCGGCGGTTCGCCGTTGTCAACCTCGGTTACTTTCAGGTGATTCATGTCCACCCAGCGCATGATGTAGGAAAATATCTCCGGGTAGCTGTCTTTCAAATGCGGGTCAATAGAGACGCATTTGATGCCATTGACGGTCAAGGGTTGCAGCAGTGGAGAATATTGGATGCGGTGATCCCTTCCGAAGGTGGACAGGGCGCCACTCATGCGCTCAGCCCAGTCGCTGGGGCGAAACTGCCTTCCGCTCTCGGTAATGCCTTCAATAATGATTCTTTTCACAGCTTTAGACGCTAGTTCCAACATTGACGCCGCTCTCTTAAAGTCCGGTTTTGGCAGGTACCTGTCCCTGGAATTCACAGATTCGCCCTGTTGCTGCCTGACGTAAGGGTTGCGCCAATTGCAAATTTACCCATTTAATCTCCACTTACGGCGACGGAGTAATAGTGATTTCCTATCGGCTTATTGGAGATTAAAACTCTTAAAAAATTCCCAACTATTTTCCGGCTGGCGCGCCAGTTTGCAGCGATTGTTACCAATAAAACTAATTTTATCACTGTATTAAGGCATTTGTACACGGCCAGCAATCTGATCATGTTATCGGACCGGGCGCTCAACTCTTGAACGGAAACAGCCGGTTTTAATGCCGGGTTGATTATTTTGCGAATTGTTACTTATTCAACGACCAAGACGGTTGCTTATCCGCGTATGGGATTAGGTGCGGAGATTTTTTCACGGATTTGCCAGGCCGCATTGCCAAATGGGTACCGTCTAGGCCGTAACGTCAGGGCAAGGTCTCAGCTTGCCAGGAAACCGTTTAACCTCGGGCTGCCCGGTTTAACGGATTGTAGTAATTTTAGCCTTAACTGCTTGACGAAATGAGTACTTACCAGTACTTTTGCAGGTTCACGTGAGTTAAAGCGCAATGGCGTAAATTCAGAGGGTGTATGCAAACCAACACAAGAGGAAAGCTAGCGCAGAATCGTCAAGCGGTCGTGACCGATCGCTAGCATCGTTTCCTTCGGGAAACGGTCAAGGTCGATTTTCCTTGCTCCTGAGGTTTGCATACACCCTCTTGCTTTTGATTTAACACAACGGTTGACCATTAAAATAGTGTAAAACCATTAACGTAGACGAAGAATGTAGGCGATGAATCGTGAAGCTAAGTGGCGGTGAAATACTGGTTCAGTTTCTCCATGACGAAGGCGTGGAGTATCTTTTTGGCTATCCCGGCGGGGCTGTGCTGCACATCTATGATGCGATTTATAAACAGGACAAGGTCAAGCATATCCTGGTGCGCCACGAGCAGGGTGCGACACACGCGGCCGACGGCTATGCAAGAGCTACGGGTAAACCAGGCGTTGTGTTGGTCACGTCAGGCCCCGGCGCCACCAATGCGGTAACCGGGATCGCCACAGCCTACATGGATTCCATTCCGATGGTAGTTATCACCGGGCAGGTGGCTACACAGTATATTGGCAGCGACGCTTTCCAGGAAGTTGATGCGGTGGGTATCACTCGGCCCTGTGTCAAACATAATTTCCTGGTCAAACGGGTTGAAGATTTGGCGAGTACCCTGAAGAAAGCCTTCTATGTTGCCACCACCGGCCGTCCCGGCCCGGTGGTGGTTGATGTTCCCAAGGACGTCACGGCGCCCAATGTGAAAATCGACTATGAATATCCCCAGTCGGTCACCTTGCGCTCCTACAATCCGGTGGAAAAAGGGCATCCAAAACAGATAAAGCAGGCGGTGGATATTATCTTGTCCGCCAAACAACCCATGATCTACACGGGCGGGGGTGTAGTGCTGAGCGCTGCCGCGGCAGAACTGATTGAGTTTACCCATTATCTCGGCTACCCCATAACCAGTACCTTGATGGGGTTGGGCGCGTATCCGGCCACCGACCAGCAATTTCTGGGCATGCTGGGTATGCATGGCACCTACGAGGCGAACATGGCGATGCACGAATGCGATGTGCTCATTGCCATCGGCGCGCGTTTTGACGACCGGGTAACCGGTGATACCGAAAAATTCTGTCCCCAGGCCAAGATCATCCACATTGATATTGATCCGTCGTCCATTTCCAAAAACGTCAAGGTACACGTGCCGATTGTCGGTAACGTAAAAACCGTGTTGGCGGATATTAATGCCGTTATGAAAGAAAAAAACAGCCAGCCGGACAAAGAGGCGCTGGGAAAATGGTGGACGCAAATCAAGGATTGGCAAAAAGAAGACTGTCTGCAATACGACCGTAACAGCAAATTGATCAAGCCGCAGTTTGTGCTGGAGAAGCTTTACGAGGTGACCAAGGGTGATGCCTATATTACCTCCGATGTCGGACAGCACCAGATGTTCGCCGCGCAATTTTACAAATTTGATAAACCTCGCCGCTGGATCAACTCCGGAGGATTGGGCACCATGGGTTTCGGTTTGCCCGCGGCAATGGGTGTACAATTGGCGTTTCCGGGTGCGCCGGTCGCTTGTATCACGGGTGAAGCCAGCATCCAGATGTGCATCCAGGAGCTTTCAACCTGCATGCAGTATATGTTGCCCATCAAGGTTGTGAACCTGAATAACCGTTATATGGGCATGGTGCGCCAGTGGCAGGAGTTCATTTACGAAAGCCGCTATTCCCACTCCTACATGGACGCGCTGCCGGATTTCGTGAAACTGGCGGAAGCCTATGGCCATGTGGGTATGCAGATCACGGATCCCAAGGACGTTGAGCCGGCTCTAAAAGACGCATTCACCAAGTACAAGGACCGGCTGGTCTTCCTCGATTTTATCACTGACCAGTCCGAGAATGTTTACCCCATGATCAAGACTGGCCAGGGGCACCACGAAATGTACCTGGCGTCGCAGCGCGGCAGAGGACTGGCGTAACATGCGGCATATCATATCCATATTATTGGAAAACGAAGCGGGCGCGCTGTCGCGGGTCGCGGGTCTGTTTTCCGCGCGTGGTTACAACATTGAGTCATTAACCGTAGCGCCAACAGAAGACGAAACATTGTCAAGAATCACGCTGGTGACCCGGGGTTCTGACGAGATCATCGAGCAGATTACCAAGCAGCTGAACAAACTGATCGACGTGGTCAAGCTTGTTGACCTGACCCAAGGGGATCACATCGAACGTGAAATGATGATGATCAAGACGCGGGTTACCGGCGATGACAGGGACGAAGTCAAACGGCTGACAGAAATATTTCGTGGCCGCATTATCGATGTGACCGACGCCACCTACACGGTTGAATTGACCGGTAGCGCGAGCAAGCTGGATGCTTTTATCAAGGCTCTGACTGTGCCGATCCTGGAAACCGTACGCTCCGGCGTGGCAGGCATTGCGCGTGGGGAAAAATCGCTGCATCCCTGACACTGCATTCTTGCTTGAATGACAGGCAATCAGCACAACTATTAATTATTCGAAACAGGAGAAAAATTAACGTCATGAACATCTATTACGACAAAGACTGCGATCTTTCCATAATAAAAAGTAAAAAAGTCGCAATTATCGGTTATGGTTCGCAAGGGCATGCGCACGCCAACAACTTGAAAGATTCCGGCGTCAAGGTTGTGGTTGGACTGCGGCCCGGTTCCGCATCCGTTGTGAAAGCCAAAAACAGCGGCCTTACGGTTAAGGATGTGCCCGAAGCGGTTCAGGAAGCCGACGTCGTCATGATTCTGGCGCCCGATGAACATCAGGCAAAACTTTATCGGGATCACATTGCGCCGAATATCAAGGAAAGTGGCACCCTGTGTTTCGCGCATGGTTTCAATATTCATTTTGGCCAGATTGAGCCGCGCGCTGATCTGGATGTCATTATGATTGCGCCCAAGGGACCGGGACATCTGGTGCGCACCACGTATACACAGGGTGGTGGTGTGCCCAGCCTGATCGCCGTGCACCAGGATGCTTCCGGCCACGCAAAAGAAACCGCGTTGTCCTATGCCTCCGCCAATGGCGGAGGCCGCGCAGGCGTTATTGAAACCACGTTCCGGGACGAAACCGAGACGGACCTGTTTGGCGAACAGGCGGTATTGTGCGGTGGAGCCACGGCATTGGTGCAAGCCGGTTTTGAAACGCTCACGGAAGCCGGTTACGCGCCTGAGATGGCTTACTTTGAGTGCCTTCATGAATTGAAACTGATTGTGGATTTAATGTATGAAGGTGGAATCGCCAATATGCGTTATTCTATTTCCAACACCGCCGAATACGGTGATCTGACGCGGGGGCCGCGCATTATCACCGATGAAACCAAGGCGGAGATGAGACGCATACTTAAGGAAATTCAGACCGGGGAATTTGCCCGGGAGTTTATTCTGGAAAACCAGGCCGGCGCCGCCACATTGAAAGCCAAACGCCGCATTGCCCGTGAACATCCCATTGAACAGGTCGGGGAAAAACTTCGCAGCATGATGTCCTGGATAAAAGACAGCAGGATTGTCGACAAGTCCAAAAACTAATAACACGGATTAACTCGCCAGAGCAGGGCAATGCGGCCAGCATTGCCCTGCTTGTTTCTACGAATTCAGAATTTATCCTATGATTCATTACGAACGCCCTATTATTGCCCGGCAGGCATTGTGGCCGATGCTTGTGGTAATTCTGTTGGCGTCAATAGTGCATTATTTTTACGGATGGTTGATTGCTGCCGGTTTTTGGCTGGCAGTGCTGCTGTTGGCGTTTTTATATCGTGATCCACGCCGGCAAGTTCCACCGTTACCCTTGGGAATTGTGGCGCCCATTGACGGCAGAGTGATATCCGTCAATGAACTACGCGATCCTTATCTCGCTCGTGGCGCCGTGCGAATCAAAATTCGAGGCAGTTTATGGGGAACATTCGTACTTCGCAGCGCTATGGAAGGCAAGGTGCATGGTCAGTGGTTCGGTGCGTTACCGGACAATGATGAAGATCGCGCCATTTATCAAGACTCCGGCATACCAGCCTACGCACAGTGGACCCGGAGTGATGAGGGCGATGACATTGTGACAACATTGACTCCAAGAATCGCGGGAAAGAAAGTACGCTGCACTGTTCATAGCGGTGAGCGTATCGGGCAGGGCAAACGTTGCGGTTTCGTACTATTTGGCGTTCATGCAGAAATTTTTGTAGCAACGCACTGTCGTATTGATGTGAAATCGGGCGACAAGGTTCAGTCGGGTACGCGGGTGATAGCCACCTTGGTTCGATAATTCTATGATTCGATAATTCTATGGATGTGCGTTATATTGTGTTGATTGCCCACGAAACCGCAAATTCTGGCGGAAGGATACAATAAGTATTTATGCCACCCAAACTACTGGAAAAACAGCGTGGCCGCGGTATTTACCTGTTGCCGAATTTATTTACCACGGCTTGTTTGTTTGCGGGTTTTTACGCCATTGTTGCCGCGATAAGCGGAAAATTCGAAGCCGCCGCCGCCGCGGTATTTATTGCCATGATCATGGACGGCCTTGACGGACGTATCGCCCGCCTGACCAATACCCAAACCAATTTTGGCGCGGAATACGATAGCCTCGCGGATATGGTGGCGTTTGGCCTGGCGCCCTCCCTGGTGATGTTTGAATGGGCGCTGGTTAACCTAGGCAAGCTTGGCTGGCTGGCGGCCTTTATTTACACGGCGTGTGCGGCGCTGCGGCTCGCGCGTTTTAATACCCAGGTGGGCACTGCCGGTAAACGCTATTTCCAGGGGCTCGCCAGTCCGGCGGCCGCGGCAGTGGTGGCCGGCATGGTGTGGGTCGGGGCGGATCATAGCCAAGCCGGAGCCGATTGGCGCATACCCGCGTTTGTATTGACCCTGCTGGCCGGTATCCTAATGGTCAGCAATATCCGCTATCGCAGCTTTAAGGATCTTGATCTAAAAGGAAAAATACCCTTTGTCACCATGATCGTCGTGGTGCTGGTGTTTGTTTTTATTTCGGTAAGCCCGCCCCAGGTTTTGTTCTCCATATTTCTTGTGTACGCCATTTCCGGACCTATATACACCCTGGTGAGTTTGAGAAAGCGGCGCGCGGAGCGCAAGCTGCATAGTCAGAGTGAGGCAACGCGTGAAACCGATGCAGGCGATCAGTCACGCGATGAGGGTAAAGCGGCTGAATCCATGCGGCAAAAAGACCAGTAGTCTCCGGGTAACCACAACTAGCGGGTAAAAGTCCCTTGGCAAAGACGCCGGCTGCCGCTATAGTTAACCAACGGTGGTAATTAAACGTAATTCGACTATTTGTATTTATAGATTAACTGCTACATCAACCACAACCGAAACCACAACCGACGATCACCACAACCGACGATCACCACAACCACGAAGATGCGACAAGAAAGCAACAATTCACATAAAGCTTTTACTAAAGCTTTGCACCGCACCGAGGATATGACTGGTCCGCGTGGTGTTGCTTTGAGTGTTTCTTCCTGCAACCTGCTGCTTCTACTGCCCTAAGGGCAGACTATCCTATTTAATCCCAATTTATTTCCGTTTGTTTTCCATCAACCCGCCAAGGGTTTGATACAATTGTATTTAATCAGCGCGGCTTGCCGAGGATAATGCCGCAGGCATGCCACGCGAATGGAGCGAGACCATGAATGACAAATTAATTATTTTTGATACGACATTACGCGATGGTGAACAGAGTCCCGGCGCTTCCATGACGCGGGATGAAAAATTACGGATTGCGAAAGCGCTGGAAAAAATGCGCGTGGATGTTATTGAAGCGGGCTTTCCCGTAGCCAGCCCCGGTGATTTCGAGGCGGTAAAAGCCGTTGCCGAGGCGATCAAGGACAGTACGGTGTGTGGATTGGCAAGGGCGTTGGACAAGGATATCGACCGGGCCGGTGAAGCCTTAAAAAACGCCAATTCAGGGCGAATTCACACTTTTATCGCCACTTCCCCGATTCATATGAAAATGAAATTGCGCATGGAGCCGGATCAAGTCCTCGAGCAGGCGGTGCGTGCGGTAAAACGCGCGCGTCAGTACACCGACAACGTTGAGTTCTCGCCGGAAGATGCCGGCCGTTCTGAACTGGATTTCTTGTGCCGGGTATTAGAGGCGGTTATTAACGCCGGGGCCCGTACCGTTAATATTCCGGATACGGTAGGTTATAACCTGCCGCATCAGTTTGGCAACTTGATCGCGCAGTTGATTGAGCGTGTTCCCAACTCCGGCCAAGCGGTGTTTTCCGTGCATTGCCACAACGATTTGGGACTTGCGGTCGCCAATTCGCTTTCCGCCGTAATCAACGGGGCACGCCAGGTGGAATGCACCATCAACGGTTTGGGCGAACGCGCCGGCAATGCGGCACTCGAAGAAATCGTCATGACGGTCAGCACCCGCAAAGACGTCTTTGCATGCAATGTTGATCATATTGATCGAGCCCAGATTGTGCCTACTTCGCGTTTGGTCGCGGGTATTACCGGGTTTGCGGTGCAACCCAACAAAGCGATTGTGGGGGTGAACGCCTTTGCCCATGAATCGGGTATCCATCAGGATGGGGTATTGAAAAGCCGCGAGACCTACGAAATCATGCGTGCCGAAGATGTGGGCTGGACCACCAACCGCATGGTGTTGGGCAAGCATTCCGGCCGCAATGCGTTTAGAACCCGGCTGCAGGAATTGGGAATCGGTTTTGAATCGGAAGAGGAATTGAACACCGCCTTTGCCCGGTTCAAGGAATTGGCCGATAAGAAACATGAGATATTCGACGATGATTTGCAAGCCTTGGCTACCACGGCCGACCTTGACAGGGAAAACGAGTATATTAAGTTGGTGTCATTGAAAGTCTGCTCGGAAACGGGAGAAAAACCCGTGGCTGCAATTACCTTGAATGTTAACGGTGAGGAAAAACCCGTGCAAGCCGGTGGTGGCGGCCCGGTGGATGCGTCCTTCCAGGCCATTGAGAAAGCGATCAATAGTGGATCGCATCTGTTGTTGTATTCGGTAAACAACATCACCAGTGGCACCGATGCGCAAGGCGAAGTGACGGTACGGCTGGAAAAAGACGGACAAATTGTCAATGGCCAGGGCGCCGATACCGATATCGTGATTGCTTCCGCGATGGCGTATATCAACGCGCTGAATAAATTGATGTCGACTATGCAGCGGCAGCATCCCCAGGTCTAACGGGTCGAGTTTAGTCACCATGGCGATCGATGAACGGCAACAACACTACCTGCAGGCCATGGGAATCCAGACCTGGGTACGGCGTGAGGCAACAGAATCCGTGTCACCCCTGGTTGTTGAATCCATGCCGGCCAGCAGTATGCCAGTAGCGGCGGATACAGTAAGCGTTGCCGTGGAAAACGTTGCAGTGCCCGTGGGTGATGAGGTGCATCACTATAATTGGGATCAGCTGAAAAATGCCGTACGTCAGTGTGTTGCGTGTGATTTGCATAGCACGCGCAACAATACCGTATTTGGCGTTGGCAATGAGCAAGCGGACTGGATGATTATCGGCGAAGCGCCGGGCGCCGATGAAGACCGCCAGGGTGAGCCCTTTGTGGGCCGGGCAGGCCAACTGCTGAATAACATGTTGCTGGCGATTGGGCTCAAGCGGGAACAGGTATATATCGCTAATATACTGAAATGCCGGCCGCCCAATAATCGGGATCCACGCCCGGAAGAAGTGGTGAAATGTGAAAAATTTCTGGAAAGGCAGGTTGCCTTGGTCAATCCAAAAATTATATTGGCGGTTGGCCGGATTGCCGCCCATAATTTGTTGAAGACCGAGAGCAGCCTGTCACAACTGCGAGGCCGGTGTTTTTATTATGGCCCGCAAAAAATACCGGTTGTTGTCACGTATCACCCGGCATATTTGCTGCGCTCGCCAACCGAAAAGCGCAAGGCATGGCAGGATTTGTTGTTTGCGCAAACCGTTAGCCGTGGAACCATAGAATAAACCTATCAAAAATAATCAGTCGCCAAGGATTATTCGAATTCATGAGTGCTGTTCTTAAATCGCCATCGGTTTTTTTGCGCCCCATGTCCGGGAAGGATCTCGATGACATCATGGCCCTGGAAACCAAGAATTATGATTTCCCCTGGACACGGCAGATCTTTGCCGATTGCCTGCGGGTTGGCTACCTTTGCCAGGTGTGCGAGCTGGGCAACGAATTGGCGGGTTATTGCATTGTGTCCACGGGCGCATCGGAAGCGCATGTATTGAACCTTTGTATCGCGCAAAGCCTGCGGCGCAAAGGTTTAGGCGAACACTTGTTGGCTCACATGCTAAAGTTAGCTAAACAGCGAAAGGTGGGCACGGTGTTCCTGGAAGTCAGGCCATCCAATCAGGCGGCGATCGCGTTGTACGATAAAATGGGATTTAACCAGATTGGCACACGGCTGGATTATTATCCTGCCAAAGTCGGCCGTGAAGACGCGATCATTCTGGCAAAAAGCCTGGAAGTGTAGTGCCGCACCACCCATGACGCATAAACCCCCCGCCATATTTCTGCTGGGGCCCACGGCATCCGGCAAGACAGACATTGCTATCCGCCTGGTGGAAGACTTGCCCTGCGAGATCATTAGTGTTGATTCGGCCATGGTGTACCGCGGAATGAATATCGGAACCGCCAAGCCCAGTGCCGAAATACTGCAAAAAGCCCCGCATCGCTTGATTGATATTTGTGATCCGGCGGAAACATACTCCGCGGCGCAATTTATCGAGGACGCGCTGCGCGAAATGAATGAAATCCATGCCAAAGGCAAGATACCCTTGTTGGTCGGAGGTACGTTTTTATATTTCCGGGCGTTATCGGCGGGATTGTCCCCTCTGCCAGCGGCGGATCCCGGGTTGCGCGGTCAGCTGAACGCCGAAGCCATGGCGGTGGGATGGGCGAAGATGCACCAGCGGCTGGCGATGGTTGACCCTGAAACCGCAGCCCGGATTCATCCCAATGATCCCCAGCGTATCCAGCGCGCGCTTGAAGTATATGAATTAACTGGTGAAGCAATGAGCAGTATTGTGCGCCGGGATAATCCCGGGAAATTGCCCTATACTGTGTCTAAATTGATTCTGGCGCCCGGTGATCGCACGGTGTTGCACGATCGAATAGCGATAAGATTCAACCATATGCTCAAGATGGGATTGGTTGAGGAAGTTGAACAATTGTATAAGCGGGGCGATTTGCACAGGGATTTGCCGTCGATCCGGGCGGTGGGGTATCGCCAGGTATGGGCTTACCTGGAGGGTGAACTTCAATACGATGCCATGATCCAAAAAGGGATCATTGCCACTCGCCAGTTCGCCAAACGTCAATTCACCTGGTTACGGTCGGACTGGTTGCGGTCGGACAAGGAGGGGATGTGGTTTGATGCGCTGGAAAATAATATTTATTCCAAGATATTGAAAAAACTATTAAATGATCCCATTGTGGGTAATTGAATATAGGAAATCGTGCGTTGTGCTATAGTTTCAGGAACGGAATCGTAAAGTCCGAGGATGTTTTGATTTTTTTATGATGACTACTGTAGGCTTTAAGTACTGGAACTAAACGCGATTAATAAGGGCAAGATCATAAAGCGCTTCGTAGCAATACGGTCTACCCCTCCTATTATAAAACAAAGATAAAATAAGGAGACACGCCATGCCAAAAGGGCAATCACTACAAGACCCTTTTTTAAATGCCCTCAGGAAAGAAAGAATACCTGTAGCGATTTATCTCGTTAACGGCATCAAGTTACAAGGGCAGATTGACTCATTTGACCAGTTTGTAGTGTTACTGAAGAACAGCGTCAATCAAATGGTTTATAAGCATGCAATTTCGACCGTGGTACCTGCACGCAATGTTAAACTACCGTCAACACATGAAGGCAATTCTGAAACACAAGCCCGAAGTACCTAAGCATCAACCGCCGGGAATGCACCAGGGGGACGTAGTTGTTTGATCGTCCCCAGAGTGGTGAACAAGCCATTCTTGTTTTCGCCAATTTCTCTTCGCGTTTACACGATGAGGAAATTGAAGAATTCCGCGAACTCGCCAGATCAGCAGGCGTTGAGCCCGTGGCGATGGTAACTAGTGCCCGCAAAATTCAGGATCCCCGTTATTTGATCGGCGAGGCGAAAGCAGAAGAGGTTCGCGCGGCCATTGCCGCAACCAAAGCGGACGTCGTGTTGATTGACAACACCCTGACGCCTTCCCAGGAACGTAATCTGGAAAAATTTCTGGAGTGCCGTGTACTGGACCGTACGGGTTTGATTCTGGATATATTTGCCCAGCGCGCCACAAGCCATGAAGGCCGCTTGCAGGTCGAATTGGCGCAATTGCAGCATATGTCGACACGTTTGGTGCGTGGCTGGACGCACCTGGAGCGGCAAAGGGGTGGTATTGGATTGAGGGGCCCGGGTGAAACACAGTTGGAAACGGACCGCCGTCTGGTCGGAATTCGCATCAAGCAACTGAAAAAACGCCTGGAGAAAGTTCATAAGCGGCGCCAACAAGGACGCCGCGCCAGAAAAAGAGCGGATATTCCCAGCGTATCGTTGGTGGGCTACACCAATGCCGGCAAGTCTACCTTATTTAACCGGCTCACTGCGGCGGATGTTTATGCTGAAGATCAATTATTCGCGACGCTTGATCCCACATTGCGCCGTTGCGATTTGGGTAATAATAACGAAGTGATTCTGGCAGACACCGTTGGTTTTATTCGCCATCTACCCCATGACCTGATCGAAGCGTTTCATTCCACGCTGGAAGAGACAATGGAAGCTGATTTATTACTGCACGTGATTGATGCCAGCCAGAGTGATTATCAGGAAAATATTGCGCAAGTTAATGCCGTGCTCAAGGAAATTAACGCCAGCGATATTCCGCAAATTCAGGTATTTAACAAGCTGGATCGCGTGGCAGGCGGTCAACCGCGCATCGATTACGATGCAGCGGGATTGCCAAACCGCGTCTGGCTTTCCGCGCACACCGGGGAAGGAATAGACTTATTGTTGAGCGCAATGAAGGATTACAGTTTCAATGAGACGCTACAGCAGTGGGTGCGGATTCCCGCGAGTAACGGCCGATTGCGCTCATTGTTGTATTCGCAGAGCCGCGTGCTCCGGGAATGCAGTGACGAAAGCGGCGATTTATTTCTAGAGATACACATTACCCGCAAGAATCTCGAGGCAATCCAACAAAAAGAAGGTGTACAACTTGAAAAAGAATCACACAAACAATTTATTAACTATTGCGGGTGATGCCTCGGCACCCTAAAATCCGGCTTTTGTGCCTACACAAACGGCATCGTCGTTATTTAACGATATTTGTGGTGCAAATTTAATCAATCAATTCATCAAACGAAATGGAGTACAACATGGCCTGGAACGAACCAGGGGGATCTGGCAAAAACAAAGATCCGTGGGGTGGTGGTAATAATCAAGGACCACCTGATCTGGATGAAGTCGTCAAAAAAATGCAGGATAAATTCGGCGCATTGTTCGGACGTGGCGGTTCTGGCCAGACACCGGGTGGCGGTGGAGGCAAGGGCGGTGGTATCAGTTCAGCGGGTATCGGTTTAATCCTGGTGATTGCGTTGGCGGTGTGGGCTGTTGCCGGCGTCTATACCGTGGAGGAGGGTACGCGCGCCGTGGTTCTGCAATTTGGCAAGTACATCAAAACGACCATGCCCGGTTTGCAATGGGTGCCTCCCATTATTCAATCTTACGAAATCGTCGACATCGAAAACGTACGCGACGCCCGTATTGGCTATCGTACGGAAGGCGGTACCGGCCGGCGTTCAGCTTCCATAGAGGAAGAATCCTTGATGTTGACGCAGGATGAAAATATCGTGGATATCTATCTTGCCGTGCAATACAAAATCAAAAGCGCCAGTGACTATTTATTCAAAGTGGTGAATCCTGACGACACCTTGCGCCAGGTAACCGAAAGCGCGCTACGCGAAATTATTGGCAAGAACCAAATGGATTTTGTGTTAACTGAAGGGCGTTCAGAAATTGCCGCCAAGGTGCAAGAGCTCATTCAGAGTATTCTGGATCGCTATGGCACCGGATTGCTGGTTACCAGCGTGAACATGCAGGACGCACAGCCTCCCGAACCTGTGCAGGCCGCGTTTGATGATGCGGTAAAGGCGCGTGAGGACGAGGTGCGGCTCAAGAACGAAGCCCAGGCTTACGCCAACGATATAATCCCGCGCGCCCGTGGCGCCGCGGCTCGCGCCGAAGAAGATGCTTACGCCTATAAAGACCAGGTCGTCGCCAGGGCGCAAGGCGAAGCCAGCCGTTTTACACAGATTCTGGGCGAATATAAAAAGGCGCCTGAAGTAACCCGTAAACGTCTTTATATTGACGCCGTGGAATCAGTGATGTCCAACACCAGCAAGGTAGTGGTGGACGTTGAGGGTGGAAACAATCTGTTGTATTTGCCTTTGGATAAAATGATGCAGGGTGCGGCAGGAATGCGCGACCTCATGCAAAGTCAAAGTCCTGCTTTGGACTCTACGTCGCCCAGCCGCTCCAGTACTCAAGCACCGTTACGGGACAGTAGCCGCGGCAATAACAGAGGAGTTCGCTAATGACGCAGGGTAAAATGATTAGCTTGATTCTCATCGTTGTGATCCTGATTGTGGGATCCATGTCTTTTTTTATCGTGGAAGAGCGTCAAAAAGCCATTTTGTTTAAATTTCGCGAAGCCGTCAGCACCGATATTGAACCAGGGTTTCACTGGAAAATACCGTTCGTAAACGACGTCCGAAAATTTGACGCGCGCGTTCAGACCATGGATGCGCAACCGGAACGTTACCTTACCAATGAAAAGAAAAACGTAATCGTTGACTCGTTCGTCAAGTGGAAAATCGATAATGTTTCCAAATTCTATACGGCGACTGGCGGGGACACTGATCGCGCCAATGTTCGTCTTTCCCAGATTGTTAAGGATGGTCTGCGCGGTGAGTTTGGTAAACGCACAATTCGTGATGTCGTATCCGGTGAGCGCAAGCTGATCATGGATATCCTGACTGTAGAGGTCAACAAACAGGCGCAGGAATTCGGTATCGATATTGTAGAAGTTCGCATCAAGCGTATCGACCTCGACAAACAAATCAGTGAGTCGGTATACCGGCGTATGGAAGCTGAACGTCAACGGGTCGCCAAGGAATTGCGCGCGCAAGGTGAACAGGAAGCGGAAACCCTTCGCGCCAAAGCCGATCGGGAACGCACCGTAATCATCGCGGATGCCTATCGCAAGGCAGAAGAGATTCGCGGTGAAGGAGATCGTGAAGCGGCAAATATTTATGCTGTCGCCTATAGCAAGGACAAGGAATTCTATGGGTTTTATCGGAGCATCAATGCGTATCGCAATACCTTTGCCAGTAAAGAGGATATACTGATACTGCAGCCGAAAAGCGAATTCTTCCAGTATTTCAAGTAATGACGAGCAGCTGGTGTTTATATATTTATAGTGGTACAACAACCTGCTGAAAGCCGGGTAATGGGCTGAGTCAACAGGATGCTCTGGTGAACAGTGCCGAAAAAATGCAGGTGAATAGTTCAGGTGAATAGTGCCGGTGAATAGCACTGGTGAGCAAACATGTGGCACGATCTGTTTTTAGCGCTGGCGCTTTTATTGGTACTTGAAGGATTGCTGCCTTTTATAAATCCTGCCGGATTCAGGCAAGCCATGCAAATGATTGCCCAGATGAACGATAAACAACTGCGAATTGCTGGATTCGCTAGTATGCTGGCCGGTGTGTTGTTAATGTATTTGATTAATAACCTAAGCGCTTAGTGTTTTTCAATAATTTTTTAACAACGTTTCCAAATACTAATAGCTTTTCATGAGTAAATAGTTAACAACATGGCTGACCGAAAATTGCTAACCACGAAATAACAACCAACAACCAACAACCAACAACCAACAACCAAAGTTATCACCTCTACACCAGCTATTGCCTGCCATGAATAACGAACGTTGGATCCTGCCGGAAGGTATCGAAGAACTGCTCCCTCAGGATGCGTACCGTATTGAATTACTGCGCAGGCAACTGCTGGATATGTTTTCTACCTGGGGATATGAGTTGGTGATCCCGCCGTTTCTGGAATATACCGAGTCCCTGCTCACGGGTATTGGCAGCGATCTGGATCTTCAGACATTCAAACTCGTCGACCAAAAAAGCGGCCGTATGATGGGGATACGCGCGGATATGACACCCCAGGTTGCGCGTATCGATGCCCACCAGCTGGGGCGCGAACAACCCACGCGGCTGTGTTATATGGGGACCGTGCTGCGTACCCACGCCGATGATCTGTCAAACAAGCGAAGCCTGATGCAGATCGGCGCCGAACTTTATGGCCATGATGGTGTTGCCAGTGACCTTGAGGTTATTCGATTGATGTTGGCCATGCTGCAACGCATTGGACTCGATGACATTTACCTGGATTTGGGGCATGTCGATATCTTCCGGAGTCTGGCGAAACAGGCAAAACTGGATCGGCAACAGGAAAACCTGTTATTCGACGCGTTACAGCGCAAAGCCGCTCCCGAAATCACCGCTATCCTCGAACAGGCTAAAATCCCCGCGGCCACACAATCAATGCTGTCAGAGTTGATATGGCTGAACGGCGGCGTTGATATGCTGAAAAAGGCGCGTAAAACATTGAAAGCTGCTGCGAACAATGTGCAAAAAGCCATTGACAGCCTGGAATTTATCGCGGCTCAGCTGCTGAAGCTTAACCCGCAAATTGAGTTGCATTTCGACCTGGCGGAGCTTCGCGGGTATAATTACCACACCGGTGCGGTGTTTGCGGCGTACAAACCCGGCGCGGGACAGTCGATTGCCCAGGGTGGGCGTTATGATCACATTGGCCAGGTATTTGGCCGGGCGCGCCCTGCCACCGGGTTTACCGCTGATTTGCGCGCCCTGATGGAATATTCCAGTATTGTCAACGGTGTGGAGCCGGGGATATTTGCGCCGTGCGTGGATGATGATACGCTAACCCAAACGATTGACGAGTTGCGCGCTCAAGGAAACCGTGTCATTACCGGCCTGCCCGGGCAAACCGGCGACGCCAGAGCGATGGGATGCGACCGTAAACTGGAAAAACAAAATGACAAGTGGGTTGTTGTCAACGCATAATAATCCCCGGCAGTTGAAACAAGGCGATAATAATTCAGGAAACGCGCAATGGGCAAAAACGTAATTGTAATTGGCACTCAATGGGGTGATGAGGGAAAAGGAAAAATCGTTGATCTGTTAACGGATCAAGCGAAAGTGGTAGTGCGTTTTCAGGGCGGCCACAACGCGGGTCATACCCTGGTTATCAAAGGGGAGAAAACAGTTTTACACCTGATACCGTCGGGTATTCTGCGTGACGGCGTGCAATGCCTGATCGGTAATGGCGTAGTGGTATCGCCCAAAGCGCTGGTGGAAGAAATCGATATGCTGGAATCGCGCGGCATCCCGGTCAGCTCGCGGCTCAATATCAGCGAAGCCTGCCCGTTAATACTTCCCTACCATGTGGCGCTGGATCATGCGCGGGAAAAAGCGCGCGGCAAGGCGGCGATTGGAACGACGGGCCGTGGAATTGGACCGGCCTACGAAGACAAGGTTTCGCGCCGGGGATTGCGGCTGGGTGATTTATTACACCGCAAGCGTTTTGCCGCCAAACTCGGGGAAGTGCTGGACTATCATAATTTTGCCTTGAAAAATTATTTCAAGGTTGACACCGTTGATTTTCAACAGGTGCTGGAAGAAACCCTGGCCTTGGGCGAACGTATTACACCGCTTATTGCGGACATACCTGAATTATTGCATCAATATCAGGTAAAGGGCGACAGCGTTATGTTTGAGGGCGCGCAGGGCGCTTTATTGGACATTGATCATGGCACCTACCCTTACGTGACATCCTCCAATACCACCGCAGGCAATGCCGGCACCGGCAGCGGTGTGGGGCCGCGCGCGTTTGATTACGTGCTGGGGATTACCAAAGCCTATACAACACGGGTCGGGTCAGGACCTTTTCCAACTGAGCTGGATGATGCCTACGGCAGGCATCTCGCCGAGAAGGGGCATGAATTCGGTTCGACGACCGGCCGACCCCGCCGCTGCGGTTGGTTCGATGCGGTTGCCTTGCGCCGCTCGAACAACATCAATAGCGTGTCAGGCCTGTGTATTACCAAGCTGGATGTGCTGGACGGACTTGACAGAATACAGATTTGCACAGGTTACAAGTGCAACGGTGAAGAACGCAAAACGCCCCCGGTAGGCGAAGAAGCGTTCGCATCATGTACACCCATTTATGAAGACATGCCCGGCTGGAAGGAGTCAACCGTGGGCATCCGGCAATATTCCGATTTGCCCGCTAACGCGCAAGCCTATTTGAAGCGCATTGCGGAAGTGGCGGAACGGCCCATCGATATTGTATCGACCGGCCCTGACCGCGAAGAGACCATTGTCTTGCGCCATCCTTTTGAATGAACAAAATTATTATTCTGTCTGACAAAAACATGTAGACGGGGCGGCAAGCCCCGTTTTTGCAATCTGTCATTGTAATAATTTTCAACTTGATTTCGCCGCTGAGCGAGCCCGCTATATATAAAATAATAATAAGTTATTTTGTCTCGCCTGAAAAACCTGTGGGTAGGCCAGCACCAAAAAAACTTCAACGCAAAGGCGCGAAGACGCAAAGAATTCAAACTATTACAACCCTTGCAGTCGTATCGTCAGGATGCGCTATTAGACCGCCAAATCTGGAGCCCAAAATGCGTTCCTCACCTGTTTTTTAGAAATTATCCGGCGCCGCGCCCTTTGCGCCACGGCGTCTTTGCGTTTACTATCAGCGTTAAGTTGCCCACGGATTCTTCGGAAGACCCTCTTTTTTTAAGTTTAGTAATCACTCTCTTTTTTGCCGCCACTGCCGTACGTTAAAGCCGTCTGGATTGCGTCCGGCGCACACATGATGGAAGCAAAGCTGTTGCTGCCAATCATGGATAAGTCAGGGAAACTGATGGCAATCCGGAATTCAGCAGGCAGTGCATAAACTTTGTTGCCGGCTATCACAATCTCGTAGGGCAAATGGCCGGTTGATCTGACATCCTTGAAGTCAATGCGGTCCATAATGTATTTATCGCCGCTGCACTCCACATTTTTCGCTCCAGCCAGACTTACGCCGATGACGGTTTCCTGTTTGCCCGGTATGTCGATGCGGTATATTTTTTTAACGCCACTTTTGTTATCGGACTGCAACGCGCTTTCGACTTTTTCCAGTGCTTCCTCGTGGGATTTATAATCGGTTAATTGAAGGCGATCATCAAAATAAGGCATCAACCACTTGTAATGATATTTACGTAATTTGCCTGCATCTACACCTTTATCAGGACCGTATTCACCCTGGTCGCCCAAGGCTTGCTTTAGTTGGCCGGCAACATCCGACAAGTCGGATTTCATGCGATAGGCGTGCGCCATGTAAACCGGGTTGGTAAAAGCAACCTGTACCTGGTCTTTGACCTTAGTCACTGCGACACGCTGGGCGGCGCCAAATGCGCCAAAGTCACTGGCGGCGGCATTTTGCTTTAACGTATCATTGGTCACAATAATAATTGTGGCGTCAGAATAAGGGGTGTATTCACCCACGATTTCAAAACCTGCACTCGACAGTTTCTCGCGGGTTTCACTCACCGTACTTGCCACGTCACCGGAGGCGGTTTTGGCAAGAATAAAGGTTTTCAGAAGTGTCTCCGCGCCGGCGCTGAAGCCGGCGAATAAGGTCACGACACCAGCCAACAAGCTGCATAGCAATTTGGATTTATTCATTAAGAAGCCCCTTGCGATAGATGACTGTATGATAAGGGTAGTCGTATTACCATCATAAGAAAAGCCAACCGGCGATAAAACCCAAGACCTGGGCGCGGTAAAAACACTGCCAATGTGTTCGCGGTCAGGAGTTATGACGCCAAGCCGTGGGATTTTCACTTGCATGCAGGCGTCACCAATAATCGTAACGCGCTGGGAGCGCGCGACCACACGACCCATTTTTTTTCTGACCAACTGAGGAATTAAACCTGCAACGGTTAGTGGCAAATTACGCCGGGCGTCGATTAACCGGGGCCGGTTTTGGCGGATTCTGATTTTTTCCTCATGGTCCAGAGAACGGGAGCGCCATAGAAAACCACGGCAAAAAGCAGGCTGCTCACTGCCGTGTGCGCCATTAACAGGTAACCGAACACCATTAAACCTATCAGTAACCACAACAGGACGATCACGGCTCTTGGAAGATCTTCGGGCATAGGCTGATTCTTAAATGCTGAATTTTAAGTAATGTATTGGTTTTACAGGCCGGATAACGTCTAGAATCACCTGAATTTTACGCGGCCACTTTTGTTAATAAAATAACCGCATGGTAGCCGCAATAGCCGCCGCTTGCAATACGGGAGCCTAGACCGTGGTTCCCGCCAAACCTGGCAACGTAACAGCAGACGCCCGCTGTCCGCGCTTGAGGTGTTTCACCGGCTCGTGGCGAGACAGGCGGGCAATCCAAACGGGACCTGAGAAACGATGGAACTCAAACCAAAACGGCCTGCCACTTACAATCGGATATAGATTTGGCTATACTGCGAAATCAGCGGTTAGGAATCAAACAAAACATTTATCGTAAGTCCCGCAGTCACGCCTATGATCCATTTTGTCAGACCATTGATTGCACTGCTCGTCATCACCCTGATGACGAGTTTGCCATTACGGCTGGCGGCCGCCGCGCTTTCCAATTCCCCGGCAGAGCCAGCGGTGGAAACTCATTTGCACCCTGGCACGGCTGGCAGCGCGGCGACGACGGGCTGCCACGACGCCATGGTGGCCGAGCATTCCTACCCTTCTGCGAGTGCGAATGAATGCTGTGGCGCCGGCGGCTGCCAGCATTGCACTGATTGTTCATTGTCGATTATTGTATCCAGCATACCGCCAAGCGGCGCACAGTTGGAGATACCACCGCCACAGCCAGCCACGGCGCCGCTGATCATGCCGCGTGCTGAACGGCTCATCCGGCCTCCCATTCTACTTCCCGGCTAGTTTCGCCTGCCGCTGAGCAGGATTGTTTGCGTCCGGTTTTAACGCCGGCGCTTGATTTTGAACTGTCAGGAGAACTCATAATGCACGACAAAAATCCACCCGT